>JABFQO010000008.1 GCA_019685575.1 Candidatus Bathyarchaeota archaeon A05DMB-4 | reverse complement strand
TGGAATTCTACGGGAAGAGACAAGCTCGCAATAGTCATGTATGGAGGATTGGCATACATTGATAGCGTTCGTGTATTATCGCTTTTCTCTCAAGATCCTACAGGTGAAAAGGAAAAACTTGTTTATGACCTATATGCGAATGGCTATGATGTAGTATCTCCATGGCACGATGATTATCCGGGAAACGGCACATGGTATTATGGCGCAGATGATTGGGTTTACAACGTTATAGTGTGGGCGCATCAAAAAGGATATCATTATTTGTATTTGTTCGGTTTCTTACCCTATTTTTCCTTCCTTCATATTAAAAATGTGCGTAGTTTTTTTGACGTGTAAAAGATGATATGCAAAGCATGAACGTTTTCTATATATTAAGATGGGTTAGTTATGAGAATCGGCTTCTTCGTGTGGGAATATCCGCCAGCCGTGGTAGGCGGACTTGGCACGTATGCTGAGTATATCACTCGTGAGTTTGTCGCCATGGGACACGATGTTACGGTGTTTACCATGAACGTTGGCAACCAAAAAACACGAGAGGTGTTCAAGGGTGTTGAGATTCACCGTCCCTTAAACGCTGACGTCAGCAACGTCTTTCCCATGTTTGTAACTGAAGACCTCAAAAAGTGGGGCACCAACATCCGTTTCTTCAACGACATCTTCATCTACAACGTTCTCAGCGCCACAAAATTCATCAACAGCCTGATCAAGAAAGAAGGCAACAAATTCGACATCGCCTGCGTCCACGACTGGCTTAGTAGCATATCAGGCATAATCGTCAAAAACCAAACAAAACTTCCAGTAGTATTCCATGTACACAGCACTGAATGGGGCCGAAGCGGCAGCAAAGGTTCAGAAGTGGTTTCACACTTTGAAGCGGCTACAGCAGAAGCCGCTGATCACATTATTACAGTCAGTCACGCCATGAGAGAAGACCTCATAAGACATGGCTGGCCAGGGCAAAAAATCAGCGTAGTTTGGAACGGTGTCGATCCAGAACGATACAATCCAGAAAAATACTCGAAAGAAGACGTGCAAAAAATCCGTGAGAAATATGGTATATCGGAAAACGGGAAAATGCTCTTTTTCCTAGGCAGGCTTACTTGGGTGAAAGGTGTAAGAAATTTAGTTCAAGCAATGCCTCTTGTGTTGAAGGAATTCCCGAACGCGAAACTCGTGATCTTAGGCAAGGGAGAAGAACAAAAAGACATCACTGAAACCGCCCACCGACTAGGAATTGCTGGAAACGTGCTGACTTGTTTTGACTTTTTGCCAGAGGAAGAAAGAATCCTGCACTATGCTGCGTCAGACGTGTGCATTTTTCCATCAGTTTACGAACCCTTCGGCATAGTGAGCCTAGAAGCAATGTCCATGGCCAAACCGCTTGTAGTCGGCGCACAAGGAGTGGTAGGCTTCAAAGAACAAGTAATGTCTTCCGGACCGGAACAAAACGGCATCCACGTAAACGGAAACGACCCGGCTGACATTGCTTGGGGAATAAAAGAAGTCCTTAAAGACGAAGACAGAGCCAAACGTTGGGGTAAAAACGGGAGAAGACGCGTAATCAAATATTTCACTTGGAGAGAAGCCGCTGAACAAACCCTGCAGATCTACGAAACGGTACAGTCAAACAAGCCCGAAGCCAAAGTTAATCTTTCATGCGAAATGGCGACTCAAAAAACAATGGCTTAAAGCAAAGTTAAAACCCAGTAGGAAACCGCAAAACACAAAGGCAACAAAGCGACAAAACATGCGATGATGTATTTTCTTCTCGAAACCTTCGCGCGTTTCCGCAAACATTCCACATGAAAAGGTTTCACCAATTTAACGCCCCACTCTGCGACTCGAAATTCTTTCAAGACCAATTCATGTTGATTTTCAATTTCTTTCCCGCATTCGTAACAAATCCGCATACAAACGCACTCCGTAATGCTTTCGCTGGGAAGGCGAACATAAACTCTATGAAGTAAAAATCAGTATTCAAGGTTCATTTTGCGAAAACATCAATAAAGAACAATGATTATTTAGAAAGAAGGTTGGAAGAGGGCGTGTTTATAAGGAAAAGATGGACTTTTTCTTTTCTTGTTCTTTGTCCTGTTTCTTCTGTTCAACTGGAGCCATTTCTTTAGGCGGTATCACGACCTCGGTTGGTGGTTCATGCGCTGTTTCTTCTTGCTTCTTTGGTGTTTCGTGGTGCGGCTTCTCTTTTTTCTCCGCTTTCTTGGCTTGTTTCTGTGTTTCCTTTTCTGCTTGGATCTGCTTCGGGCGTGTTTGCTTCACAAACACTGGGTGCGCGTACAGTCCTTTTTTGTCGCCGATTTGCAGGTAATCCCATTCGTACAAGTCGACTTCGACGACGTTTGTGTTTTCGACGACGTTGCGAAGGTTTGACGAGAAACTCGGCGCGAGGAGAATCAGTCTCGGCGCAGCGTTTTCGTTTATTTTCGCTTCTTTGTGCGCGGCTTTTAGCATCGGCTTCACGGTGTCGACGTAGTTGAGGCATCTTAAGCCTTCAAAAAACATGTTGTCCTCTTCAGTGGTGCTAAGCTGCATCACCACCAGTCTGCCGTCGGAGTCGTAGGCTAGAATGTCTAGGTTGGTTTTTGGGTCGATTTTGATGTTGTTGTAGACGACTGTTAGACCGCTTTCGATGGCGTTTATCTCTTCCATAACGATTTTTTCCAGTTCTTGCTTATCTTTTACACTAATTTGTTCTATTGGCATTTTGTTTTTTCTCCGTCTGCATGAAAAATTGCTCGACTTTTAATAAATAAATTATGAACTCGGAATCAGAATTGCGCATACACCGTGTTCGCTATTGGGCTAAGCCACGCGGAACTGCTTGGGTTTTTGAAAACGGAAATCACTGTTTTGGATCCCAGATTAACAGGTTACTCGGCTTTAGCACGTTTCTTCTGGTCTAGGTAGTTTTTTTCGCCATCGGTTTTAACCGATTAGAATATTAGTAGTTTAATGATAAGCACGCGCGTTGCTGTGGTGTTGAATTTTTTGAGAATAATTTTGAAGAAGAAAAGAGTTAGCGACGTGCTAAGGTCAGATTGCTTCGACTTTGGTTACTTCTGGGATTTTTCGTTTTAGGTAACTTTCGACGCCCATTTGAATGGTCATCGTGGACATTGGACAGCCAGCGCATGCTCCCTTCAGTTTGACTTTGACTACTCCGTCTTTTACGTCTACGAATTCGATGTCTCCGCCGTCCGCTTGCAACCGCGGTCGTATCTCACCCAGCGCTTTTTGAACCTTCTCTTTAACTGTTTCATTCATGTTTATTCACGGGTTGAACCATTGTCTGAAGGCAAATAAAAACTTGTTCATAAACGTAAATCACACTGTAAGAATCAAACCTTCTGCAGAACGCAGACGTTTTCGAATTACGCGTTTTTGCAGGACCATAGCCGCTTAAGTCTTAAATAGGGTAACATGTAAAACATATGACCGAGGGAAAAGTTTGGTAGCCCAAAAATATGTAACAGCCATAGGGATGATAATAATCGCTGTCTTAGCTTTCGTGGTAGGTTTGTATGCAAGCCCGTACGTGCTTCGCTCGTTGGGAGTACCTGAAGACCCTGTCTGGAACAACATCGTAAGCACGGGCATAATCAGAGTCGGCACAGAACCAGGATGGCCACCATATGAGTTTCTTAATGAAACAACAAATGAAATCATCGGGTTTGAGGTGGAATTAATGGAAATGATTGCGGACAAATTAAACCTCACCGTGGATTGGAGGGACACGGCATTCGATGATATAATCACCTCAGTGCAATCAGGAAAGCTAGACTTGGGAGTTAGCGGCTTTTCTGTCACACCTGAAAGATTAGAAGTGGTACAGTTTACGATGCATCACAGCATCACTGAGGGCCAAATAATAATGAACAAAACTAGACGGGACAACAAAGGAATTACCATGCTAACTTCACTAGAAAATTTGACGGCTCTAAATCTTCATGTGGGAGTACAAGTGGGCACTACGCAGGAAAGCGAATTGCTCGATACTATTCCGTCTGGTTTAGTTCATTCTTACAGCGACTATGTAGATGCGCTTACGGCTATGAAAACAGGTTTAATCGACTGTGTCTACGCGGAAACTCCTATTACTTCCAACTGGATACTCGAAGCCGAACAACAAGGTGAACCGCCGCTTGTCGTCATTTTCAGGAGACCATACTGGCCAGTAGCATTTGTAGCGCATAAAGATGCCCACATATTAGTTGCAAAAATAAACGGCGCTCTTGCAGAAATAATAGCCTCTGGAGAATTAGACGCGCTCAAGCAGAAATGGAAATGCTAGCAAACACAACGTGATGCACAGTGGATCTAGTCCAGCAACTACTCTACATGCTACAAGGAATATCTACTACCCTATTAATTTCCATTTTTTCCTTTTTACTAGGACTAACCATTGGGCTTCCATTAGCTTTCATAAGAACGTATGAAAGAGGCTTCGCTGTATTCGTGGATGCATTCGAGAAAGTTTTCAGGGGCATACCCGAATTGGTTTTGATGCTCCTATTTTATCGGGGAGTAGGTCTTTTTCTTGCTTTTCCTTTTGGAGATGCGTTTTTCACGGCGACGTTCGTGTTAGGGCTAAGAAGTGCGGCGAATCAGTCCCAGATATTTAAGGGTGCGATTAGAGGAGTTGGAGAAGAGCAAATGGTGGCTGCACGTTCTCTTGGACTTTCAAGGCTGCAGTCAATATTGCGTGTAATGATTCCTCAAGTTTTTATTTTTTCTACGCCAGGCTTGGGGAGTGAGTATGCGCTTCTTGTTAAGGATTCATCGTATGCGTTCGTGATCGGCGTTCCCGTAATAATGGAGCAAGCGGATAGGATAAGAAAAGCGACTTATGACCCTGTAATTCCCTACATCGTAGCAGCAATCCTCTACATCTTACTCACGTTTCCTTTGGCTACGTGGCTAGATACGTGGGGAAGCAGAAAAAAGAAACAACTTGGGTTGTAGAGCCATGGCAGAAATAGTAATGGAATGCAAGAATTTATGGAAAACCTACGGGAAAATCATAGCGGTAAAAGATGTTTCTTTCCAGATTAGAGAAGGCGAAATAAAACTCGTATTCGGACCGAGCGGTTCGGGAAAAAGCACTTTTCTACGATGCCTTGCTATGCTGACAATACCCGACAAAGGGGACGTTTACTTAAGAGACCAGTGCCTCACTAAACCAAGCGTAGATCTGAACAAGGCTAGGGCTAAAATAGGCTTTGTGTTCCAGCACATTTGGCTCTTCCGTCACTTGACGGCGCTTGGGAACGTGGAGTTGTCACTGAGACGGGTATTAAAGATGCCCAAAGACGAAGCTAGAGAAAAAGCAATGGAAGCGCTTAGACTGGTGAAGATGGAAGATTGGGCAAAGCATTATCCTGCGCAAATGTCTGGAGGCCAGCAACAAAGAGTCGGCATAGCGAGAGCCTTGGCACGCAATCCCAACATCATACTACTTGACGAACCAACTTCTGCGCTAGATCCTGAACTAACGGGAGAAGTTATAGACACGTTACGCGACCTTGCAAGAATGGGAACCACCATGCTCATAGTCAGTCATGAGATGCCGTTCGCCCGCGAGGTAGCCGACGAGATGATATTCTACGATGAAGGCGCAATAGTAGAAACTGGTCCACCCGAACTTTTCTTTACAAACCCAGAAAGCGAAAGAGCGAAAAAATTCATGGCAAGATTAATCAAAAAGACAAAAAGGGAATAACATGAGTTTCTTAGCAGAAAATCTCCCGTTAATCGTCGATGGTTTCATTCTAACGATCGAAGTAACATTATTCGGCATATTCGCCGGGCTCGGACTAGGAACAATCTTAGCGATAGGTGACATTTACGGGGGAAAGATTGTTTCAACTTTCATTCGTTTTTATGTGGAATTTTTCAGAGGAAGCCCAATCATAGTTCAACTGTTTATAAGCGTCTACGTCATTCCCGCCATGTTTCAAACGTTAATAGATCCCATAATCGCTGGGTTCCTAGTTTTTGCGCTTAACAGCGCGGCATATCAAAAAGGATACATAAAAGGTGCAATGCAAGCAGTGTTTGAAGACCAAATGCAAGCAGGGCTTTCTGTTGGAATGTCAAAGCCTCAAACGATCGTCTACGTGATTCTTCCCCAAGCGCTAAGAATAGTAATTCCAGCATGGAGCAACGAGTTCTGCTCCTTAACGAAAAGCACGGCTGCATTGTCTATTCTCGGCATAAGAGACCTCACCTCGGCGTTCCAGTCGATCGCTATTCGGTCATTCAGAGTTCTCGAAGCGTGGATAATGTGCGCCATACTCTACCTCATCTGGATCACAATCATGACCAAAATCTTCGACATAGTTTATGAGAAAAAGAAAATCCCAGGAATAGAAATATCAGTTTAGATATCTTTCGCTTGAAACTTGCCTCAGCTAACGTGTTTTCAACAAAAACGCAACAACCGCGCCAATTGCAGAAAGCCCCGCCATACCTAGAAGACAATAAACGTATGATTGCGTAAAATCCAACATAAACCCAACAAAAGGCTGCGCCACCGCCCCGCCGATGTTCATACACATGCCCGTTACACCAAAACCCAAACCTGCCAAATTCGACCCCAAGATTTCTGCAGGTAAAGCAGACACAATAGGCGGAATCATCGCCGCTGAGATACCAAGAGCTAAAATCGAAACTACCAACACAAAGTTTGAAGTGTACGCGATAGAAGCAAAGGCCAAAGTCATCAAAACCGCTCCCAAAACCGCAAAGAACTTACGCCTACCAAACCTATCTGACAAATAACCGAAAACGGGCACGAAAAATATTGCCGCCCACATCAACAAACTCGCAAAAAAACTCGCCTCCACCTTAGGTACGCCTTGAAATTTTTCGAACAAAGTCGGCGCCCAAGTTACAAACGACAAAGCTGCAGCATTAAAAAATAACCAAACAAACCCCACCTTCCAAATCTCAACGTTACCCACCGCTACCCGCGTAGTCATCGTCCTATCTTGCCGTGCAAAGGGTCCCTCCCTGACCACCAACGCAAAAATAACTGCGACAATGATTCCCAAGACCAAGCTTATGTAGAAAGGGAAACGCCATCCATATCCAAGATCCTTCAGCATGCTTGCAGTTGGAAAAGCTAAGATAGTAGCAAAGGGCATGTTCACCCCGAAAACTCCCATCGCCTTCCCCAACTCTTCCTTCACGAACCACTGTGCAATCACAGCAGGCGCAGTAGCGACGATAAAGGCGCCGCCTAAACCTAGAATAAATCTTCCAGCCAACACTACCACAAAAGAGTTCGCCATAAGGATTAAGAAAGAACTCGCAATCACCACACTCAACGCAGCCAAACCTAACCGTCTGGCGCCATATTTGTTCACGAAAATCCCAGCAGGCAAGCTAAGAAAAATTCCGGGCACCAGCACTATAGACATGACTAATCCAGCTTGCGCGTTGCTGATACCGAACTCGCCTATGATAGATGGAATCAAGGGCGGGGCTTCCTGCAAAGCAAAAGCGTAAGCTACGAAAGCCAAAAACGCAGTAAACAATACAACCCAACGGTAGCGACTTGGAGACGAGTTATGGGGGGCTTCGGAATTTTTCATGTTCACACGTGCCTCGGCATGTTGTGTTAATTGTTTTTCGTTAATAAGCTTTGTAAACACTTAAAAATTAGTTTTTAAGTAATCAACCACAATGCAAATGTTTCTTTATTAATTCCTCTGTTTGTTTGTTGTCGTTTTTTATTGATTCGACCAAGTTTTCGTCGTCGTACAACTTAAGACGCTTAACGATTCCATCGATCATTCGTTTCGGAAAAACGTTTCCTTTCTCGTAGATTTCTCTGTGTTTTTCCAACAGTTTCGCCGATTCGTAGCAAGAACGAGGTAGAATTTTCAAGTTGTCCTCGCTAAACCTTGGGCTTTCCGCAAGAGTTTCATCACTAATTTCGAGTGCTTTCTCTTTGTGCGTTAGACCGTAGCCGATAGCCATCAAAATTCCCGCAAGAAGCAAGTAAACGTTTGCTGAACCATCCGGCAACCGCAACTCAAAAGTCTGCATGTATTCGCGTTTGCCATTTTCCTCGGTCCACCAACCCAGCGGCACTCTGATGAGGGCTTCACGATTTTTGTAACCCCAATAAACTTTGGTCGGTGCTTCTTGCTTTGGAACCAAGCGCAGATAAGAAGTGGGCACAGTATTGCCAAACGCTGTTAGACTCGGAGCAAACTTCAACACTCCTCCAATCATCGCCCTAGCCTCCTCGCTTAACTCTCCACGAGAGTTAGTCATAATAATCTCATCATTCCTCGCACCAGAAATGTGCACATGCATACCGTTGCCAGCATGCCCCAAAACGATTTTTGGAGCAAAACTTGCTTCCACGCCGTACTTCGCCGCTACATTACGTATAATCCACTTTGCAATTGAAACGTTATCCGCCATGTCTACTGGCGTTTCTAATCGAGGTTCGATCTCATGTTGTTCCATGAGGGCGTTATCGTTTTCGATCATGCCGACTTCTGCGTGACCGTATTTTACGGATACTCCAACTGCGGCGAGTGTGGTTAACATTTCGTTTCGTAAATGTTCAAACTTTGCAAAAGGCGAAGATTCTTGATAATTTTTCTGCGGTGTTCCCGGATAAATTGTCGATGTTTCTCGTTTGGCTATTATGTAGAATTCGAGTTCGCAGAGCACTTTTATAGCAATGCCCGTTTCTTTCAACAGTCTTTCTTGTGCTTTTCTGAGCACGTTCGCGGGTGAAATTTCAAGGGGCTCTCCATCTTCGCCAAAATAATCGCACAGAACATTAAGCGTGGGGACAATGTTGAAAGGGTTAACGAAGGTTTTATTGATTCTCGGTTTGATGTGCACGTCGCTTTTAGAGGGTTCGAGAAAAGAGAAAAGACTTGACCCGTCTACGCGTTCGCCGAAATCCAAGATTTCGTTTAGGTGGGCTTCGTTGTTTATTGCAAAACTTAGTGTCTTAAGCCTACAGTCTTCGGCGACGTGGCATAGATTTATCATCTTAACCTCTCGGTCTTTGGCGAATTTGACAATGTCTTCCTTCGTGAACTCTTTTGGCAGTTTACCTAAATGCCTAACCAGCGGGTTCGGGTTGAGGTTAATAAAAACGTCTTCATTGTCGTTCAAACGTGAAACCCTTCCATGAATCATTGCGAGGAAAAATATACGGTGCAGAAGGTTCTATTTTAGGTTTATTTGACAAATTTGACCAATTTACTTTCTCTTAAATTGTTTTCTTAAAATTCGTTTCTTGGGCAGTTTGGGTTTTTTCGTCCGTGGCGCATCTGTAATCGTCATTTCATTGTGCCTCCCTTTTTGTTTTTATCCTTTCATTAAACCAAGCAAGAAGCCCGCGGAAAAACTTAGGGAATAAAACAACCCAGACAGCATTGGGGCTATTTCGGGCAACATTGCTTGTAAACTGATTAGGGTGTTGAAGAGAACCTCGCCGAGTTTATCGTAGTAAATCTTAATCGCGCCCATGTATTCTAGGCCGATTAGTATGAGGAGGCATAAGCCTACAAAAAACAGGAAAAGTTTGACGAGCTTTTTGATGGCGTAACCTACGAGAAATCCAGTTGCCCCAAGCATCCCTAAGGATATCAAGTCCCACATTTTCATTTGTAATATAAGCAGAGCCTCTGAGATTAACCTTTTTGACATGAATTTTTAAATACTCTATCAGCCGTCTTTTCCTTTAGGAGACAACTCTGTTGGAAGAAAAAGACTGTTGCTGGATAGTTAACCCGGGTTGCGGTGTGGAACCGCGCAAATGTGACCCGTGCCCAGCGTTTAAAGCTAAGATCACTTGCTGGCGTTTTAACTGGAAATCCATAGCCCGTGCATGTTCATTCAGCGAGAGAGAATATTGGCATGAGTTCTTCACAAAACAATGTATCCAACAAAAATGCCCCATCTACACGAATCATAAGAAAGAAAGAGACGAACGTATCAACGCGTTCAAGTACTATGATAAATGATGCCGAGTAACAGGTTTCAATCTTGATTTTCAGCGAAAGGAGCGTGCTTTGGAATCCAAGTGGAAGGTAAGCCTAAGCCGAAACCTAGCCTTTCCATTCTAGCCCTAATTGCGTTCATAGTTTCTTTTGTAATCGCCCGTGCGTTTACTACTTTCAACCCTCACACTATCATCCTAATCAACGGCAGCATCCACATCCACCATTTCTGGTATGGTTTAGTCATGCTCGCCATCGGCGGTTGGCTTGGCATTAGTTTTGAGGAGAAACGAATTAACCGTTTAGCGGCAATTCTTTTTGGCGCTGGTGGGGGGCTAATAGGGGACGAAGTTGGGCTTCTGCTTACGTTAGGCGACTATTGGACAATGCTCACCTATACGTTCTTAATCGTGTTTCTTGCGTTTGCTTCTATACTCATATTACTCAACAAGTACTTCGGAACCATACGCAGAGAATTTACAGAATTCCTAAGTAGCAACATAAGCCTTTACATCGGCGTTTTCATGGCGGCAGTTTCAATAGCGTTCATCATGGAAACAGATGACGTAACAATCAACACGGTCTCAACCGCGTTCGTCATCATTGCCTTCGTCATCATTTTAATGTACTTTGTCCAAAGAATCAGAAAGAAACGTTAGAAAAAAGAAGGGAGAAAAAAGAGCGTGGCTTATTCAGGTCTAGTTATCTGAATGTTTCTCGCTAGCACGTAGGGCGACAAAGACGGCGGGTCAGCTTCACCCCACCAGTGAACATGCATCCTTTCTTTCGAAATTCCAGCGATGTTCGCGAGCAAGTTTAGGATATTGTCGCTGAGGCGGATTTCTTTCCAAGATTCTTTGATTTCGCCGTTTTCGATTAGGAATATGCCGTCGCGTGGGATTGTTGAAAAGTCGCCCGTTGCGTAGTTTTGGAATCTGGTGTACCAAGTGTTCGTTACGTACAGACCTCTTTTTGTGTCTTCGAACATCTCGTCTTTAGTCATGTCACCCGCGTCCATCTCCAAACTCCATGGCATTGGTTGAACCAAACCAGCATGACCCGTAGTCTGAGTTTTGAATAGTTTAGCCGTAGACGTATTGTGGAAGTATGTCTTCAGCACGCCTTTATCGATGAAAACCGTTTCTTTCACGGGCGCACCTTCGTCATCGAAAACTCTGTTGCTCACTGAGTATTTTCCAGGATTATCCCGAATAGTCACGATTGCGGGTCCCACTTTCTGTCCCATCTTATCTGCAAACACCGACATTTTCGTTAAGACAAAAAACGCAGACCCCATCATTCCATAGGCGCCAAGCATCGATCCCCAGAACAACGGTTCAAAGATTATGTCAAATTTCCCAGTTTTCCCAGCTTTCGGATTCTTAGCCATCTTTGCAATTTCTCCAGCTTTCTCTCCCGCCCTCGCAGGATTAAAGCCCTTAAGCGAAGAGTTGCATTCTACGCCGTGTCCTGACTCGTCCCTTTCGGCAAAAGCCCTAATCGACAATTCAATCGCCGACCTTTCGTCTTGTCCCTCCGGTCCCTCTGACGACACCAAGAAAACTTGTTCATATTTTGTGAAGAGAATACCGCCTGCGTCGATGTTTTTTCCAATTTTTCGTTGGGCAGCGGCTATGGCCTCGTAAATGTATTCTGACGGGTTTTCGACGTCTCTGATGGATTTGTCGGCCATTGGTTTGGCGTATTTAAATTTGCCTTGAACAACTCCGCCGTACATCGGGTTCTCTTTGGACGCCTTAGCCAGTTTAAACAATTGTTCCATGGTCGGCGTGATGTTCTGAAAGTTTTTGATCTGTGTGGCGACCACTCGTTTCTGCCATGTAAGAAGAACGTTTGTAGTATAATCGTCCCATGCCACCCCAATATCGATTTGGTTGTTACTGAACCTCAATTGGCGATACTCACCGAATACCGTTGTGGCAATAACTTCGTCCGCACCCAACGCTTTGCCTTTCTTCATTATCTCTTCGGTCTTTGCCATTATTTCACTCATTTTATGTACACCCCTCTCAGCCTAGCCAAAGGCCCCCCAGTATCGACTGGAACGCCTTGCCCCGGATCACCTTTACCGCAAACCGCACTAACGAATCCAACTTTCTTCGAAACACCGTCGACAGCCATCCAGAAGGTCTTGGTTGTGGTTTCAATGATAGGTCTTGCTACAGGCGCTTTGAGTTCGCCTTTTTCTATTATGTAAGCCTCTCGCCCAATGTAGCGCTGATTAAATCGCACATCGTCAATGTTCCATTCCGTAAAGGAGTTCATGAAAATGCCATACTTAATGTCTTCAAAGATTTCTTCTTCCGTCATGTCACCAGGCTGCAAATAAGTGTTCGCCATTCTCACGATAGCTTCTCGGTCATAATTGATAGAACGTGACGCGCCGTTACTTCGTGTGCCCAGTTTTGCAGCTGTTTCACGGTTTTGCAGAAACTCGTTGATAACACCTTTTTTATAAAGATAGCGAGGTCTGGCTTTAATCCCTTCGTCGTCATACAAGTAGTAGCCATAACTGTTCTCTATAGCAGGGTCGTCAATAATCGTAACCAATTCACTGCCGATTTGTGTGCCTATCCAATAGGGTCCGCCCGGATAAATGAACGATCTGCCTGCTTGACTCATCTCTCTTCCAAGAATTCTGTCTGCCTCCATAGGATGCCCACAAGATTCATGGCAAGCGATGCCCACGACTTCTGGGCCGCACACCAGATCCATTTTGCCCGGTTTCACAGCTTTTCCTTCTCTAAGTAAACGTTGCAGTACTTGAACCTCTCGCGTTAAATCTTCTTCTAGTTTCCATTTTTCGAAAGCTTCCCAACCGCCAGTGTAGCCGAACCATTTGAATGGAAGTTGTTCCATCTTGCCGCCTTCCACGATCGTGACGCCGAAAGGTGTAACTTCGATTCTCGGCACAAATGAAGAGATTATTGATCCTTCGGTGTTAACGAAGTATTTTTCCGTAAGCGTGCTTTGGTACACTAGAGTTCTTGCCACGACATTAGTTTTCTGTGACATTATGGCTTTGTCGATTTCCATAAGCCTCTCTATTTTTCCTTCCGCAGAAACGTTTTCGATTTTTTTCTTTTGTTTAACGTCCCATTTCGTTCTAACAGCTTTCTCTTCGGCAAACTTGATTTTGTCTTTGCGTTTAGCGTTTTTAGCCAGTTTGTACGCTAGGTTTACGACTTTCACCGCTTCTTGCTTTGTCCATTTGTTTGATGAAGCAAAACCTAAACCACCGTCTGCAAGTATTCTCACGCAGAAACCGCTGTCCTTGGATACTGCAAAAGCGTCTAAGAGTCCGTTCTTGATAACCATGTTTTCAACGTTTGTGTCAAGCGCTCTTGCTTCGGCGTATTCGATTTTTTTGCTCTTGGCAAGTTCGAGGCAATAGTCAACTATGTCTTTTTCCAAGTTTTTCCCCTTTTTTTGTTTTGATTTTTAGATAAGAGTATGAAAGGTGTAAATATCTTTCTGAAGAGTTTTTTGGGGAAAAAGAAGGATGAGGGCTATTTGACTTGTGCTGTGCGTTCTTCTAGGAGGCTGGCTAATAAGCCCATGTAGCGGCAACTGTCGCATAATCCGTCTTTGTCGGATGCGTCTCTTTTATCGCATTTTTTGCATTTGCCGAATTTGCTTTTTTGCCCCAATTTTCGTTCACTTCTGAGAAAGATGGATGGGTGGATGGAGTGTTAAGGCTTATGAAAGGGAAATTTTGACTGTAAACAAGAATTTGTAAACAAAAGTGGGGTTATTCATGTGTAAGCATAATCTCGAGTTCTTCGGTTTTCGGAGTTCCGACTATTCGGTTTTTTTCAAAAATTATTGCGGGTGTGTTTTTTACTCTTTTAAAGAAAGCCTTTATTTTTCCAGTAAATTTGGCTACGTTGATGATTTGAACCTTTAAGTTTTTTTCCATGGCGATTTTTTGGATGAGCTGTAACGCTGCTTCGTCTTCTTGGGAAAGAACTTTTTCTGTCTTTGTTGCAAGCAAGCCCTTAACCGTACAATAGTGCACTGTTCCGCCTGCGGCGAGTGGTCGGCCTTCAATTGATGTTTGTGTGACGATTTCTTTGCTTGAAATGTAAACTTCGACAATCCTAGGCATCGGCGCTCCCCAATTTTCGGCTGTGTTGTAGAGGTTAAAAAAATTTATCTAACTGAAAAGCGAAAAATCTATTTTTGTATAAACAATACTGTTTTAACCGTGGCGTTTGGAATGAAAATTATAGCGTTTAACTATTTGTGGAGTTGTTTTTTGGGGAAAGGTGCTTAGGGGGTATCGGTTATGGGTGAGAATCTTGAAGGTAGGGAGTGCCCGAAATGTGGCGGTGTGATGGTTAACGAAGCGTTGGAGTGGAGGTGCCCTCGATGTGGGCATACTTTGTGCATAGAACCTGAATACTGCCCACCAAAGAAGAAGGGTGTGCGTAGTGAAAGAAAGAGAATGCCTAAAAAGTGAATTCGTCTAAGAACACAAAAAGTTGGGCGAAGTTAGAAGGGTTTTATTTATCGTTATGGATTACATTGGTGTTTCGCTGTTTTTCTGGTGAACGCTTTAATCGTGCAGTTGGTTTTGCTCGATGTCGCGGTTGCCGTGAGCGTGCATCTCATAATGTTGTCAACTTTTAAAAAAATTCTAATTTTGGCGCTTGTTTCGTAATTTTTGTTGGGTTACGGTTGGGATGCGTTTGTTTTTGTCGTGGTCTTTGGTGTTTTGTTCTTGGCGGAGGTGCGCCGAGCATAAATCTTAAATTTATCAGAAAAACAATAATTATGTGAAGGTTCGGAGCGCATGAGAATTTTATAACCTTGCCCCTCCCATCTCCTTTTCTCTGCAATGCTCCGGACCTATCTTTTTTATCCTTACGTGTGTGCGACGTTTCTCTCTCCCTCTTCCATATATGATCCTATTAGGCTCCAAATATACCGCAAATATGACGGGAGAACCCGTGGTTCACTTGTGTGGTGTTTGAGGAAAAATTTACTAAGGTAAATCCTTTTATTCTGTGGAGCAGAATCTGTAAGCAGACAAAGGAGGCTGCAGAATCTGTTCAAGGTTAAGGTTAACGATGCGAAGCAGTTGCGTGACATGATCACTAGTATTAGCATACTTGTAGACGAAGCTACGTATGATATTACTCCCGACGGCATGAAACTCCGTGCTATGGATCCGTCCCGGGTGGCCATGGTTGATTTTGAGTGGCCAAAGACTGTGTTCGATGAGTATGCGTGTGATGCGCCGACAAAAATGTGTTTAAACATTACTGAACTTCTTAAACTTCTCAAACGCGCTGGCAAAGATGAAGCCGTAGAACTTTCGCTGGACGAGAAAACTGGACGCTTGCAAGTAACCATCAGTGGAAAATACACTCGTACCTTCAATATGCCTACCCTCGAAGCGGCGGAAGAAGAGGTTCCAACGCCAAAGCTTGCTTTCAACGCAAAAATAAAAGCCACGACTCAAGGCTTGCGCGAAGCCATCGAAGATGCTGCTCTTGTCAGCGATCACGTACGTATTGAAGTCGACCCCGAAAAACTTGTCCTTCATGCCACCGGCGATCTTATGGGTGCCAATATTGAGCTTAAAAAGGGTAGCGATGCTTTATTGGATTTGGAAGTTAAGGAAACCGTAAAAGCCACTTTCAGCCTAAGCTACCTAAACGAAATCATCAAAACTGCCGCCGCCACCTCGGACATCGCAACGTTAGAGTTCTCCACTGACATGCCGATAAAACTGGACTTTCAACAGCCCAAAGAAGGAAAGTTAACATTCTACCTTGCGCCCAGAATAGAGGTGGAATAAACCTGACGCAGCCGGAGCGGAGCCAAAGTCCTCACGAAAACCGATCTGGCGAAGTATCCATTTCTTCCAGAAGCAACTGAATACATCAAAACCCTAGACCTAAAAATAGATGAGTTAGCTGATCCGACTTTTTCTCCGATTCTTGACCGCGCGGAAAAACGCGTAGAGAATATACTCACGTCAAATACAGTTGGAAAACCCGAGGATCCGCAAATCGAAATTCCATCTTTCCCAATAGCTGTCATGATGGTGTCCGCGATAGATGATTCCTATTTGAAGAAAAGATATGCGCTTTTAGAAGCAAAACGAATTTCCGACTTCCTAAAAGAAGAACCCCCCGAAACCGTGATAAAAATTGCAAAATTCTTCAACTGGAAAATAAGACGGTTATCCATCCAAGAAGGGGGAAAGTTTACGCTTCATTTTGCGGATTTTCTTAGAAACGCCTCAATCTTCCACGAAAAAGAGTGGAAACTCGTCAACCGTCAAATAGTCAAAGGCGAAGTTACGCTTACGCAAAGTGAAGCCGTTAGACTCCTCGAAGAAGAAGTGAAACGTCACATCGAAAAAAGGCTCCAAACCACCGACTTCAAGCTTCCAGAAACAATTGCTGCGCGCGTGGATCATTTGAAACAGTTGTTGATGCTTAGGAAAGGAGAGCTAAAAACTGAAGAAATGCCCAAAACCATCGTCGTCGATGCCTTCCCGCCGTGCGTAAAAGCCCTCTACACGGCCATAACTGGTGGGCATCATCTCTCTCATATGGGGCGTTTGACGCTGACAACGTTTCTAATCAATATCGGCATGGACGCTGAAGACGTGATAAACCTTTACCGTTCACTGTCAGACTTTAACGAAAGATTAACACGGTACCAAGTGGAGCACATAGCAGGCGCAAGAGGCTCAAGAACGAAATACCGCCCGCCCAAGTGCGACACGCTGCGTACTCATGGAATCTGCATAAACCCAGACGAAACATGCGAAAGAATACGGCATCCACTCAAATATTATCAGAGAAAACTAAGAACAACTCAAAAGCCATCTTCTTAATTATTTATGGTCAATTTTCGCAGCAATGCCTTGCTTAATGAGCACCTTGGCGTTTTCTGCGGGCACGGTGCCAACGTCTTCTGCCTTAAACGGACCATACGTTTTCATATCTGCACCTATGATGGCAGGCATGTCTTTCAAAAAACGCACGAGCACCCGCGATGATGAGACTTCTCTTTTTTCACCCTCGCCACGAGTTAGACGGCCTAAAATGATATTTTTCAAAAACTCTTGGAACGATTCGGCGATTGGTACGATTTTTTGCAGTAGTTTTTCCTCTCCCTCGGCTAAACTTTCATTGGGGATTGTTTGTCCTGAAACCGTGGCGTTGAATATTTTTTCATAACGAAGCTTAATCAAAGACTCGATGAGCCTGTGTGCGTTGCGGAGTTCATGTCTTATCAGTCTTGCTTTCGCCGTGTTTTCGTCGAGCATACGGCTTTCTTCTCTTATCCGCTTAACATAATCAGCCAGTCTATTGTAGAAATCCTTAGAAAGCGGTTGTAACTCCGCGTTTTCTTCTTCCCGTTTCCAAGCGTCGTAAACCTCATCATACATAACTACACGACCACCTCTGCCACACCCTTACACAACAGAAACAACGCCGCCGCCGTAGGCAACTCTTCCTTTCGCTCCTTGAAAGGACCATAAAATTCATCGCCAATTCTAAACCTTGGGCTTTCATGAACAAAAACCTTCGCCATGTCCCTTTCGAAAGCAACCGCGCTTTTAAGCGGGTCGAACTCCTCAAGCTTACCGTGGGGCACAATGGTTTTTTTCAAAGCAGTTTTTCCATGCAAGGTGTTGGCTAACCTGATTAAACGATGAACATCCGTCGTCACCACAGTGTCAATCTTCGCGGACTGCAACTCGACACCGCGCTGAACAATTTTCTTCCAACTAGCTTCGCCTACGCCTTTCACAGTATTCCACGGTCCAGTGGTTTTCCAACTTTCTAAAACTTTGTTCTTGTGCTCATCAAGCATTTTGACCACCTTCTTGCTCAGCCCTAAATTCTCCAGTTCTTGCGGCGAAGAATTCAGAAGGTCATACACACCACGAGCGATTCTTCCGCTCCATCCCGAACTTTCGAGCGCCGGGCCAGAAATCACGCCGCCGGCGCTTCTGAAGCCATGCGAATCAAAATCAAGTCCAGTTCCAACGATGTAGTCCACAATTTCTTTGCGTGCGGCTTGGTCGAAACATCGAACCGTTTCGGCTTGAATGTGCACATGATATCCTCTATGCCCAGAAAAATACACTCGCATTTCATCGGTTGAAAAGCCGAAATCGTTCATCAGCATATCTAAGAGTTTTTCGGTTTCCCTTTTCGTCGTCTCCAAGCAAACTTCGCAAATCCACGTTTTTGTTTCGATTTTCTGCGATCCACAAGAAGGGCACTCTTTCGGCGTAACCCCCTTACCCACAAAATCGCAGTTGCCGCAAATCCACGTGTCGTGTTCTTTGCCGCACGGGGTCTGGATGTGGTCTGCGTCGATGTCGAAGACGAGGTCAGCACCCGCCCAGCCCTTCTTTCCCATTTCGTCAGCGGCTGGATTATCATAATAAGCACTCGAGTAGTAAACGTCCGAAGGCACCAGTTCGCACAAAAACTCCCTAAGCTGACCAAACTGCAAAAAACTTCTGTGCCTCACCATAGTTTTTTCCTTAAAAAGCAAAGCCCCGAACTCTCGTTTCTCCAAAGAAACCGGCAAAGCGTCTTCTCGAAAAGAATTCTGGTAATACTCCAGAAACTTGCTCTGGACAAATTTTAACGTTTGAGGCTGCATGTTTCTCACAATCTCATGCTTGACTCTGCTATTTTAGTTTCTCCATCCCACATCGTGTCGGGCAACAACTGATTAAACGATAGTTATTAAAACAATTCCTCCCCACAAGATTAGACAACCAAAGAAGTGCAAACAAATGGAGAAAATCATAATCACAGGTGCGAGCGGTCTGCTGGGAAGCAAACTCGTAGAAACGACCAAGAGATTCTATGAAGTGACTCCAACCCACAGCGGCGCTCCTTTGTTCACGAATTCAATAAGAATGGACGTTACAGATTTCAATCAGGTTTCGGAAGTTTTCAATCGGATCCAGCCAGAATTCGTGGTTCACACCGCGGCGATGACAAACGTTGACCGATGCGAGACCGATAAGAAAAACGCATGGAAAATCAACGTACAAGGCACGGAAAACGTTGCGAAAATGTGCGCTAAGTACGCTGCAAAACTGGTTTATGTTTCAACGGATTACGTTTTCGACGGCGAAAAAGGGTTGTACAGTGAGGATGACGCTACGGCGCCTATCAACTATTACGGTCTCACGAAATTGGAAGGCGAAAACAAGGTCAAACAATACTGCAAAGACTACGTAATCGCCCGCACGAGCGTGCTTTATGGCTGGCATGAACGAAAACCAAACTTTGCCACGTGGGTGATCAACTCGTTAAGAAACAATATGCCCATAACCGTGGTAGACGACCACTTCAACTCGCCTACGCTCGCGGATAACCTTGCAGAAATCATACTCGAAACGCTACAGAAAAATCTCACGGGCACGTACCACACCGCTGGGGATGAGCGAATAAGCCGATACGATTTTGCAAAGACAATCGCGAACACGTTCTTGCTTAATGAAGAATTGATTACGCCGACGAAGATGAGTCAACTAAAAGCGTGGGTGGCCAAAAGGCCACGGGACTCCTCTCTAAGCGTAAATAAGGCTAAAGAAACGTTGAAAACAAGGCTTATGAACATAAAGGAAAGCCTAACACGGCTTAAAGAACAGGACTCCGTAAACTTCCGTTAGTTTTAAGAACAAGGTTCCGAAATCATGGCTATGGTGTACGCTGTGAAAGGCATAATTCTACACGGAGGCGCTGGAACTAGGCTAAGGCCTTTGACCCATACTGGCCCAAAACAACTCATTCCCGTCGCAAATAAGCCTATCTCGCAATACGTCTTGGAAGACCTCGTGAAAGCGCAGATTCAAGACGTTGCCATTGTGCTAGGCGACGCGTCTCCGCAGAAAGTGAAGGAGCACTTCCGAAACGGCGAAAAATTCGGCGCAAAAATTACCTACATCAACCAAGGCGAGCCAAAAGGCATCGCTCACGCTGTTGGATTGTGCCGAGAATTCACGAAAGACGACTCATTCGTTGTCTATTTAGGCGACAACATGCTCAAGGGCGGAATAAAAGACTACGTAAAGAAATTTAAAGAATCAAATTATGATGCAATGGTTCTTCTTTGTGAAGTTAAAAATCCCCAGCAGTTTGGTGTGGCAATGTTTGACGACGAAAAAAGACTGGTCAAACTCGTTGAAAAACCCAAAGAACCACCCAGCAACTTTGCACTAACTGGAATATACTTCTTTACACCAAAGATTTTCGATGCGATCGATAAACTCAAACCGTCATGGAGAGGCGAACTTGAAATCACAGAAGCACTTCAGCATTTGATTGAAGCAGGATTTAACGTTGGCTACCAATTCGTGAAGGGCTGGTGGAAAGACACAGGAACCACCGAAGATATTCTGGAGTCAAACAGACTTGTCCTCGATGACTTGATCCCAGAAATACGGGGCACGGTAGAAGATGAGGCAACAGTTCAAGGAAGAGTCGCGATAGGAGAAAACACAATTATAAAACGCGGCGCATTGATAAGGGGACCGACCATAATAGGGAAGGACACGATAATCGAAGGCAACACGTTCATTGGACCGTACACCAGCATCGGCGACAACGTCCACGTCAAGCAAGGTGAAATAGAAAACTCCATAATAATGAACTATTGCATCATAGATTCGACCGAAAAAATAATTGACAGCCTAATCGGCCACCATACGACAATAGCCACCGATCACAACCGCCCAAAAGGTTTACGGTTAATCGTGGGCGAGAACGCAAAAATAGTTTTGTGAGGGAAAGGAATGATTGAAGGAGTAACAACAAAGGCGCTTAAACTCATTGCGGATGAAAGAGGCTGGCTGATGGAAATCATACGAAGCGACTGGGATGTCTTCAAAAAATTCGGCCAAGCCTACGTAACCGTTGCGTACCCAAACGTGGTGAAAGCATGGCACATGCACAAAAAACAAACCGACAACATCGCATGCGTAAAAAGCATGATAAAACTTGTCTTGTACGATGGAAGAACAGCATCTAAGACAAAAGGGGAAATCAACGAATTCATAATAGGCGAAAAAAACCCACTTTTAGTATCCATACCGCCAGAAGTATGGCATGGGTTCAAGGCGATCGAAGACACGGCGTTCATAGTTAACGTGCCCACCGAATTATACAACCACAAGAATCCTGACGAACACCGGTTGCCTCCCGACACGGACAAGATTCCCTACGACTGGAAACTTGCTCCTTGGCTAAAACATGGGTGACCCTATGCGGATACTAGTCACAGGCGGCGCAGGCTTCATCGGCAGCAACTTCATTCACCACATGCTTGCACGACACTCGGACGTAGAAATCGTGAACCTCGACCTTCTCACCTACTCGGGCAGAATGGAAAACCTCCAAGACATACACGACGATAAGCGATACAAATTTGTTAAAGGCGACATCCGCGACGAAAAACTAGTGGAGCAACAAGCAAAAAACCACGTCGACGCCATAGTGAACTTCGCCGCAGAATCCCACGTTGACAGGAGCATAACCGCCGCAGACGCGTTCGTTTCAACCAACGTCTACGGAACATGCGTCCTGCTTGAGACGGCAAGAAAACATGACATAGGCAAGTTTGTACAAATCTCCACAGACGAAGTCTATGGTTCTATAGAAAAGGGCTCGTTTACCGAAACAGACCCCTTAAACCCTTCCAGCCCCTACTCCGCCAGCAAAGCCGCCGCCGACCTCCTAAGCCTCGCCTACCACAAAACCTACGGCCTTAACGTTGTTATCACTCGAAGCACGAACAACTTTGGTCCCAGGCAACACCCAGAAAAACTCATCCCAAAACTGATAATCCGAGCGCTGCACGACCAAGTTCTACCCATCTACGGCACGGGCAGGCAAGTACGCGACTGGATTTACACCGAAGAAAACTGCAAAGCAATAGAACTAGTTTTGCAAAAAGGCAAAGCCGGCGAAATCTACAACATCGCCTCAGGAAAAGAACTCACCAACCTCGAAATCGCAAAACTCCTGCTAAAACTACTAAAAAAACCAGAGAAACTAATAAAATTCGTCGCCGACCGACCAGGACACGATTACAGGTATTCGCTCGAAACGTCCAAGATTAAGGGATTAGGATGGAGGCATAATGGTTCTTTTGAAAAGCATCTGCAGAGCACCGTTGATTGGTATGTTTCTAACGAGTGGTGGTGGCAACCCTTAACAAAGGACAAATTCTTCCAAACAAACACGCCGTGGATGCAACCTTAGCAAGAACCAAACACAAGCGAACCTTAACACCGTTAAAAGCAGATAGACAAAATTTTTATATTTGCTTAACATGGAAGACATCAACTTCGTTATCGAAAGTGTTGGTTGGGTGAGTGATGAAGAAAATCTTAGTTACAGGGGGCGGCGGCTTTATAGGCAGTCACTTGGCACGAGAACTATATCGCCAAGGAAACTTTGTCAGAATTGTCGACATAAAGTTTGACGATTACATCAAAGAAAAATACTACAGCGAAAAACTACGTCTTGATTTGAGAAACTTTGAAAACTGCATGAAGGCGACAAAGGGAATTGACTTGGTTTATAATTTAGCCGCCAACATGGGAGGCATCGGCTTCATTACAGAAGTGGGCGCCGAAGTGATGCATGACAATGTTTTGATAAATGCACACATGTTAGAGGCCTCGAGACAAAATGGAGTCGAAAGATATCTGTTTAGTAGTTCAGCATGTGTTTACCCGACATATCTCCAGAGGAATTCAAACGTTAAGGGCTTAAAAGAAGAAGACGCATACCCTGCTGATCCCGACAATTTCTACGGGTGGGAGAAACTTTACTCGGAAAAAATGTGTGAAGCCTATCAACGCGACTATAAATTGGATATAAGAATCCTGCGATACCACAATATTTACGGCCCTGAAGGAACGTATAAAGGAGGAAGAGAAAAATCGCCTGCTGCGATTTGCCGTAAGGTCGCAGAGGCAACAAACCCTGGAACAATTACTATATGGGGAGACGGCATGCAGACAAGAAGCTATTGTTATGTGGATGACGCCGTAAGAGGAACTATTATGCTTATGGAATCAGAACACGACAAGCCGATAAACATTGGCTCAGAAAGGCTCGTAACAATCAATGAACTCGCTGACATAGTGATAAAACTCTCAGGAAAAACAATAACAAAGAATTACGATCTCTCAGCTCCCCAAGGCGTTAGAGGGCGAAATGCTGATATAACGGTTGCTAGGGAAGTTTTGGGTTGGGAACCTCAAATTAGTCTCGAAGAAGGCTTAGCTAGGACGTATAGATGGATAGCAACGAAGGTGAAAGAAGACCAAGATTCTTTTCACGCTGATAATACAAAGCTACCTTGCGCCACTTAACGCTAACTTTATCCATGTTTCATTCTATAACCTGCAGAGTAGTCTTGTAACAGCCGTGCGACCGAACTTTTTCTTAAGAACGGGATGTAGTCGAAAACTATTACCCATAAAAAGTGTTTGCTGAAGTTTAAGAACCCCATTTTCTTGGCTCTTCTGCCAGACACGAAAACCGCTATTCTTGGAAGCATTTTCACTTTTTTCCTTCTTCCCAGTTCATTGAAAAAAATTGTGTCTGCGCAAAATTCGTCTAGAAAACCGCCTATTTCATGGAAATCTTCCTTTTTTACAGCCATGAAATTTGTGCTGCCGTGAAAATCTCTTGTAAACGCTGACCAAATGCGTAGAACTCGCCAAAAAGCCATGTATTCAATTTTCATCCATAAAGGGGCGTCGAAAGGCAATCCCATTGCGCAGACACCTGAGATATTGTTATTTTTGTTCAAGAATTGTGCTAAATCCTCAAGAATGTCTTTTGGTAAAAAAACGTCGGCGCTTAGAAACAACAAAACTTTCCCGCTAGAATTTTGGGCACCAAAGTTTCTCGAAGGGAACTCTTTAAGTCCCTTAATAACAAAAATTTTTGCCGAGTATTGTTTGGCTATTTTTATGGTCTTATCTCTACTGCCACCGTCGACGATTACTATTTCAAAATCTTTGAAAGATTGTCTCTGAATAGAGCGCAATAATCTTCCTATTCGAGGTTCTTCGTTTAACGTGGGAATTATAATGGAGAAGTACGGTGTTTGCATTCTATAGGCTCGCCTTCTTTGTTTTACGTTGTGTTATTGCTGTGGTATAAATTAGCCAAGGCGACATAAAAGTTTCTACGCTTTCAAAACGAGAGGCTTTTGTAAATTTCAAGTGTCTGTTTTGCGCAAAGGTTCCAATCAAAATTCGAGCTCCTTTCTAGCCCGCCAATCGTCATTTCTTGTTGTGTTTTCTTGTCATTTATCACTTTACAAATGAGTTCGCTAAGGATCGTCGCATTGAAAGGCGGAAACAGCATGCCCGCTTTACCGACAATCTCGGGAATAGATGTGCTGTCTCCGGCTACTACGGGAAGTCCGGATGCCATGGCTTCAAGAACAGGTAAGCCGAATCCTTCGTAGTATGAAGGGAAAGCGAGTACATCAGCCGCGTTGTAGAAAAGATGTGTGCTGGGTACTTTTTTGTGATGAACTATTGAATCGTTGAGGTGAAGTGAGGCGATTAGCTTTTTGGTAGCAGATCTCATTCCACCTATTCTTACTAACAAAGCTTCTGGAACCCTTTTTTTAACCTTATAGAACGCCTCTATCAATGTTTTAATGTTCTTTCTCGGTTCGTCAACACCTATGTGTAATATGATTTTACTTTTTTGAGGAAGATTGAGGTTTTGTCTTGCTTTTCTCTTATCTCTTACATGAAACACGTTTCGATCAATACCTGGGTAGATCACATGTATTTTCGAAGCTTTTATGCGAAATAAGGAAATGAGATCTTTTTTTGTATGCTTTGATACGCTTATGATTCTATCTGCGGTCTTTACAAATTTAATGTTGAATTTCATTGCAAGCAAGATTGGCGAATCTAAACCGAGTGACTGGGTAATTAGGTCATGAGTCGCTATGGGGGTGAATGGGAATACGTCGTGCACAGTTACGACAGCAGGGTGACATTTCATAATCAGAATGCCCAAGTTTGGGTTAAGTATATGATAAACTTTGTAGTCTTTGGGAATTTTTTGTAAAAACAGCAGATGGTCAACAAGTCTCTTTATCTTCTGAGAAGACATGCTTACAATGTTTCCATAACTATCCTCAGCAAGGGTGGTTAAGTTTAGAAAATCGAGATCTACGTGCCATGTTTCTTTCAGATGCTTGACTAGCTGATGGCTGTAGGTTCCAATTCCTGTTGAAGGCGATCTATTACTGATGAGTAGTATTTTGTTCACGATCTATTCACTTGCCCAAAGATAACCATCCTATGTCTTAAATCGGGTAACTGTTATAAGCATATTTGCAAGCTGCACATGTTCGATTATGGCTACAGCGTACTTATTGCATCATTACTTGACACATTTTTCTCCGCGTTATTTTTAGTTAGAAGATGCTTTGCGATACATTTAAGAGAACTTTTAGGTAAAAGTGGTAGAATAATATCGAACACAAACAACTCTTTAAAATAGAGGCTTAGTAATGAAGTGGCTTTTGACAACGTTTACTCACTCTGTTGCTAAACAAATAAGAGCCATCAAGAACGTTAACGAAGAAAAGTTGGAGAACTGGTTAAACGAAAAAATATTTGGAAGGTGTAAAGGCGAACTTCTAGTCTATCTGGCAATTATAATCTATACCATAATCTTCTCTTACGCCACGATTTTGAAGCATTACGCCTTTAGGTCATTTGCATGGGATTTGGGAATAGTTAGTCAATCGCTTTGGACTACGCTAAATGATGGAAGACTTCTTTATTACACCCCGGAACTTTTTTTTAACTTAAGTGGTAGTTATTTTGGATTACATTTCAGCCCAATAATGTTTTTACTTTTACCGATCTATGCAATACACCCAGCCCCGGAAACTCTCTTTGTTTTTCAATCTTTTATACTTGGATTGGGTGCCCTTCCACTGTATTGGTTTGCCCGAGATGCTCTTCATAATAAGTTGATTGCTGTTGCTTTTTCGTTGAGTTATCTTTTATATGCTCCTCTTCACGGTGCAAACTGGTTTGACTTTCATGTACAATCTTTTTTGCCGCTTTTCTTCTTCTTAGCCATCTACTTTTTTGAGCATGAAAATTGGAAGCGATACTTAGTTTTTACTGTTTTGGCGCTTGCTATCGCAGAAAGCGTAAGTATGGTCGTCGTGTTTGTTGGACTGTATGGATTGGTTAAATACAAGGACATTTTAGTTAAATCTTTGCAACAAAAATCTCTTGTTGACAAGAAAATACTGGTGCCCTTTGCGACAATTATGTTGGCAGGATCATGGTTTTTGCTTAGCAGATGGATACAAGATACTTTTTTCCCGATTGATCCTAGATTTCTGGAGTTTTATAAAGCGGTGGATTACTGGTCTATTCTTGGCGTGTCTGGCATCGATCCGATTACGGTGCCATCTTATATAATTCTTAATCCGATAAAGGTAGCTGAAGCGTTAGCTTTTGATGCTTATCTTAAACTTCTTTTTATTGTCTTGATTTTCGGTTCTTTGCTTTTTTTGTCTTTTCGAAGTAGTATACTTATCATTTCGCTATCATGGCTCGTACCGGCTCTCCTTTCAAATGAACAAAAATTCTACATACTGGGCAGTCACTATCCATTGTATTTAATTCCATTCATATTCCTCGCAGCAGTGGATGGAATGAGAAAACGAAATAGAGACGTTAAGCTCCCTAGATTTGGTAACTTTGCAAGGAATTTACTCATACTCGGGATTATATTTTCGCTTTTTGCCAGCCCTTTAAGTCCTTTGTTACTTACAACAGACTTTACGATTCCTCATTTTTCTGAGTACACACTACCTCGAATAGGGCCTCATGAATTAATCCTCCAAGAAATGGTAACTCTCGTGCCACATAACGCCTCTATTTTAACCCAAAACCACATATTCTCACACTTTGCGGACAGAAGCAATGCGTACGTGTACCCACTTCCTTCCGCCTTTGAATACGCGCCTGATGCAATGAATGATTATGTAAACCAACTCTTCATGAAGAGTAAGTACGTGTTAGTGGATACAAAATACGACACAAACACGGCAAGCGATATCCTCGCAAGAATCCAGCATTACCACCCAAGTTTTAGTCTTCTAAAATCTGAAGACGGCGTGTACCTATATGTAAAATAAGAATAAACATTTTTCCCGTTTACTTCTTTCAGGTTCGGTACTCAGCCAAAACCTTTTCTGCAACCGCCATACCTGTTTGAAGAGCAGTTCCCATGTAACGGTCTCGAGGGTACGTCTGTGAAATGCCGCCGACGTACAAACCTTCCACGGGCGATTTTGTTTCGGGCATAAACTTGCTATAGTTAGGAGTAAATAGTGGCGTGGAATATTCTGCCCTGTGAAGCCGCCACCACAACAGATGCTCCTTAACGTCGCAGTCAAAAACCTCGTTGAGATGTGAAAGAAATTCTTCTATTATTTCTTGGTCAGGTTTTTGCCAGAAACTGTCAGTTGAATTCAAATATTTAACAACGAACATCACGCTAGGATACTTAAGTTCCGTATTCAAGTGACCATGCTCGAAAACACCTACAAAAGGATGCCTATCAAGATCCATAACGTTAAGCCAATAAAACGGGCTGACCCTTCTGGATAAACCAACAGCCGCGCAAAGAGATGCCTTGTATCTGATGTTTTCCAAACTTCGCCTATATTCATCTGGCAAGTCTTCTGCCACCTTCAACAAAACAGGTACGGGCAACGTACTGATGACAATGTTTGGCTCAACTTCTTTTATCTGCCCATTTTCTTCATATTCCACCTTGTCAACCTTGCCTCTCTTCACATTAATGCGCGTCACTTTTGCATTTGTTTTTATGGTTCCCTTTTTTGCACATCGAACTGCGAGTCCTTGAATTATTTGTTCTATGCCGCCTTTTAAGTAGCCAAATTGATCGCTTACAGATTTTGATTCGTGCCCAAAACGACTCATTAACCACGCTGCCGACACGTTGTTCGAGGGTTCAGCAAATTTCGCCTGAACTATGTAGTTGATAAGTTTGTATGCTTCCTTGCCAGTAGTTTTGAGACAATAGTCTTCGACGTTTACACCGTCCAACTCTTGCCAGTTCGACTTTCGCCGTGCCCTCAGAACCAGCAGACCAAATTTGACACGCCCCCACATGCTTATTGGCTTAAACTTCAGAATGGAAATAGATGAGGAAAAATCGTAAAACTTATTCTTCGAATAGAAGCCTACTTTCAGTTTCCGCCAATAGAGGTCTTTTTCTAGATTTAAATCACGGATTATTTTTAAAGTGGCAGCGTCGCCATACATGACATGATGGTAAGTTTTAGGAACGTAACTTCCATCGATTAAGTAGCTTGAAGCCAAACCGCCAAGCGTTTCATCACGCTCTAGTAGTAGAGAGGATATTTCATTTTTTGTAAGCGTGTACGCGGCGGCCAAGCCCGACAAGCCCCCGCCGAGAACTAGTGCTTTAGTCATGCAAAAAACCTTTAGACGTTTATGAATTTTGTCAGTTCTCTACCGTACCATGTTTTTGAGATTTCTTGTGTATATCGCATTCCTTCACGGTTGTAGTACCAGAAACTGTTGTATTTTGTGGCAATCCACGAAAATATCTTGAACAATGACGTGTCGAATATTATAGGCTTTAGAGGACTTTTACGCAATGTCATTTCCCAATAGAATATTGGCTGTTTGTCTGGATTTGGCAAAAGAAACGGATTTGGTTCAAATTCGTCGCCCTCCAAGACGTAGTTTAGTTGGCCCACTCCTCGTTGAGAAGCAGCGATCACGTGTTTAGGTGTTGGTAAGCCCATGTATCTTGCTGCAACAGCATCTAACGCAACTGGATCGGTACTTGCCATTATGATGTTACAGATTTTCGGTTTCCCTGTACGTGGAGCATCACCTTCCATACAAACGGTGCCATCAACAATCGTGTACGCAAGTTTTGGTCTGAGAAAACTCGTTATGTCCGCAATTGCATCATCGACTACCAAATGGTATTGGTGCCTAACACGAGGCACTACGCCCCAGAAATGCTTAAGCGAGCATGTCAAACCTGTAAGACAGTGAGTTTTCATCACTGGCAAGCTAAGGATATGGTCTGCTTCGAGAACACATTCGGGGACGTCAAGCGTTTTGAAAATTTTTCCATTCAATTTAACCTGGACTAGTTTATCCTTAGACAGGTTTTGAAATCGCGCGCCATATTTTTCAGCCAATTTTTTATGGCCCCAAACTTTTGCTGCCGTGTCACATTGGCGTGCGGCAGCCAAATCTGCGTCACCAAAAGTGACGTCGTAGCCGTTTTCTGTGAGTTCTTTCAAGACTTCATCCAAAACCAAAGGCGATGTGCACTGTCCCGGAACAAATTCCGATGAAATCAGATTAACTTTGACAAAAATTTTCTTTCCTCGCAACAAACGTTTTTTCCATAACGGTTGCAGCGCGGTTTTTACTGCAGTTTGAACACCGTTTGGCACTTGTTTTATTTTTATGAAAAGCACTTCGCTCGTTTTTCGCTGTTTAGTCGAGAGAGCATTCGCAAGAAGAGCATTTGCATATTTATCTTGTAAGGTGCGCGCCATTGATCCCACTTCAGTATCTGAACATGCATAAGTCTTTTCTACATATCTATAAAATCTTTTGGAGAAAAATCTTGTTATCGATTGAAGTTGTTTGGCTAGAAGAATCGTACGCGTCTGTAGAGGTCTATTAGTCTTTGTGCTCTTTCGTCTATGACAGGCGCGTTTAGGGTTTTCCATGTTCCTATATTTTCTGTTTCCACCATTACTGGGACGCCGAATTTGCTCTTCATAACGTAGTAAAGGAAGCCTTTAAACTCGCCTTTGGTGAGTTTTGATTTTCCGCGTTTTCGGTTACTGAAGACGATTGGAACCTCTCTTATCTTAAACCTGTTCATCCATGCTTGCTTCACGGTTTCTATTTGGATTTCGTATGTTTGGCTGTGAAGATTGTCGATGACTTCTCTAACGTATTCAAGCGAGTAGCATCTGAAACCGCTGGTGCAGTCTTGGACTTTCATGCCCACCATCATTGTCGCTATGAGGTTGGCGGTGTGGCTAATTATTTGCCGTGCGACCGGCCAGCCAGTGGTTTTGCCGCCGACGATGTATCTGCTGCCGATGACGAGGTGGTTGCCTTGTTTTGCCGCGTTGACTAGGCGTGGGATATCCCGTGGGTTGTGTGAATAATCAGAGTCCATGGCGATTATGTATTTTGGCGGGTTTTCTAGGGAAAGGAGCAAGCGAAAGCCCGCGGTGATCGCTGTTCCCAGTCCGAGTTTGGCTGGTCGAACGAAGAGTACGATGTTTTCATATTCTCTTTGTAGTCGGCGGACAATGTCAGCGGTGCCGTCGGGGCTTGAATCGTCGATGATTACCAGCATGAGATTAAGGTTTAAGGCTTCGATTTCTCGGATAAGCCTTTCAATGTTTGCTGCCTCATTGTAGGTTGGAAGCATGACGGCTACGAGCGGTTCATTCCTCGTCCGAAGGGGGGCACCTAGTTTTTCCCATGTGGACGCAGCCGATTTCGTAGCAAAACGCGACAGAATGCCCTCTTCTACAAGGGCGTTGTGAGGCAGCGTTTCGTTCACGCTTTTTTCACCTTTTCAAGAACACTCGGGTTTAAACTGTTTTATGCCCTCGGTATGCTCAATTTTCTTATATAAGACTATTTATTAGTTATTATGTAAAAACGGGGAAAGACAAGGCTATAACTTTTGTTTGATTCAATAAACCTTTTGAGGGAGTGTTTTTCAGCACGAAAAAAGTATAATAGGTAGCAGAGTGGTGTGTTGTAATACACTGTTGCAGTGATTGCGATGAAAGTGCCTAAAGAAATTACCACGTACTGCCCGAAATGTAAAGCCCATCAAGCGCACACCGTAACCTTGTACAAGGCGGGAAAGCGTAGAGCGTTAGCCATCGGCGAACGGAGACATGAACGAGAGAAAAAAGGCTACGGTGGCCAGAAATATCCGCTTCAGAAAAGGTTTGCTAAGACTACTAAGAAGCTGGCCTTGCGGTTGAAATGCAAAGTGTGCGGGTTTTCAAGGCAGAAGGATGGTATTCGGCTTAGGAAATTAAATATCGAGTGAGGTGTGGCATGCTGATGAGTGAGTGGGACAAGCTTATTCCTAAACCAAGGAGCAAGTTTCTGCGTGTGAAGTGCTCTGATTGCGGTAATGAACAAATCGTGTTTAACAGTACAACGTTGACGGTGAATTGTAACGTCTGCGGCGCAGTCTTAGCTGAGCCTTCGGGAGGAAAGGCTAAGATTCGGGGAGAAATCGTGGCAGAATTGGAGTAACTCTTGAAAAAAGGTGAATAACCATGTCCAAAAAGCCCGAGTGGCCTGAACCAGGCGACCTTGTCATAGTCACGGTTAACAGGATTACTGATTATGGCGCTTATGTGACGTTGGATGAGTTTGGGAAAGAGGGGTTGTTGCACGTTTCTGAGGTTTCGTCTTCTTGGGTTAGAAACATCCGTGACTTTGTACGTGAAGGCCAAAAAACAGTGTTGAAGGTTCTACGCGTTGACGAAGAGAAAGGACACGTGGACTTGTCGCTGAGACGGGTCACTAAGCGTGAACGCATAGAGAAGGTTATGTCGTGGAAGCGTGGGCGAAAGGCAGAGGCTATAATGCGGAGCGCAGGCGAAAAACTCGGCTTGCCCCTCGAGGAGATTTACAGTAAGGCGGGGGTGTTGATTGAGAAAGCGTTCGGCGACGTTTATGAGGGCTTGGAGAAAGTGGCGCGTGAGGGCGCTGCAGTTTTCGTGAATGCGGGGGTGCCTCGGGAAATTGCTGAAGCGTTGGAGTCTGTGGCGAGAGAGAAGGTTCGTTTGCCCATGGTTCGTGTTAAGGGCACTTTGGAGTTGCAGTGTGCCAAGCCGAACGGGGTTCGTTGTATTCGTGAGGCTTTGCTTTCTGCGAAGAAGGTTGAGGATGCGAACGAGGGCAACATTCGCGTTTTTGTTACGGCGCCGCCTAAATATTCGATTGTAGTGGCGGCGGAAGATTACAAGAAAGCAGAAAAAACTTTGCAGAAGGCTTCTGAGAACGTGATAAAGACGATTACTAAAGCCGGTGGGCAAGGAGTTTTTAAAAGGGAAAAATGATGGTTTGGCTACGGAAATGTGGAGACTGCGGGAAATACACGTTGAACAGAGACAAGTGTCCTAGTTGTGGTGGTGTTGTGCATGTTCCGCATCCTGCAAAGTTTTCGCCCGACGACAAGTATGCGAAGTATAGGCGCGTGTTGAAAGAGGAAAGGTGCAACGTGAGTTGAAGACGAAGATTACTGAAGTAGCGAAGGTGAAGTTGAAAAATCCGATTCTTGTCGAAGGTTTGCCAGGTTTAGGTATGGTTGGAAGGATTGCGGTGCGTTATTTGGTGAAGACGTTGAAGGCGGAAAGGTTGGCGCAGTTGCATTCGCCCCATTTTCCGTACTACGTGCTGGTGAACAAGAAGGGTAATGTGCGGTTGCTTCACGGCGAGTTTCATTATTGGCGGAACGAGAAGGGCGAGAACGATTTGATTCTTTTAACCGGCGACAGCCAAGCACAAACTATTGAAGGTCAGTATGAGGTTGCTGAGAGTATTCTGGAGTTTGCAAAGAAGCATGGTGTGAAGACCATTTTTACTGTGGGCGGTTTTAGGGTGGAAACCGAGGAGGCGCCGAAGGTTGTTGTGGCGTCTTCTAATCATGATCTTTTGAAGAAGGCGGTTGAGGCGGGCGCCGTGGTGAGCGGTGCTGGAAACCCGGTTGTCGGCACGGCTGGTTTGCTTTTGGGGTTGGGGCGGTTTAAGAAGATTGATGCTTTGTGTCTTTTAGGCGAGACGCGGGGGTATTTACCAGATCCGAAGGCGGCGAAGAGCGTGCTTGCCGTTTTACAGAAACTGTTAGGAATTGACTTGGATTTGGGTGCCTTGGACAAGGAGATTGAAAAGGCTGAGAAGATTGTTGCGAAGATGAGGCAGATCGAGAAGCGCCGAGAGTTGCATGCGCGGAAGATGCGCAAGATGGAAGAAGAAAAGGTTACTTACATTAGTTGAGAAGTTTTCTGGCGTAAGTGTTTAGCGCGCGGTTCTAGCGGTTTTCCTTGTATGATTATGGTTGATTAGGTGTTTTGTTGTTTTTTGGTTTGTTTGGGCTGGTGGTTGTTAGTGTGTGGGTTTGTTTTTTAGCCATGTTTTGGCTAGTTCGTCGAAGTTTGGGAAGACTTGGCGCATTATGGGGATGTACATGCGTTTTTCGTCTTCGCTGACGTATTGGAACTGGTACTCGCCCATGTATGGTGACGGTTCGCCTTCACGGGTGATTAGTTCTATATGCATGAAGGGGTCACCACGTTTGATTGTGATGGGTTTTCGGTCGTTGCTGAGGTTGACGAGTTCCAGTGCGAGGCGTCCGACGAAGCCGCTGTGTACTTTTGCGGCGTTGAGGAATGATAAGCCCATGCGTCCGTACTTGCTTTTGGCGGTTAAGTGCGCGACGTATTGTGGTGGGGTGAAGACGATTTCGTATGAGAGAAGGTTCTGGTGCTCTAAATAGTTGAGGGTGGTTTCTTCTTTTACGGTTAGGATGTAGCCGTCTCCGTCGAGGAGGTTGTAGTCGAAGGGGTAGATGATTTTGTATTTTTCTATAAGCTCGAGTAGCTTATTTTTTCCTACGATGCACATTTGTTTTAACCTCTAAGCCTGTGTTTTGGATACCTTAATGACGTTTTCGCCTTAAAAGCACTGCTACGCTTAAAGTGACGACAATGAGAGTTAACAAAAGCACTGCTGGGACTGGGAATTCTGGGTAGGCGTTTGTGCCGATTATTCGTACATAGTGAGTTGTAAGGTCGTAGGTTAGGTAGAAGAACGTGTGTGTGCTGTTCTCTGTGATTATCGTTTGAAGCGTTACGAGATTGCCGTCCAACGTGATAGCCCATTGATGAGGAGGGGTATTGACGTTGAGCAGTATTTTTGGGATAGTTACGTTGAAGAATCCCTTGGCACCGACTGGTCCCGTAACGTTGAAAGCCACGTGCATAAGAGACTGATCGAAATTGAAACCGCCTATGGTGGAATTACTGACTATGCTAACCGTGAAATTTCTGTCGTCAACCGTGACCGTGTAGGTTCGGTTGCGGCTCCACGGCTCCATCAACGGATAACGGTCAACGTTGTAAGCGTCCATAGCGTAAGCCGTGTCGCTGATGCCGTCCATGTTTGCATCGATCCCAACAAAGTTGCTCCAATAATTGCCTTCAGCACCGTTGTCCCAAACGCCGTTTTTTGTATACGGCAGGTTGGACACTTGCACGGTGTTGTCTATGAAATTGTTCTTGTAAACTATGCCCTTCTGATTTATCGTGTTCTCATTCCATGTGCACCTTATCCCATAGGAGTTGTTTCTAAACGTGTTCTCTATTATCCAGTTGTCGCGGCTACCGTCGGAAAGCTCAAGCCCGCCCGTGGAACCCTTGTTATACTCGACAAGATTACGCGCGAATAGGTTCCATCTGCTCTGGTCGTCGAAAGCGACGCCCGCCCACGCATTAAAACGTATCACGTTATCAGAAATTGTGTTGTTGAGGCATCCGGCGTCTAGCATCAAACCATAAAAGTCCGTGCTGTTTGTCAATGTGTTGCCTATTATTTTGTTTTGATGTGAAGTAACCAACTTGAGATTATAACCCGCGTGAGAGACATTATTGTTGCGAACGGTGTTGCCGTTAGAAGATGTTAAGGTGATTCCGTACTGTGGGCTATTAGATACTCTGTTGTTACGCACCGTATTATTATAGGAATAGAGAAGATAAATGCCAAACTCGCTGTCTGTTGCAGTGACGTTTTCAACAAGAGAATTATTCGTGCTTACAAACAATACGCTACGCCCGTTTCTCCCCAAAACCAAATCTTTCACTCTAATGTTAGTGGAATTCACAGCAGCAACCATTCCAGCGTCCGAAGGCACGGTGACATCGTTCTGTTTTACCAACCAATAAATAGGCTTGCCATTCACTGTGTTAGACGAATCTATGTCTTGAACAAAATACCTCGGAAGTTCGCCGAAAAACCCAAAATCATACGTGTTGTTCGCGAACTCGTTTCCCCTAAAAACGTTGTTCTGAGTGGTGTTAAACCAAACCGCATGCAGGTTTTGCGTCACCGTGCAATTGGCGATTGTCACGTTCGACACGTTGTTAAGCCATACCCCACCCCAAGCGACAAAAGGGTCAGTCGAAGTGTTCTTTAACGTAAACCCGCTTACCGTGACATCATTTGACGTTATTTTGACAGCGTAAGCGCCACGACTTGCATCGATTATCGTGTTGCTACGGTTTTCGCCAACAAGCCGAAGCGGTTTATCTATGATAACCCTTTCCTTGTAAGTGCCGTTCGCAACGATTATCGTGTCTCCAGGAGACGCGGCATTCACAGCCTCCTGAATAGTAGAATAATTCTCAGGAACATGAATAACGCCGGGGCTTAACGGATAAACCCCTGCTCTGGCGAAGCCAGCGGAGTGGTAAAAACCTGCCCAAACGCTTAAGAAAATAATCAGAAAAATCGTTAAAGCAGTTTTTTTCACGTTCACTTCAACCGTCTCCAAACGCTAACGACTTCTATTTCTAACTTTTATGAACTACGTTTTAAACATGACTATAAATTAGTTCTACTAGTCCACAAACCCAATAACCCCGCCAACGCTTAGATTGTTTCACAACCGTTACGGCAGTGCCCAAAAAATGGTCAAAATCAGACAACTAAGAAGACAAGACGTAGACTACGTACTCCAGAACACAAAAAGAGAACAATGGGGACACACAAAAAGAGACATAGAACGATGCCTCCAATACGAACCCAACGGCTGCTTCATCGCCGAACATGAAAACCAAAAAGTCGGACACGTCTTCACCGTAAACTACGACAAACTAGGCTGGATAGGACTACTAATCGTAAACCCAGAACACCGCGGAAAAGGCATAGGCACACAACTAATGAAAAAAGCAATACAATATTTAGAGAAAAAAGGAACAAAAACCATAGGCTTAGACGCCGAACAAAAAGCCGCCCCCCTCTACGAGCGACTCGGCTTCAAAAAAGCATACGACTCACTCAGATTCACAAAACAAACCCAAAAACACACATGGATCCCCACACAAACAAAAAACATTCTCCCCCTCAAAAGAAACGACCTAAAAACACTAACAAAATTTGACGCAAAAATCTTCGGCGCAAACCGAACCCGAATACTACAAAGCCTACACGACGACTACGCCGAATACTGCTGGATCGCCAAACGAAACCAAAAAACCCTCGGCTACATCATAAACCGAAAAGACGACAACGTTTGCCGCATAGGCCCATGGGTATGCAGGCCCAAACACATAGAAACCGCAAAAGCACTGCTCGAAACATGCATAGAAACCGTGAACGAAAACAGCATCGAAGTCCACGTTGGCGTGCTAGCGGCGAACCTTGACGCTGTGGCACTAGTTGAAAGTATGGGTTTTGTTCAGCGCCCACGAAGCATCAGAATGTTCAAGGGTGAAACAGCGCCGAAAGGAGACACCTTGGGAGTTTATGGAATCGTAGCCCCAGAAACCGGTTAAAATATGCAACTATCTTTCGCATTCGCGTTCCAGCAACAACCGTTTCTTTGTGAACCCGAACTTTTCATATAGTCTACGTGCCGCTTCGTTTTCCCAGCCAGTAGACACGTGCAATTCCTCGATTCCCTCAGTGCCCGCCCATTCAACAAGCGCCTCGAGCAACTTCGTCCCGGCTTCTTTGCCTTGAAACCTTTTGTCCACGAAAAAATCGTTAATCAAGCCTTGAGCGGAGCCTTCCCAAAGGGATGGAAAAACAACCAAGCCGACGAGCCCCACGATTTTATCATCAACCTCTGCGACGAAAACCCTATAATCATCGATTCTCAAGAACCTGTCCAAAGCCTTTTCAACCCATTCTTCGTTTCGGGTCCATTCCTCGCCATGGAGGTTTGTCGATCTCAGCACGTTGATTATGCTTGCAGCGTCTTTGGCTGTTGCCTTACGGACGACAATCTGTGTTCTTGCTCTCACGAATTCTGCCTCGAGTAATAGTGTATTTTTGAACAAGTTTTTAAAGATGAAACAATTAAGACACACTGATAATCATGTCAACAAAACGCATTTACATGGACCACACAGCCGGAATGCCAGTCGACCCCCGCGTGATTGAAGCCACGCTACCCTACATGAACACGTTCTTCGGCAACCCATCTTCGCTCCATTCGTTTGGTCAGGAACCCCGGAAGGCGATGGAAGAAGCAAGAGCGAAGGTTGCAGAGTTGATCAACGCGGAAAGAAAGGAATCAATCATCTTCACGTCGGGTGCCACTGAAAGCAACAACTTGGCAATTAAAGGCTACGCAAACCGCAACAGAACCCGCGGAACACACATCATCACATCCAGTATCGAACACATGTCAGTACTCAACCCCGTCAAGTACCTGTCCACACACGGGTTCAAAACCACCTTCCTGCCTGTCGACCAGTACGGATTCGTGAGTCTTGAAAACTTGGAGAAAGAATTAACCGACGAGACGATTCTCGTGTCCATAATGTACGCCAACGGCGAAATCGGCACGATACAACCCATAAAAGAAATCAGCCAAATAGTACACCGCAAAAAAGCAGTCTTACACGTGGATGCGACGGCCGCGGCTGGACAAGTGCCGATCGACGTTCAAGCAGAAGGCATCGACATGCTCACCATTTCTTCGAACGACATGTACGGACCAAAGGGAGTTGGCGCGCTGTACTTCAAGAAGGGCGTAGTCGTGGAACCCCTGATTCACGGCGGAGGACAAGAGTTAGGCTTAAGGTCAGGCACCGAAAACGTCCCCAGCATCGTCGGATTCGGAAAAGCCGCAGAACTAGCAAAAACAGAAATGCAAACTGAAAGCGAAAGGTTAACGAGGCTTCGCGACAGGTTCATCAAAGGCTTAGTGGGAGCAGTTCCGTATTCTTTCTTGAACGGGCATCCGACGAAACGGTTGCCTAACAACGTGGCGGTTAGGTACAGTTTTATCGAAGGCGAATCCATGCTGTTGAGCCTCGACATGCTGGGCATAGCGGCGTCATCGGGCTCAGCGTGCACCGCTAAAACCTTGGAGCCGTCGCACGTATTAAGAGCGATAGGCTTGAAGCACGAAGAGGCTCACGGCTCGTTGCTGTTCACGCTGGGTAAGCAAAACACTGAAGAAGAAGTAGATTACGTTGTTAGTGTGATGCCCGATATAGTTAAAAGGCTGAGAAGCATGTCACCATTAACGCCGAAGGAGCTGAAAGAATAATGTACACCGAAAAGGTGATGGATCATTTCAGAAACCCGCGGAACATGGGGGAAATCCCAAACGCCGACGGAGTAGGCACGGTCGGTAACCCCGTTTGTGGGGACATGATGACCATTTACATCAAAGTCAAAGACAACCGCATCGAAGACATAAAATTCAAAACTTTCGGCTGCGGCGCAGCAGTAGCAACCAGTAGCATGGTCACAGAATTAGCCAAAGGAAAAACATTGGAAGAGGCATTGAAGATCACTCGTGCAGACGTAGCAAGCGAGTTGGGCGGTCTGCCACCGATAAAGATGCATTGTTCCAACCTTGCCGCCGACGGATTGCACGCGGCGATAGAGGATTATTATAAAAAACAAAAAGCGAATGAGGGAATGAAGAAATGAAGCCAGAATTTATTCAATGCGATTTTTGCAAGACTAACATTAAATTAGACAAATGCGAGTTTGCCGCTTATCGCACCACGATTGACGGGAAAGAGTACGTTTTCTGCTGTGCTCACTGCGCCAAACAATACAAAGAACAAAGAAAGAAGAAAACGAAAAAATAGCCTACTATCACCAAAAGTCGAACGCCAAAAACTGTTTCCTAGGAAACAATGTAGACAATAGCTCACGCGTCTTTTCTTTACTCAGCCCAGTTATTACAGATACGGGTCTGTCAGCGATTGCCTTTTGAACATCAATCGCGCCTAAAAGAATGTTCGCTAGCGTATTTGCTTTTAGCACGATTTTGCAGTCTATGGGTTGATTTGCTGCAAGAAAGATATGAACAGTTTCGTCGTCTTTTTTGAAAAATCGGCTGGTTTCTTCGAGCGTAATCTGTAACAAGCCGTTCCACCCGCTTAATCGTTTAAGTCTGTTAGCGATGATGGGTAAGATGTCTTGAGAAATTTTGCTGGGTCAACGACTGTGTACATGAACACTCCATCAGTTTCTACATCGAAAAAGCCTAACTTAGAGAAGATTCTGGGGTAGTAAGGGTTTCGAATATGAGCGGCATAGACCACGGCGGCGCCTTTACTTTTGATGTATTCTAGGCTTTGCTGCATGAGGTTAGTCATCAAGCCTTTCCTTCTATAGTCAGAACCCGTGCACACACCTGCCATTCCACCTACTTTCACATACACACCTTCGCCTAGATGAAGTTCTTTGAATTCTATACCGACTTACAACTTCGCCTCCCACCTCACAAACCAAAATCGTACCTCCAGACGGATCCCTCTTCGCCCGTTTCATCCACTGACACACCTGCCTCTGCGTTACGGAAAAAAACATTCACTAAGAATCTGAGCAAGTTTAACCTCGTCCTTCCCTTCCTGCACCACATGGATGGCATATTCCACGTCTTCAATCAACTTAAACAGCCACTTCTAAGAATAACCAAAAAAAGAAGCATGTTTATACAGCGTTTCTTAAACCTTCCCTAACACTCCTAAAAGTGAACCCAAAGTTCTCTGTTCATATTTGCCGTATATTTGGAGCCTAATAGGATCATATATGGAAGAGGGGAGAGAGAAGCGCCGAGCAGCCACACAAAAACAGAACAAAAATCACCTGTTTATCAAAGACCTAGCAAGCAACAAAACATTGCTAGGCTTTTCTCTTATTCGCCTAATACTGTAAGGTAACCAATTCGTCCCGTAAGGAATGTACTCTGTAACCCTAAACCCTTCCCGCATCAACTCAAGCTTCAGTTTATCACGTATTCCCTTAAGAAAGCCAAACTCAAAATCACGCTTGTACTTTTTGTTAAGCCTAACCGCCAACCTAACCAATGCGTCATCATGCGTCGAAACCGAAAACAAACTCCGGCTATTCCGAAAAAGATACTCCATAAGCCTCGCAAAATTCGTGTCCACCTCGACTTTGGATTTATAAGCGACAGATGCGGCTTCATTATAAGCACCCTTAACAAGCCTAATTTTCCCGCCAACCCCGACCAACCGCTCAACATCACTCTTACTCCTTTTAAGATACGACTGAACACAAACACCCAGCCCCTTCCAACGAGAAAACAAACTACAATAAACATCCAACGTAGCCTCCGTAAAACTGGAACCCTCCATATCTACCCAAACAAACACGCCCAACTCATCCGCAAACTCGACAATTTCCGCCAAATTCCGCCGAAAAACACTCTCGCCAAGATTAAGCCCGATTTGCGACGGTTTTATTGAAATACACCCGCGAATTCCACGCTTAGGCAAAAAACCTGCAAGCCGCTTGTACTCATCAACAGAAGCACGAACTTCTGCGGGACTTCGAATTTCTTCACCCAAATAATTCAAAATCGCACCAAAACCCTTCGCATTCGCCACCTCAGCCTCACGAAGCGCATCCGCAACAGTTTTACCTGCCACCCAATTCTTAGCTACCCCATACGCAAAGAAAGAAACAACAGGCGCCCTCGACAAATCTTAACCACCCAACCGCCTGACAACAACCAACACTACCGAATATAAAAAAACTCAACGTTAAAACCTTTCCAAAACCTCCACAAAAAACACAAACCACACACCCCAAAACAACACCACTCCCACCCAATTCCAAAAAGGTAACTTAAAATAGCGGCAAATTCTTGTTTCTATCCCCCAAAACAACACCGAGCGGATCCAATTTGACAAAACCCGTCAAAATCACCGACACAACCTTCAGAGACGCCCACCAATCACTCATGGCAACTCGCATGCGCACCGAATCCATGCTCCAAATCGCCGAAAAAATCGACCAAGTCGGCTTCTGGTCGCTCGAAACATGGGGCGGCGCAACTTTCGACGTATGCATAAGGTTTTTAGGCGAAGACCCTTGGGAAAGACTGCGGGCTTTACGGAAAGCCATCAAAAACACCCAACTCCAAATGCTTCTCCGCGGACAAAACATCGTGGGCTACAGAAACTACGCAGACGACGTGGTTGAAAAATTTGTGGAAAAAGCCGCAGAAAATGGCATCGACGTCTTTCGTGTCTTCGACGCGGTTAACGATGTCCGCAATCTGGAAACCGCGATAAAAGCCGTCAAAAAAGTAGGCAAACACGCACAAGGCACAATCTGTTACACCATAAGCCCAGTACACACAGTTGAACATTACTTAAACGTAGCCACCCAACTTGCCCAACTCGAATGCGACTCAATCTGCATAAAGGACATGGCAGGAATGCTGGCGCCACAACCAGCTTACGAACTAATTTCAGAATTAAAGAAGAACATAGACCTACCCGTACACTTGCACTGTCACTCCACAAGCGGCATGGCACTGATGACCTATCAAAAAGCTTGCGAAGCGAACGTGGACATATTAGACACGTCGTTTTCGCCTTTCGCGTGGGGAACCAGCCAACCCCCTGTGGAAACTCTTGTCGCCGCCTTGCAGAACACTCCTTACAACCCCGGCTTCGACATGGCATTGCTTATAGAAATAGCCGAATACTTCCGAACCCTACGAGAGAAATATTATGACCCACTACGGCTAATTGACCCCATAGCCGAACGCGTCGACACATCCATTCTTGTACACCAAATTCCCGGCGGCATGTTTTCCAACCTCATCGCCCAATTGAAAGAACAAAACGCGTTGGAAAAATTGAAGGAAGTTTTAGAAGAAGTACCAAAGGTAAGAAAAGACCTTGGCTATCCACCATTAGTGACGCCTACCAGCCAGATCGTAGGCACCCAGGCAGTCTTAAACGTCATCTCCGGCAAACGCTACAAAAACGTACCCAAAGAAGTCAAAGATTACGTGAAAGGATTATACGGCAAACCTCCCGCTCCGATTTCAGAGTCAGTAAAGAAAAAAATAATTGGCGACGAACCGGTAATAACCCAGCGTCCCGCCGACCTACTGGAACCCGAGTTAGACAAAATCCCAGAAGAAGCATGGAAATACATCAAAACCGAAGAGGATAAACTCACCTACGTACTTTTCCCCCAAGTAGCCTTGGAGTTTTTCAAGAAAAGAATAGCAAAACAAGAAGACAAACTTAGCCAATTGCCCCCTAAAGAAAGAGAGGAATTGAAAGAAGTCGCAGCCGTTTCCGCTGCCATCGCCACGTTCGTAAGCAGCACAAGCGAAGCGATAGCCGTAATTCCTTCAAGGAAAAGGGAAACGATTTCGCCTTGGACTCTTAGGGCACGGCAGGCGTTGTTAAAGCAGGGTGGGTACATTGACTAACTATACGGTTGCCGTTGAGGATACGCAGTACAAGATAGAACTCGCAAAAAAAGACAACCAACAACATTTCACTGTCAAAATTGGCGATAAAATGCGCGACGTAGAACTCGTGAACAGAAAGTTCGAGTATGAAACGCCTTTAAGAATAAAAATAGGCGAAAAAACCTATACTATCGTAGTAAGTAAACCAAGCAAACAACCATCATTCATGATTAAAGTTGAAGATATACCCATAAAATCAGAAGTTAAAACACAACTGCCCCGTTTCGCCACACAACCTACACAAACGCCAACGCCTACGCTTACAAGAATTAAAGAACCCGTCGGCAAAGGAATTGTCGACGGAGCGGTGACTGCGCCGATGGCTGGCAAAATAACCTCTGTCCGAGTTAAGAAAGGCGACCGTGTCAAAGCAGGAGACGTAGTCTGCATTTTGGAGGCTATGAAGATGGAGAACGAGATTTTAGCGCCGAAAACGGGCACGGTCCAAGAAGTAAACGTGACAGAGGGCTTAATAGTAAGCGAAGGGCAGGTTTTGTTCATAATAAAATAATCTCTTCCATGCTGTGCAATAGTTTTTTATAAAGTAAGCCCACATTTTGTTGTAGATTTGCTGTAGGCTAGGTAAGAGAAAGGAGCATGCTATTCGAGAAGGTTCTTGTTGCGAACAGAGGCGAGATTGCGTTACGCATCGTGAGGGCTTGCCGAGAATTAGGCATCAGAACAGTCGCCATATATTCCGAAGCAGATAGAAACTCGCTACATTTGAGATACGCAGACGAAGCCTACTGCATTGGATCGCCCCAGCCAAACGAAAGCTACCTCAACATCAAAAAAATACTCGAAATCGCCAAAAAAACAAGTGCAGACGCGATTCATCCCGGCTACGGATTCTTGGCACAAAACCCGGCGTTTGCCGAGGCATGCGAAAATAACAAAATCGTATTCATCGGACCATCCAGTGCTACTTTGAGAAAGATGGGAAATAAAATCGCTGCGCGAACGACTGTTGCGAAGGCTAACGTGCCCTTGATACCAGGGACTGCTGAACCAATCGCTGATGAAAAGGAAATAGCACAAGTTGCAGAAAATTTGGGTTTTCCGGTTTTGATCAAGGCAGTTTTTGGCGGTGGAGGAAGAGGAATGCGTGTAGTTCGTGATAGAACGGAAATCTCTCAAGCCGTAGAAAGCGCGCGTATGGAAGCAAAAACATCTTTTGGTAACTCGCGGCTTTACGTTGAAAAGATGTTGGAAAAACCCCGCCACATCGAATTTCAAGTTCTCGCTGACAAAAAAGGCACGATACTCCATCTGGGCGAAAGAGAATGCAGCATTCAACGAAGATACCAGAAACTCATTGAAGAAACGCCTTCGCCAATGATGACAGAGGAATTGCGAAAAATTATTGGAGAAACAGCGGTTAAGGCGGCAAAAGCGGCGGAATACGTCAACGCGGGCACCGTGGAGTTTTTGGTCGATGAGCATGGCGAGTTTTATTTTTTGGAGATGAACACGCGGTTACAAGTGGAACACTTGATCACGGAGATGGTGACGGGCATCGACATCGTTAAGGAACAAATAGAAATAGCAGCCGGCGAACCGCTTTCGTTCAAACAAGAGGATGTTAAGCTCTATGGACACGCGATAAATTGCAGAATCAACGCCGAAGACCCATACAACGATTTTGAGCCATGCCCGGGCACGGTCACTAAGTATCATCAGCCAGGCGGTTTGGGCGTCAGAGTCGACAGCGCGCTTCATGAAGGGTACACTATTCCGGTTTATTATGACTCTTTGATCGCAAAGTTGGCTGTTTGGGCGCGTACGAGGGAAGAAGCAATCGCGCGTATGAGGAATGCTTTGAGTGAATATGTTATCGAAGGCATCGAAACCACTATTCCTTTTCACAAGAAGATTCTCGAGGACGAACAATACCAGTCGGGGAATATTCATACGAACTTCGTTCAAGAAAGAATCAATAACATTGCCTTAGCGAGAGAACACGAATATGAAGACATCGCGGTTTTGTCAGCCGCCATCGCGACGTATCTGCAAAATCAAAAGGTAACTAGGGCGGTTATGCCTGTTCGAAAGACCACGGTTGCGTCTTACTGGAAAACCCGAGGCTTTTGGAGCGTGGATACACAATGTTCCTAGTTAAGGATCAGACGTTTGCAGTGGAAGGCAGAAGTCGCCATGTGCGTTTAGCGAAAACTGACAGACCCACATTCTTTGTCTGCGAGGTTGACGACAAAAAATATGGCGTGGAAGTAACACGCAAACTTGACCCAAACGATCAAACATTCACGGTAAAGGTTGATGGCAAACAATACAGAATAAAGCTTTGTCAAGGCGAAGGCGAGCAGTTTACGGTTGAAGTTGACGACAAGAGTTTCGTCATTAAACCAGAGGTTGCCGCCAAAAAAGCCGTAAGAGATGAAACGCTTCAGACGCTTACAACAAAGGAAACCGTGAAGAAGCTTCCCTTAGCGAAAGGAGCAATAATCGCCTCAATGCCCGGCAGAGTGGTGGCGGTGAAAGTTAAGAAAGGCGACCGTGTCAAAGCAGGAGACGTAGTCTGCATTTTGGAGGCTATGAAGATGGAGAACGAGATTTTAGCGCCGAAAACGGGCACGGTCCAAGAAGTAAACGTGACAGAGGGCACAAGCGTAGAAAGAGGGCAAGTTCTAATTAAATTGAAATCATCATAAAAAAGGATGTGTAGCCAAAGTTTTTATTTTGCGAACGGTATTTTTGGGTTTAACATCTCGTGTGGATGGACGTTGAGTAATCAGCAACAACCAAAAAGAACTTCGCTTGAGCTTTATAGGCTCAGAAAGGCACTGGAGGCTCTGTCTCGTAAGGAGGGAAGGGGCACCGAACTCGTCTCGCTCCATATTCCACCAGGCAAGCAGGTCAGTGAGGTTCTCGCCATGCTGCGGGATGAATACGGCACGGCTTCTAACATCAAATCTGACACCACACGAAAAAACGTTCAAGACGCAATTACGAAGGTGCAACAACGCCTTAAACTTTTCAAGCAAATTCCAAAAAACGGTCTAGTTATCTTTTCTGGTGCGATTCCGCAGAATGGTCCCGGCAGTGAGAGACTTGAAACCTACGTGATTGAGCCGCTTGAGCCGATTAACGTTTATCTTTATCGTTGTGACCCAAAGTTTCACACCGAATACTTGCAGGAGCAGTTGCGGGAAAAGGAAACGTACGGAATCATTCTTCTCGACGCTAATGACGCGTCATTCGCGACCTTGCGAGGTAAACGGTTGGAAATTGTTCAAGAAATCACGTCGGGAGTACCGGGCAAACATCGTGCTGGGGGGCAGTCAGCGGCGCGTTTTGAAAGACAAAGAGAGGCAAAAATGTTAGAGTACTTTAACCGTGTGGGCAAGCATGCGAACGAGATTTTTCTGCAGATTCCTGACCTTAAGGGTTTAATCATCGGTGGGCCGGGTCCTACAAAGTATGATTTTGAGAAAGGCGACTATTTGCATTACAATCTGAAAAGCAAGATTATCTCCGTGTTGGATACGGCTTACGTAAGTGAGCAGGGTGTCGACGAAATTATGGAACGGGCGCCCGAGATTCTTCGTCAAGTGCGGTATGTCGACGAGAAGAAGTTGGTGCAGGATTTCTTGTATCAGGTTGGGCATGACACGGGGTTGGCGACGTATGGTGAAGATGAAGTAAGACGCGCGCTTCAGATGGGCGCGGTGAAGATGCTTTTGCTTTCTGAAGGACTCGACATCACGAGAATAACCGTGAAGTGCACGTCATGCGGTTACAAAAAACAAGAAACCATACGTGAACAAACGCTTCCGAGTTTTCAACAGAAACTCATCAGCGAACAATGCCCAAACTGCAAGTCGCAAACGCTCACGATTGAAGAAACAAAGGACATTGTAGAAGAATTCGCCGAACTTGCGATGCACACGAACACGGATGTGGAGATGATATCAACAGAAACCGAAGAAGGACAAATGCTCAAAAACTCTTTCGGCGGAATCGCTGCGATCCTCCGCTTCAAACTTTCTCACTAACAGGGTCACCACGATTTTTTCATCAACCGCAAATCCTTGGCTAGTACTCTGCCGCGTAACGAATGCTTGGGTAGCCTTGAATTTCTTTTCCCTCATGCTTTTCAGTTGTAATTTCGATTTTTTCAGCTTTGCATGCTCCAGAAATGTCTTTTTTGGCTTGGTTCAATAATTTCGCGGTTTCTTGAGTTTCTACGTAGATTTTGAGCGTTTTTATCGGCGTGTTTAGTGGTTTTTTGTTTTCTGACTTTTCACGTCGGATTTGGCTGATTAGGGCGATTGTAATGGCACCATATTTTTCTGCATCTTCGTCGATCATGGATTCGTCACAGCTAGGCCATGATGTTACGTGTATGCTTGCGGCTTTTATTGTATCAGCGTACATGGTTTGGTAAATTTCTTCTACGGTGTGCGGCATCACGGGAGCTAGAAGTTGAAGTATTTTGTACAATGCCACATAAAGCGTGTACTGCGCCGCCTTTCGACTTTCCGCGCCATGCTCTTGGGGACGGTAGAGTCTGTCCTTCGCCGCCTCGATGTAATGATCGCAGAATTCATGCCAAGTGAAGTTTCTGGTTTCTTCGATGGCAACGTTGAACTGACAATTTTCAAACGCGTCAGTAACTTTCTTAACCGTCTTTTCAAGTCTACTAAGCAACCACTTGTCGAGCAGTTCAAGCCGTGGCTTTTTAATTGGTTTATAATCTTCCAGAAGTAAACTAGTAAACCGCGCAGCATTCCAAAGTTTTCTCTGAAACCTCCAGCCGTACTCCACATCGGGCTGACGGAACGGTATGTCAGAACCAGTGGCACCACCATTCGCAGCCCACTGCCTCGTTGCATCCGCCCCAAACTTACCCAAAATCTCTGGCGCCGCCGTGTAGTTGCCTTTCGATTTGCTCATTTTTGTGCCATCGTTACCTAGCACCATGCCGTTTATGAGGCAACTTTTGTAGGGTTTCTCGTTGAATAAAGCAAGGTTTCTAACCATTAGGTAGTACGCCCATGTGCGGATAATGTCTGTACCAGACGGGTGCATATCCGCGGGAAACAGTCTTCTCCACTCTTGATTGTCTGGCCATCCAGCATGCACGGCGCTAGAAATTGAAGAGTCCATCCACGTGTCCAGCACGTCTTTTTCCGGTACGAATTCAGCGCCTCCACATTTGGGACAATTGCTGATTCTAGGCTTCTCCAGTTTCGGGTCAACCGGAACCCAATCTTCTTCGGCGAGAATAACTTCTCCACATTTTTTGCAGTACCATATGGGGATGGGCGTGGCGAAAACTCTTTGTCGCGAGATTACCCAGTCCCAGTCGAGAGATTTTGCCCAGTCGATTAGGCGGGCTTTCATGTAATCCGGGTACCACTTAACCTCTAACGCGTGTTTTTCAACTTGGTCAGTTAACGCGCGGGTTTTCATGAACCACTGTTTTCGTTCGAGAATTTCGATGGGTGTGCCGCATCGCCAGCATACACCAACTTCCTGCTGCAGTCTTTCTGTTTTTTCTAGCAACCCTTGCTTTCTCAAATCTTCCGCAACGGCTTTTTTGGCTTCAGCAACCGTTAAACCCTGATATTTCTCTGCGTTTTGGTTCATTTTGCCTGTTTCAGTTATGCACATGATCACTGGCAAGTGATGTTTGGTGACGCTTTGGACGTCGGCTTTGTCGCCATACGTGCAAATCATTACTACACCCGTGCCGAAAGAGGGGTCAACCATGTCTTCCGCGATGATTCTGACGTTTCGCTCGGCTATTGGTACGTAGATTTGTTTGTGTACGTGTTTCTTGTAGCGCTCGTCGTTCGGGTTGACGGCCACGGTGACGCAGGCGGGCAAGAGTTCGGGGCGGGTCGTGGCTATCGTTAGGGTTTCTTTGCTATCTGCCAATGGGAACCTGACGTAGTGCAGTGTGCCCTCTCGGGTTTCATGCTCAACCTCTGCGTCAGCGATAGCGGTTTCGCATCGGGGGCACCAGTTGATTGGGTGCGTGCCTTGGTAGATGAAGCCTTTCTTGTAGAGTATGATGAAGCTGAGTTGGGTACGTCGCCAATAGTCTGGATCCATAGTTCGGTACTCGGTCGTCCAGTCTGGAGAGCATCCCATCTGGATTATGGCTTTCTTCATTATTTCGATGTACTTGTTAACGAAGCCTTCGCAAAGTTTGCGGAACTTGTCCGGCGGTACGTCGGTTTTTTTGATTTTGTAGAACTCCTCTGTCTCGACTTCGGTCGGCAAGCCGTGGCAGTCCCAGCCCTGCGGAAAATGAACGTTAAAGCCTCGCATACGTTTGTAGCGGGCTACCATGTCGAAGTATGTCCAGTTCAAGACGTTCCCCATGTGGAAATCACCCGACGGATACGGTGGCGGAGTGTTAATGCTAAAGGTGGGGCGTTTCTTGTCCTTCCAGTCAAAACGGTAAATGCCCAACTCTTCCCACTTCTTCTGCCACCTTGCCTCAATTTCGAGAACGTTAAACTCCTTAGGCAACTGCTTCATGAACATGCATCTCTGCGAAATTTTAACTTAGGAATAGTGAGAACCGGAGATTATAGGTTTTCCGTAGAAATTTCTACTGCCCGAAGTAAACGCTAAAGCACTTGGAATTCTTCGTCTTCCCGCAGAATCATAACCTTCGTTTTCGAGCCTGCTTCAACCCGCTTCTTGAACTCAGACATATCCTTGCCCCATGTATGCATGGGCACAGCGATTTTCGGGTTAATCGCCAACGCAGCCTCAGCCGCGTCAGCATAGTCCATGGTGTACGTGTCGCCCGTCGGAAGCAAAGCCACATCTATTCCTTTAAGACCACGCATTTCAGGAATAAAGTCGGTGTCTCCAGCGTGATAAACAGTCTTGCCCTCGACAGTTATCAAATAGCCCACACCAAAGCCCTTGGGATGAAAAGGATTCCCCGGTGACCGAAAACGCTTATTGTTATAAGCCTCCACGGCCCTAACATGTACGTCGCCAATAGCAACTTCTTCTCCCGGTTTCAAGGATTTAACGACGCCGCCGATTTTTGAAACGCAATCCTTCGGCGCTATGACGACCGCGTCTTTCTTCCGAACCTCCCCAATCTTCGCCGTGTCACAGTGATCATAGTGCGAGTGCGTGACGAGGATCAAGTCGGCTTTCTCCCCTGCTTCGCAATGCTCCTCCAAGTCAATGTAGATTACTTTGTTTCCCGTCTTAATCTGAAAGCCTGCGTGCGCCAACCATTTGACAGAAAGAACCAATTCTTCCACCGAATTTGGATTTATCCTCGTTCACGAATATTTACTTTATGGAGGGCGAGTGGAAAGTTTTATATGGATGGATTATCCAACCAACTACAGAGAATCGAATATGCAGACTCTGCGAATTGCGGTAATAGCTTGTCTTGTTGCGCTTTCGATTGGCACTAATTACGCGCTTATCGGCGTGTGGAATGTGAAGTTGATGGATTTTATTGTTTTTGTGGGTGGTTTTTGTTTTGGATCGGTTGTGGGTGTTTTGATTGGTGTGGTTTCTTGGTCGGTTTATGGAACGTTGAATCCTCAGGGTTTTGTTTTGCCGATTTTGTTGGCGACGATGTTTTCTGAGATGATTTACGGGATTGCTGGTGGGTTGGTTAGGAAAGGTTTCGATTCAGAAGAGCTTAAAAGTGAAACGCTTAATGCGTATGTTTTCTTCGGAACACTTGGCATATTCTTAACGTTAACTTACGACGTATTCACGAATATTGTCTTCGGCTACGTCAGCGGCGTAAACGTTATCCTAGCCGTTGTTATTGGATTTTTTCCGTTCGGGCTTTTCCACGTGATTAGTAATGCTGTCTTTTTTGGGTTGGGGTGTGTACCTACGATTAATGCGGTTTTTAAAGTTACAAAAGGTGAACAAGTTGAAAACCATAAAGAATAAGTGGACAATTCTCGCCATGGTGTTCGCGTCTTGGGCAATAGTTGCGTCGTTTCTGGCTGCGTATTATTGGCTTCAATATGCCGAGTTTACTAATAGGATCGGAGGCGTACCCATCTACGTCAACATTGGGATAGACTACGGAGCCACGTTTCCAGTGGTTAGAATGTGGAGCAACAACACAAAAGTGTTAACTGGAATGACGTTGTTCAAAGTCACAAAAGCCATCGCAAACGTCACTTACGACACTTTCGCTGGTTTCGGCGTCTACGTAAAATCAATAAACAACATAGCGGCCAACGCTACTCACGGGTGGGTTTGGTGGAAATGGGACACGAACTTATCCAATTGGACACGCATAGATATAAGCCCAGACGCATATGCAGTAGCCGACGGCGAAACATTCCTGTGGTACTACGAGAGCGGTTGGCCCCCGCCACCGCCACCATAGGTCGATATTCCATTTCATGCTACTGTACAGATGCCCATTGCCTTCTTTACTGTACGATACGAATTGTCTAGTAGTTTTAGCACTTTCTGCAATTGCACACCTTCTCTAGGTCTAGTATCGTTTCTGCATAGCACAATGTGGAGAGCTCTGGTGATCGGTAAGAATACGCGTTACAGAAAACCGCGAAGTTTAAGATTAAAATACATGAACGTCTTTTACTTCACAAACATAACTCTCTTGCATTAAAGGATGAATCCTTATGAGTAAAGTTTCCGAAATCTTCGCACAAGCACGCAAAGAACAAAGGAAAAACCTGCTCGAAACCGAAGCGAAAACCGTCTGCATGGAGTACGGTATTCCAGTTACAAAATTCACAATCGCCCAGAACGAGGACGAGGCAGTAAAGTTTGCCGAGAAAATAGGCTTTCCGGTTGTGATGAAGATTGTTTCGCCCGATGTTGTTCATAAGTTCGACGTGGGCGGCGTCATTGTGGGTATTGAGAAGCCACAAGAGGTTAGAAAGGCCTACAAAACAATTCTGCAAAACGTAAAAAAACACAACACAAAAGCCCGAATCGCAGGAGTCGTAGTGCAAGAGATGGCGCCGGCTTCAACAGAAGTCATCGTGGGCGCGCTGAAAGACCCACAATTTGGCCAAACCCTTATGTTCGGCTTGGGTGGAATCTTCGTAGAAATCCTAAAAGACGTCACTTTCAAAATCGCACCAATAACCGAGCAAGAAGCGAAGGAAATGATAACCGAGGTAAAAGCCTACCCGCTCCTCCAAGGCTACCGAGGTCAACCACCCGCAGACACAAAAGCCATAGTCAAAATCTTGTTAGCCACATCCAAACTAGTAATGGATTATCCAGAAATAAAAGAACTCGACCTAAACCCAATAATGGTCTACGAAAAAGGCGCAAAAACCGTCGACGCCCGAATAATCCTCGAATAAACCCAAAAGAAGACCAACAGTTCTCTCATCATATTTGCCGTATATTTGGATCCTAATAGGATCATATATGGAAGAGGGGGGAGAGAAGCGCGACACGCCCACAAAAAAGCAGAAACTACCGTTGAAACTTTTAATACGCACCAAACAAACTATCTAACACAATGCCCGCCAACAAAAAACCCAAGCCCACCGCAAAAATCTGGCTAGAAACAGAAGGCCAACCCATACTCGGCAAGGGCGGAGCCAACATACTTCAAACCATAAAACAACAAAAAAACCTCAAAAAAACCGCCCAAACACTCGGCATGTCCTACAAATACGTGTGGACCTACTTGAAAAAAATGGAAAAAACCCTCCAACAACCCATCGTCAACACACAAAAAGGAGGAAAAAAAGGCGGCGGCAAAACCACACTAACTCCACTCGGAGAAAACCTGCTAAAAGAATTCAAACGAGCAGAAAACTACGTTGGCGAAATACTGGAAGACGAACAATACTGGATGGCAATAGGATTGAAAATAAGCGCAAGAAACCAAATAAGAGGCACGGTCAAAAACGTAGAAAAAGGCAACGTCACAGCCAGCATCAAAATAGAAATCCAAACCCCAACGACAATCACCGCAATAATTTCACGCGAAGCCGTAGAAGAACTCAACATAACAACCGGCGACAAAGTAACAGCCGTAATAAAAGCAACCGAAGTCATGATAGCCAAAGAAAAATAACAAAAACGCCTTTTTCACGTCGACGGCCCCTGATTCACCCACGCCGGAGCCCTAGCACTAGAAACAAAATCACCACGAGGCAAATACGGCTTAACATCAATCACAGGAGAACCCACAAACGCATCAAGCCCCCTCACAACCAAAACACACCCATCAACCCTAACAAGCTCAACTACACAAAAACCAATCGGGTTCGGCCGGCTAGGGCTTCTTGACGCAAACACACCAACCTCAGACTTTGCACCATGCCGCTTAGGAACCACACGCAAAACACGACGCTCCTTCACATCGTCACGCAAATGAAACCAATAAAAAACAATCACGTGCGAAAACTCATCCAAACGAAAAAGCCCATCACAAAACTCGGGCAAAATCCTCACCCAAGACAAACCCTTCGCATCATCAACAACCTCAACCACACCAATAGGCACAACCTTAAACTCTTCACCCACCAACCACAAACAACCCCACACACAAAAAGAAACAGTTAAACTTTTTAAGCCTTAACACCACCACAACAACCAACGTGACAAACAATGAACCTCATCATCTTCGGCCCACCAGGCTCAGGAAAAGGCACATACGCCACAAGACTCCAAAACCAACTCGGCATACCCGCAATCGCCACAGGCGACATTTTCAGAGAAACAATAAAACAAGGTACACCAACAGGCAAAAAAGTTGAAAAATACCTAAAAAGCGGCCAACTCGTACCAGATGAAATCGTAATCGAAGTTTTAAAAGAAAGAATCAACCGTGAAGACTGCAAAAAAGGCTTCATCCTCGACGGCTTCCCAAGAACAATCGAACAAGCCAAAGCCCTAGACAAAATCACAAAAATCAACGCCATCATAAACCTTCAAGTACCCGACCACATAATAACCGCAAGACTCTCAAGCCGAAGAATCTGCAAAAACTGCGGAGCCATCTACAACCTACTAAACCTAAAACCAAAAAAAGACGGCATCTGCGACAAATGCGGCGGCGAACTATACCAACGCGAAGACGACAAAGAAGACGTTATCAAAGACCGAATAGAAATCTACAAAAAACAAACTCAACCGATACTCGAATACTACAAAAACAAAGTACCCTTCGTAAACTTCAAATGCGAAAACATCGACATGCCACCCGAAAAAGCAGTCGAACAAATCCTAGAAGGCCTAAGAAAAATAGGAAACCGCAAAAACTAAACCGCATAAACCATTGCAAGAAGCAAATCTAACGATCATCAACCAAGCAATAATCACATTTTCCGATTTTCAACAAAGGATCCATTTTCTCACAAAACTGACACATCAAACCTTTCCTTCTAACTAACATACAAACCTCACAGAATTTCTCCAAAACCCTAATTCGCTCGGCACTTCCATTAGCCAACATCGCGACAATCTCAGCAATAATTGGTTTCGCTTCTTCTATTTCATCAACCCTCAACACGTAACCCCGGGCACCCGTCGTATACTTACTTACCGCAGACTGCGACAAACCCAAAAGCGCAGCAACTTCCTTCTGCCTCATATTGTACGACTCCACAAGCCGTATGGCTATCGAGGCTTTAATCGCCGGAACCACAGATTTTGACGCAACTTCGCAAGGCGGAAACAACCGACTTTTCACCGTGGATAAAGTGTGGGGAAAGATATATAAGCATGACGTATGTCATAAATATAATGACGTATGTCATAAGGGGTTGAGGAAGACAAGAATGCGCAACTCTCCCTCCTCCTTTCAACAATCGTTCGAGAACGTCTCCGATGACGCCTTTTGCATACGTCACAAGGTGTGGCTGTATGGCGATGCGTGGAAGAAAGAATAAGATGGCAAGTGAAAAAACACTTTTAGCACAGACGCTTGAGAAGCTTGATGAGAAGTGTGGAAGTTGTCGGCCGTTGACTCCGTTGGAGTGTGTTGAGGGGTGCGATGTTTGGAGGTTTAAGAACGAGCTTAAGCGTCTTTACGGTGTGATTTCGCAGAAGGGTTTTCAGAATAGGCTTTTGAATGTTTTGAAAAATAAGAGGCGTTTGGAGATTCTCGGGATTCTTGCGGAGAACCGTTTTTCTGTTTCTTTGCTTCAGAAAGAGTTAAAGAAGCACGGTTATGTTCATAGTCAAAAAACGATTATAAACGAGTATATTCAGCCTCTTGCGGCGGTGGGGTTAATTTTGTCTAATTCGGGTTGTTACCGTGCGACGATGTTTGGTGCAGAAGTTAATCGGTTATTCAACGATCTTCGCGACATCGGAGAGGTTTTGTCGCCTCATTCGGAATGCTATGAGGAAGAAATTATACGGGTGTTGTTTGAAAAGCCAAGAACTTTTGAAGAATTGAAATCTCGTATTCAAATCAAAAGTTTACCAAGAGCGTTGGAGCGGCTTCAAGCGGCAAACTTGATTGCAAAACAGGACGAAAATAATTATATTTTCTACTTTAAAACAAAAAGAAACCCGAACATTGAAAGGCTTTCGTTAACCGAGAAACGTGTTCATGAAAACATTCCTGAAGAGGGTATCACGGCGGAAAGGTTGGCCGAGAAAACGAAGATTTCATTGCGGAGAACCTATAAATATCTCAGAAAGCTCAGGGGCAAAAAGCTTGCCTTTAAACGAAGATGCCCAAAAACCTATTTTCTCTCTGCAGAAGGAGTGCGAATCGCGGAAACGCTCGAGAAGATGCGTGCGTTGGTTGTGGATTTTGCTCAGGTTTCGGCGGAAATTGCTAAGAGTTTAGGAGTGTTCGAGCGTGTTCCGTCGCCTGATGTTGATGGGAATGTTGGTGAGAAGCCTTTGCAGGTTTTGGTGAAATCGGATGTTTCGCATAAGGTTTATTAATTTTGGTGGATGAGTAGGCACGAGGAGTGCTTTATGCTTTCAAAAGAGGAAACGATAAAGTTTTTTGAAAAGCAAGTTTTCTTAGAAAACAAGATTGTGAAGTCAATCAACAAGGCTCTGGTGAAGATCAGAAATCCCGTAGTTAAAGGTGTATTGAAGGGGATTTCTTTGGATTCTGTGAAGCACGGGGAGATGTATAAGGCTGCTGTCGAGCTTTTGTCGACGGTTCCGCCTGCGCTTACTCAGCGTGAGTTTGATGAGTTGTTGAAGTTTGTTAAGAAGCACATTGCCGATGAGGAAAGGGCTATTTTGAGTATGGAGGAGGTAATGAGCCATGTTAAGGACGAAAAAGTTAAGCTGCTTCTGGAGGCGATTTTTTCTGATGAGCAGCGTCACCATAAGCTTTTAAATAGCGTCATGGAAATTCTTGTGCAAAAGGAAACGATTAGTGAAGAAGATTGGTGGGACATTTTGTGGAAGAATGTTCCCTTTCATGGTGCCCCAGGAGGATAAAGCGAAGAAAAAATGATGGAGGTTGATGAAGGATGCCAGATGTTAAGGTTGATTGGAAAAAATGCAACGGTGACGGCGTTTGCGTTGAAGTTTGCCCGGTGAGCGTTTTCGAGCTTCAGGATTTGCCCGAGTATCCTGACAGCAAAAAATCAGTGCCTGTGCGAAAACAAGATTGCATTCTGTGCATGGCGTGTGTGGCTTCGTGTCCAACGCAAGCGATTGAAGTTAAAGAATAACGTAAAATTTGCTTTCCCAGTTGCTTTGTTGGATATGTTTTTGGGCTTAATAGTTTTTTCTCTGTGCGCTCGCTTTTCTCCTCCCTCTTCCATATATGATCCTATTAGGCTCCAAATACACCGCAAATATGATTCTGATAGTATGATGTGTTGTGGGTGTGTTGTCATGTTTTGTTGGGGGTGGTTGTAATGCGAACATCGCGGCGGACTAGTTTTTATTAGAGTTAAATCAAATTTCTGGTTCAGAATGTTGAAATTTGGATGTTGTTTTTGTCTTTTTAGGATTGTAGAGTCGGTCTTCTCCTTGTGTTGGGTGGCACGCTTCTCTCCTCTAGTATCGTTTCTGCATAGCACAATGTGTAGTTATTCAGTCTTTGCCGAAATACATTTGCGTTGAAGTGTTACGCAAAAAAAGAGAGGACGTGAGGATGAAACTGCGTTCATTGTTCTTTTTTATAGCTCTAGCTGTTTCGTTCAATGTTTGCATAATGGCTTCGAAAACTTCCGGTGTAATGGAACGCACAGATGTTTAGTTAAAGGTGGATTAATTATAAAAAAAGAGTTTTTGTGGGGTTATTTGTTTGTTTTTGTTCCGAAGGTTTTTTTGACCCATTCGCGTGTTTTGTCCATGTCTTCTCTGAACCGTTTCAGTTCCGCTTCTGTCCGTTTCGGCGCCTTCGGTTCTTCCGCCGGCGTAGCATACACGTCCAGCAAATCGCCCTTCGCATCCTTGCTAATGTGAATGTTCACCTTGAGCCCGATGTTCACCTTCTCAGGGTCGATGTCCCGCATCGTCATGGGCAAACAAGTATTCGTCCCGTCAACACGCACCATAGCGCCCACCAACGGCTGCAGATGCGCCATCGAAGGCCACGCAATAGCCATAATCGTGTAGCTGTGCACCACGCCCTTCTTCGGCAGTTCCACCCAAGTAGTCTCGGCCAAACGGCACTTCGGGTTAAAGCAATGCGCACGTGGCGGACAATACACCAGCCCACATTTTGGACACTTTGTACCCATCAATTTTCCTTCGAGCAAACCCTCGAAAAACCTTGACACCTTGCCATAACTGTGGTTAAACATGTTCGCGTGAGGTCTATGAATTATCATGAACCGCTCAGTCTTCAACGAAGTCAACGTGGGGCCATCCTTCATCTCAATGATCTTCCAAGCTTCAGGCCGCCAGCCACCCTTCATGACCCAATCGTTCCACCACTTCTCATCGTACGCCGACTGTTTAATCACCTTCTCAGGACCAGGCTGCTCCATCTTGACCATTCTTATCTCACCTCTCCAAAATCACCACGCCGGCTTGACAGCCCGTGCCGCCGTGCCCTTGAATCAAGCCTCGTCTCGCCTTGCTCATCTGACGCTTCGGTGCACCCCACTTTTTGCCAATCTGCTGACTCAACTGCCAGTATACTTGAACCACCTCAGCGATACTCGTGGAGCCCACCGCGTGACCCTGCGCCGTCAAAGAACCGCTAAACTGACACGGCAAATCACCCCAAGGCTGAATCACACCCTCACGAAGCAGTTTCATTCCCTCGCCACGCTTGCAAAAGTCCATGTCCTCCAAGCCCGCCAACACAACACCAGCATACGGGTCGAACACCATCACCATGTCAATCTCCTTGCGCGGATTCCGAATACCCGCATCCTTGTAAGCCAACCTTGCAGCCGTACGGAACGCACCAAAGTTCGTCAAATCAGGATAAGGCGACAACGGACGCTCAACATGCCCTGGCCAAAGCTTCTCATCCTCAGGAAACAGTCCTTTCCACGCTGGGTTATCAGGGCGGTCACCTGGACGCATAGTGTCGCTGCCGAAGCCAACGCCGCTAATCCAAACAGGCGTGTCCGTATACTTCCGCGCCGTCTCCGCATCCGTAAGCAACAAGGCACTGGCGCCTTCACTCGTCATCGCACACTCGTAAAGCCTGTAAGGCCAACTAATCAAACGACTCTTATACACGTCGTCCACCGTAATCTTACCAAACCCATGCTGAGCCGGCCACTGCGCATAAGGGTTGTCCAACGAATTGTTATGCGTCATAACTGCAACCTCGGCTAAATCCTCCTCAGTTTCACCGAACACGTGCATACGCCGCGTTTCCAACGTCGCATAGAAAGCATTGTAAGTAAAGCCCGAGACAAAATCCCAATCCGTATCACCCGCAATCGCAATAGCCTCGTTGACCTTCTGAATGTGCAACTCGTTCATCTTCTCCCAACCAACCACCAGCACCTGCTTGAACAAGCCCGAACGAATCCACAAAGCCGCGTTCACAACTGCGTCAATCGGCGTTGCACCGCCCGACTCCACACGATACTGAGGCAGACCACTCAAACCCAAATAATCATTGATAATCCAATGCATACACTGCTGCTGTTCCAGAATGTCGCTGAAATACGAGTAACACGCCGCCGTGTCCTGCTCCTTCACCCAAGTGCCCAAATCCAAGTTCGGCAAATCATCCAAAATCATCCGCACCGCTTCGGCGCACATCTCCTCCTGCAAAGTATGCCGCGGATTGTCAAACCGCGAAATAGCACCAGCAACAATCGCCACTTTCTTATTCGCCATGTTTTTCACCATTTTTATTTTTATTGAAAGAAAACATAGTTACGCTAAGGAGCACTATAAAACTTTCGAGACGCATGAAAAACTATAAGTAACAATAACACGGAAAGGTTAACCTCGGACGGTTTTCTCATGGAAATTAAATTAAAGAAAAACGAATCCTTCCAAGCCGCCATAATAAAACACGTAGGACCGTATTCAGACGCTGGACGGCTTTATAATGAAATTGCAAAATGGATAACGCAAAAACAACTCTGCATCACGGGACCCCCGTTCGGATGGTTCTACGACAACCCCGAAGAAGTGCCCGCGCAAAAACTAAGGAGCGAGGTGGGTTTTCCCTTCGAAGCCGAAGCAAAGCCCGAGGGTAGGATAGAAATCAAGAAAATTCCTGTGCAAGAAGTACTTTACACTACGCATAGGGGACCGTACCGAGAAGTTGGACCAGCCTACTCTGCGCTGTTTCAGTACGCCCGTAAGCATGGCTACGTCCTAAAGGGATGCCCCATAGAAATCTACCTAAACGACCCAGCCACAGTTCCAGAAAACGAACTCCTCACAGAAATCCAGCTTCCAGTGAAGAAAAAATAACAAAATTTCTCAGTTGACACCGTATGCTAAAACTTGTAGCCGTGAACAGGAAAAACTTCAAAGACATGCCGAAGGAGTGTAAACGCTGTTTTTATTGGCAAACCATGGATAAATTTACGGGGAAAAATCTGAGAGAAGAGAAGGAAAAGAAACGGCTAGAGTGGTTCATACGGATGAAACTGGAAACAGGTTGCAGCGGCGGCTTTATCGCCTACCAAGACAACACGGCTGTAGGGTTTGTTCAATGTGCTCCCGCGAAGTATTTTCCGAATGTGAAGGAATACCCGTCTGGACTGCCGAGCGAAGACGCGGCTTTCTTAGCATGCCTATACGTCCCAAATAAAGAAAACCAAAGGAAAGGCGTCGGCACACTAATCCTCAAAACAGGAATCAAACAACTAAGGCAGCAAGAGTTCAAAGCCGTAGAAACCTTTGCCCGAAAAACTTCTCCAGAAAACCCGTCTGGACCTTTGGGTTTCTATTTGAAAAACGGGTTCAAGATAAAAAGCGATGATGAAGATTTTCCGTTAGTCCGCCTAGCGTTAGAGTAGACGCGTTTTTCCATGCACAAGGCTGTGTGCATATCGTTTTTATATTTGTTCGTCGTGGTGTAGTGAGGTTTACGTTTCCATACGGAGGGGTAAAGCACGTCTTACGCTGTCGAGACCAAGAACTTAACTAAACGTTACGGCAAGAAGACTTTGGCACTGAAAGGTCTCGACTTCACCATAAACTATGGCGAAATCATGGTGTTGCTCGGACCTAACGGCTCAGGGAAAACCACGCTTCTCATGATTCTTGCCACGGTTTTAAAGCCCACAAGCGGCACCGCCAAAGTGTTGGGCATCGATGTGACAAAACAACCAACCCAAGTCCGCAAGGTTCTCGGCATAGCGTTTCAGGAGGCGAGAGGCTTCTGGAGACATAAACCCGCCGACATCCTTCGCTTCCACGCCGCCGTCTGTGGAGTCCCGAAAGCCAAGCGAGACGTTGAGATAGAAGAAATCCTTAAAGCCCTTGAACTGTGGGACGACCGCAACAAACTCTTCATGCACCTGTCGGGCGGACAAGCAAAACGCTTGGAAACAGCCAAAGTTTTAATTCAACGTCCAAAGTTCGCCATATTCGATGAACCGAGTAGCCAAGTGGACTTGCGGGGTAAACGAGAAATCTGGGAACAAATCCTCAGACTCAGAGATGAAGGCTCAACCATCCTAGTTGCCACAAACGAAGTCCGCGAAGCCGAATACTTGGCCGACAGAGTTACGATACTTGACCAGGGCAGAAGCATCGTCTGCGACACCGTCAAGAACTTGAAGGATAAAATTGCAGGCGGCGACATCGTTGAACTGGAACTGGAACCCGGACCCGACAGCGCCAGACTTCAAGAAGAACTAAAACAAATAAAAGGCACCGTGAACCTCGTCAACACCGGAGAAAATCGGTACAAAGTCCACGTCTCAATGGCCGAAGCATGGGTGCCCAAGATGACAAACCTTTGCTTCGAAAGAAAAGCCCGCTTGCTTTCAGTGAAAGTAACTGAACCCTCCTTGGACGACGTATTCTTGCACTTCACAGGAAAAGCGCTGGAGGCGCCTAAAAACGCGTAACGTAATCCGTCTGGTATGGTTCGACCTTAAACTCGAACTTACGCCGCCAGTGTGGATAATGCTGGAATGGTTAACTTTCATTATACAACTCACCATATACGGCGCCCTCATCTCGCAACTCGTAACCGCTCCACAACTTAGCGCTAATTATCAGCAATTCTACGCTGTGGGTTTCATCGTGATGATGACCTACGACATTGGATCGCACACGGGCCGCCACTTTGTAGAAGATGCTCATGAAGGACGATTGCCATACTTGCTTAGCCTGCCGATTTCACGTACAAAATTATTCCTCTCCATGGCCATACAAGGCGGAGTTGAACTGATACTGATGCTTTCTGTCCCGTTCGCGATTACTTTGGCGTTAATCGGAAACCTAAACATCATATCAATTGTCGCTGCCCTCGTGACACTCTTTTGTCTCGGTTTCGGCGTAACTGGCGTAATGCTGGGCTTGTCATTCATCGCCTTCAAATCTGCAGACGTGTATTCGGCGATTACCGTGGGATTAAGTAGCCTCATAATTCGCTTCAGCACCGTACTTTACCCGCTCATATTTTTGCCGCCTGGCTACGCTACTGCAGCTTTTTTCAGTCCATTAACCTACGGTGCAGACTTGGTTCGTCTCATTTTAGGCTTTGACCCCAACATACTCTTAGACCCCAACATAGCAGTGGCTGTTCTTATCGCTTTGGCAGTGAGCACATTAGGCTTGGGTCTCATGCTTCTGCAAAGGTTGGTGGAAGGAGTGAAAGCCGGATGACCGAGTTATGGTTGATACTACGGGTAGCGAGAAACGATTTCTCCTACTTCTTTAGAACCAAGTGGCTCATGGCGGTGCTCCTAAGCCTAAACCTTTCAGACATGCTCATCGTCGCACTGGTTTATGGAAGATTAATAACCGAAATAAACTACTTCCAATTCTTCGTTCCCGGCGTCGTAATTATGGGGTTATTCGTCGCCGCACTCGACACAGGAAGACGCATCTGGCTGGCAATCCGCGAAGGAATGCTCCAATATTACCTTGCCCTGCCTATTAGCAACGAAGGCATCGTCATCGCATACCTACTGGCAGGAGGATCCGCAGCCATGGTTTACTCAGGTTCGCTTCTGTTAATAGCTTTGGTTGTTCTTCCCGCTCAAGCCATATGGAATACGCTTATCTTGTTACCGTTCCTCTTCGTCCTAGCCATGGGGTTGGCAGGCATCGCCGCCTCGCTTGCGTCATTAGCATCAACCCACGGCGAATACTATTTTGCCTATCAACAAATCGTCCAAGTATTACTGCTAGCTTTCAGCACGGTTTTCTATCCCATCGATGTGGTTAAACAATACCTTCCCTCGTTCATGGTTGCAGTTGTTTCTGCCAATCCACTTAGCCAAGCCGCCGAAGCCATGCGGCAGTATGCTTTTGCAGGGGCTCCCATCCAGCCTTGGGCTTTGGTAACTCTTCTGCTGTCAAGCATTCCCTTGGCGGTTCTCGGTCTCGTGGCATACTTAACGGCTATCTATGCCATCCGTGTTAAAGGAAAACTGTAAAGCCGAAAGCAACGGCGGCACGTAGCCGCTGATTTGCACTTGATGTGTGCTTAGGGTGAAGACGGCTCTTATCGTGAAATTGTAAAAGTTCGGGTTCAATATGAGAAACGACACTGGCGAACCGTCAATAACCACGGTGAATGGCCCAGACATGAGACTGTTAGGAATCGTCATCTCAAAATATCCTCCTATCCCCTTAGGCCCTGACACATTGAAACTGATGCGTTTAAACATGCCATTATACGAAACGTCAGAAACAGTGCAATTGCTTTTAGAAAAAACACGATAATCTTGTCCACCCCACGAAACAACATGCGACACCACAAACGTTGGTTCTGCCTCTCTCCCCAATGAGCCCCAAGCAACGTGGCGTCCTTAATGTTTATTATTTTGTCGCGGTTAAAATCTGCATCTTCGTTGTAGCTAGGACTTCCCTCCCTCGCAAGCCAAGATATGCCAAGCAAAGTTGCGTCTTTAATGTTAACGACGCCGTCGTTGTTCGCGTCGCCTAACAGATTAATCCTAACCGTGCTGTTGACTAAAATGTTGTCTGTGACGTCCGTTTCCAGCGGCAGAATAGTGGCTTCGGCTTTCAGCGAATAGGAAATCTTGTAGACGAGGCCTGACGTGTTCCAGTTGAAGACCACTGTCGTCGTCTCGAAAGGTTCGAGGCTGACTCGTTTTGTTTCTATCGTGACGTTGTCGCCTCCATAGTATGCGGTGACGTTGAACGTTTGCGGCTCGTTTCCGAAGTTTCTGACGCCCACACTTATGGTTACTACTTGTCCCGCGTACGCCTTGCTCGTGGAGGGGGTGAGGCTGATGATGGCTATGTTTCGCGTGTAAACTGTTACTTGTTTTACCAAAGTGTCGTTCAATCCTTCACTGTCTAAAACCGTAAGCGTCACGTTGAAAGTATCCGAATACCCATACGCATGCGACACTATGGCGCCCGTGCTGTTGGCGCCATCGCCAAAATCCCAATAATAACCAACTATAACACCTCCTTCAGGCGACGACAGCGAACCATTAAAGGTTACGAGTTCGCCTACTACCGGCGCAAGCGGAGAAAAAGTGAAGTTGGCTATGGGAGGACTATTCTTTACCGTAATATTCATGGACACGGTATCGATTAACCCGTCATCATCCGTAACCGTAAGCGTAACCGTGAAATTTCCAAGCTCCACGTAAGTATGCGTGATTATCATTCCCGTCTTGATTGTGGAATCACCCAGATCCCATTCGTAACTAACTATGGCGCCGTCGAGGTCGTAGCTTGCGGAGCGTTGAACGTTACAGGTTTGTTGAAGAGTATTATGCTAGGTGCATACGTGAAAGTGGCGTGGGGCTTGGTTGTCAACTGAATGTAAGTGTAATCTTGAAAGAACGACTGTGGATAACCGTTATACAACACTTGCAGTTTCATTTCACCATCATTCACGTAGCCAGCGAGGTTCGCGGTAAAGATTTTCTCGTGACCCGTGTCTGAGAGTTCATTTACGGCGAAGCAGTCCTCCCACAAAGAACTCGCATAATTGAAAATTCGCATATAACCCGAGACACTGCCATTTTTTATGTGTGCCTCAGAGAACACTTAAATCTGCACCAGCGCGTTTGGTTCAATTTGGGGCACGGAAAAAATCATTTCAACGGTGATTACGCTAAAAACGCCGACTTTAACTGTGTCGATTTGGTACCACACGTCATCGGAAACGTGACTTTCAACGTGACTGGTTATTTCGGTGCCCTTGTTAACCACCGTGCTCTGAGAGTAAATCTTCAAGCCGCCAACACCGAACGCGAACGGAACTTGGGACAGCATGCTTGCGATTAAGAGCAAAATGACTGCTAAAGTGGAAAGTTGTTTGGACAACTCCTTCTCCTCAGCACATTTAATTTGTGCAAGGAATCTTTTAAAGGCTTATGGTTCAATTTTCTATGTGCCTACATCAGCCTCTTTCACGATACAATGGATAATACTCATTCATCATCAACTATACGGTTTGCGCCACCTAAACACTCTGGTTGCTGTCGGGTTGAGAAAAACTTGGTTTATATATGGGTTCAGCCTATACAATTGGCTCTTCAACAAAACATCCTGACCCATAGAGGGACAAAGAATGTCGGGAAAACCTCTCATTTCCATAATCTCAGCGGGAATGTCTAAATTCGGAAAGAGAGACGGACTTTTCGGAAGAGAACTTTTCGTGGAAGCCGCAACCGAAGCCTACGAAAGATGCCCCAACCTCGACCCAAAAAGAGACATAAAGGCACTCTTTGTAGGCATGATGGGCGAATCCTACGAGCACCAAGGCCACACAGGACCAACCATCGCAGACTGGATAGGCATAACACCCGTGCAAGCATTTCGAACCGAAGGCGCGTGCGGTTCCTCCGCCACTGCGATACGATGCGGAATATTCGCTGTTTTATCCGGCTTAGCCGACATCGTGATGGTAGGGGGCGTAGAGAAAATGACTCATCGGGCTACCGCTGACGTAACGGAATATTTAGCCATGGCTTCAGACTTCTTCTTTGAACAATGGAACGGCCTTACCTTTCCAGGCTTGTTTGCTATGGTAGCCACTGCGCACATGCACAAGTATGGAACAAAAGAAGAGCAGATGGCTATGGTGGCGGTAAAGAATCATCACCACGGAGCCCTGAACCCTAAGGCGCACATGCAGAAGGAAATCACCATGGAGCAGGCTTTGTCTTCACGGGTTGTGGCGTGGCCGCTTAAACTTTACGACTGCTCACTGATAACCGATGGCGCCAGTTGCCTCATTCTAGCCAAGCCCGAACTCGCCAAAAAATACACCGATACACCGGTGCATATAATCGGCTCGGGACAAGCAAGCGACACCATTGGACTGTTTGAAAGAGACCAGTTCACAAGCCTAAACGCAGGCAAAGCCGCAGCACAAGAGGCATACAAGATGGCGGGCATCGACCCCTCGGAAGTTGACGTCGCAGAAGTGCATGATTGCTTCACTATCGCAGAAATCGTTGCCTACGAAGACCTCGGCTTCTGCAAACCCGGCGAAGGTGGACGTTTCATCGAAGAGGGACAAAGCCAAATAGGCGGAAAGGTAGCCGTGTGTACAAGCGGCGGATTGAAATCGAAAGGACACCCCGTCGGCGCCACGGGCACGGCGCAAGCCTACGAAATTTATTTGCAGCTAACCGAACAAGCTGAAAGACGACAAGTGAAAGGCGCCGAAATCGGCTTGACGCATAACATAGGCGGGTTGGGCGGAACCGGCGTGGTCAACATTTTTAGGAGGGGCTAAGAAATGACAGAAGAAACAGTTGCTTTCACTATTGAAAATTTCTACAAGTTCGTAAAAGAAGGAAAAATCATGGGCGCTCAATGCAACAAATGCGGACACGTTACCGTACCGCCAAGACCAGTATGCCCAAAATGTCTCTCCAAACACTTAACATGGAAAGAAAACCCAAAACAAGGAAAACTACTAACATACACAATCATCCACGTATGCCCCGAACAATTCCAACCACTAGCCCCATATGCTGTCGGCGTAGTAGAACTCGAAAACGGCGCACACTTGCCAGGAATGATCAAAGGTATCCCGCATGAAAAAATCAAAATCGGAATGCGCCTAACAATAGACTTCGAAGAAGCCAAATCTGAAGGATGGCCACAATGGCCACGGTGCTATTTTAAACCCTAAGTTTTCAGCAAAACTCCCAGTTTCTATTGCTCTAATGCTTATTAATCTGTTTTTGCAGTGATTAAAGTGATTGCGAAAATGAAAATCCCCAAGTTTGACAAACCGACTACTGTTTTTTTAGCTCTTGCAGCAGTTTCTGTCGGTTTTTTGGTTTACCCCATGTGGAATTATACCAAGTATTATATGGCTTTGTGGAATTTCGATTACACCGTCTTAAGCGTTGACATAAACTTGAGCCAAGCGAATACGCCGATAACCATAAAATTGTTATACGCCAACCCAGTCGATTATTCCGGTCTAGAGCTGGTTTCGATTACTATAGGTGTAGAATACGTGAACCCGGCACAATCGCATTTAGTATGGGACCCGTCGTTACCTGGGCACTGGGGAGGTGGATGGCGGGAATCGAACGTGTGGGAATTGAAATCCCAAACATTCTCTCTGAGACTTCCTGTTCGCGCTTTTGCAAACGAAACGATCGATTTGACTGTCTACGTGAACCCTTACGCTGGAACCGACCGTGAAAAAGAAAACGCCATGACGTTTATAGGTTTCTTAAGTTCACGACCAGCCAAAATACAGTGGGGACTAAGTTGTTATTTGGCGCTTTCTACATTTTTGGGCGGGTACACAGTTAATCGGTATCTTCCTTACGAAACAGTTATGACTTACCCCTAACGTTGCCAAAAAAGGGTTCTCTTTATTATCTGTGAAGCCGTATGAGTTTTGTTTGAAGGTGAAGAGATGCACCGTTATATTTTGCCTAAGGGCATGCGTTACGCAACGCTTGCCGAACGTGAGTTTTTTTATCGGCGAGAATTTGATTTAAGACGAGTAAAAGAGTGGCTAACGCCCTTTGAATCCGTAGGCCATGTTGTTTTCGCTGTAATTATGGGACGGCACACTCACATTTTTCGCAGAGAATACGCAGAGGATGCAGACGCTACTATTCTAATCGAAAACTATCAGAACCTAGAAGACATGAAAGCACAGGTTCTCGAGTTTCTACCAGAATCCGTCTACTACGATAGAAACCTTTACAACCTTCACGGCAAGGTTGTCGGGCAAGAATTAGCCTTCGACCTTGACCCGGAAAACTTAACATGCCCAATTCATGGCACTCTTGAGGACAAAATGCGTAGACATCAAGGCTTGGGCTTTTGTGAAACAGAACTTAAAATGGTGAAAGAGGAAACCGCCAAACTATACAAACGGCTGGAACAGTTGTTTTCTAATTTACGCATCGTTTATTCGGGCAGAGGTTTTCACATTCACGTGCTTGATGAAGAAACTCTCGGCTGGAAGAGACGGGAAAGAAGCAGATTAGCAAAGAAGTTGACGAAAGAAGGTTTTCTCATCGACGAATGGGTCACGAGCGGTGGAATGCGACTGATTCGGTTGCCTTATAGTTTGCACGGCATGGTCTCGCGGATAGTGCTTCCTCTCACAGTGGACGAGTTACCCGATTTCAATCCAGTCACGGATAAACGGTGCCTACCCGAGTTCCTATAGCCTAACACTTTTTCTTCTTAACTTGCTCGGCTTTCTTTTCCTTCTTCTTATAATAGTAGTATTTTTTCTTCTTTTCAGCAGCCATTCTTACAACCACAAACTATTCTCTCTACAGCAGAACATAAAAAAATTGTCATAATCATAGCTACAAGGTCAAGAAGTAGATTAACAAGAAGATGACACCCACAACTAACAGAACAAGCGCCGCTTTTGGAAAACCCGACGGTTTCCATTTATCCTTTTGAAAAACATCAGAAACCTTGTGTTCCTCATCATAAAGCGCATCTGCCGCGGCAACGGTTGCGGCTGACCTTAACGTGTAAGCGTCTAGTCCCCCGCGGCCGAGGGCGAATAGCATGCTTACGATGATACAGAAGATTCCTTCTAACAAGAACCAATCAAACATCCGAATGTTACTGTTGCGCGAGAGTATGAAGAAATTGATTGCTGAAAACACCAAAACAACAACTAAAACTTCGATAATCAACAAAAGAATTAATCGCATTAACGTTTTGTTTGGCATTTTTTGTTAGAAACACGTTGCCGATGCTACGGTATAAAGCTATCGTGAAACGCTTTACTCTAAGGATAATTGCTCGTTGTCGTGGGAAAAAATGAAGTGAGCGTTCTTAAAACTTTTCAACTTCTCAAGAGAACGTAAAGCATCGTCCGCACGGTATAGCACTCCAGGAATGTTTTGTGCCTCCAAATTTTCCTTTAAAGGCGCCGCATCACCACAGTAAACATAACTGTTTTCTTTATGCCTAACCACGACGGATTGATGCCCCGGCGAATGACCGACAGTTGCGATGAGCATTACGTTTTCCGAGAGTTTGTAATCGCCTTTCACTTCCACGAAATCGCAGCCATAATCGAAGAACTGTTTTATGTAAGAGTTTTTTTGGAATCGGTCGGGCGAATAAGCATAACGCAGTTCGTCTGTTTGCACATAGAATTTGGCGTTTCCGAAGAGTTTGTTGTTCCCGCAATGGTCAAAGTGCAAATGGGTGTTAACGACCGTCGTGATGTCTTCTGGCTTAAGTCCACACTTCAACAACTGCGCTTGTAACGTACACTCGGAACTTTGTGTTACGGCATAGAATCGTTTGTATGGCTCCGGCAAGTCGCCTATTCCTGTATCGATGAGAATTTTTTCTTTTCCGTCGACGATTAGTAGAGGCTTCAAAGCGGCGGTGTAAACCTTGCCGTAATATTTAGCGTAGACGAGAAAACCTTTGTCGAGACTGAAAAATCCGTTGAGAAGCAGAAAAAGCCTCAAATTTCTCAATACCCTTAACGGCGAGTTCTTGCTTGCGCTTGGTTCAGTTGATGCACCAGCGTGGGCAGGTCGGTTAACGAGGTAATTATGTACGTCGCACCTGCTTGGATCAAAGCTTGCTGAGTGGAAATGCCCGTAGGTATGCCGACTCCGATGGCTTTCAGTTCAGTGGCGCTTTTCATGTCCAGAACACTGTCGCCCACGATGACGGCTTCTTTCGGCTTAACATCTAATTCATGCAAAACAGCAGTCAAATGTTGCGGGTTTGGTTTAACCATCTCAACGGAATCCCGCGTTACGACAGCGTCAAAAAACTGTTTAAGCTTAAGTTTCTCCAGCAAATAACCCGCCGCGAGGCTGCTGTTGATCGTGAACAGTCCAAGTTTTAATTGCATTTTTTTAAGCAGTTTTAATGCGCCGTTTACGCCTGGCAAGGTGTCCGTATGCTTCGCGGCTTGAATTTCGTATCTTTCGGCTAATTTGAATACTTCTTGGTTAATTTTCGTGATGTCAACCTTAGTCTTGCCGCTGTTCTTCATGTAGAGTTCTGCTTTTTTTAATGTTTCAAATATGGTTTCGTTTAGGGAGAACACGGAAGCGGGAAAGCCTGCTCTTGTCAGATAGTTTATGGCTTCGGCGCGTAGGGTTTTGAAGTCCAAGTTGAATTTAACTAACGTTCCGTCCAAATCGAAGACTACGGCTTTTATGGTCACTGTTTTCTCGCCTTTCTACAGTTACATATTATTCGGCTGGCGTGTATGCTAAAAACGGAGAGAAATATAGGTTTCGGTTCTTCCAGTTTAGCCTTCAACTACGTACCTGTAAGCAAAGTATTTTCCCGCAGTTTGGCTGTTACGAGTGATTTTCACGATGTCACCCGGTTTTGCGCCGACGGCTTTCACCGCGGGATCTGAAACATGAATGTACGGCAGTTGATACGGTTGAACCTTGTATTTTTGCAGAATCATCTGGCGTTCCTCATCGGAGATTATTTCGTGTTTTGGCACCATAACATGCTCGAAAAGGTTGAATGCCGGAAACATTCTTGGAATGAGTTCGATGCCTCTTTTTCTGGCCGCCGACTTGGCAGCCTGTGTGTAACGTCCGCTGGTGATGATTATGCCGCGTTCGAGGTTTTCGTCTTTCATGACTTTTTTAAGTTTATTAATATACTGCACGCCAATCGTGCCTTGCCCTGGTATGCAGTAGATGATGATGTCGCCAGTTTTTGTTTTTGTCGTGTAAGTGGTTATGCCGTCGGGGAGGCGTTTTTGGTCGATTTTTTTGTAGCCTCTTAGGTGCATGAGAACTTCGGCTTTTTTCTCTTCGATGGTAGATTCTTTTTTGGGCAAAATTTACCCTCATGTGTCGCGTTGTTGTTTACTGAAAATCTCACAAACAACCCTTAAACTTTATGGTTAGGCAGCGCTTTTGCCTCTTGCCATGTCCCAACGTTTAAACACTTCTTCTGCGATTTGAGGTCTATAAACAAAAACGTCTTCCGGATGCTCCACGTACAAGTAAACCATGTAAACTCTTTCGAAGGCGCCCGATCTCACCAGCATGTAACTAGGTTCTCGGGGAAGTATATGCTTGTATTTGCTGAAAACTTCCTTGAAAATTTCCGCGAGTGTAACTGCAGAAACGTCGTGATTAAAACCGATTTCGAAGGTGTAACAATAAAGGTTAAAATGTTTCTCGGTTTCGTAGAAATAATTTGTCAAGTCTCTATCGATGATTTGGATGTTGCTGATCGAGACGACATTGTTTCCCGGTGTCAAAATCTTGGTATAATTAATGGTTATTTCTTGTACAATTCCTTCCACGGTGCCTATGCGAACATAATCGCCCACTTTGAACGGACGCGCTGTAAACAAAAAAAGCCCCGCAATGAAGTTTCCTATGGTTGTGCTGGACGCAAAACCTACAGCTGCGCCCCCGAGAGCAGAAAAGGCTACAAACCATTCTGCGGGAAATCCGCCTACGCGAATTAAGGAGGCTACGGCGCCGATTAAAATGAGGAGCCGGAATGTTAAGATTAGGCCGTTTGTTACGTTCGGTGCCAAGCGGGCTCGTTTGGCGAATCTTCGCAGGTATCTTGTTATGATTCTTTCTAAGAGCACGGCGATGATTACTACGATTATGATTGAGAGGATGGTTGACAGTTTGATGCCTAGGACGGTTTCTTGGTCTAGGTAATCGAAGAAATCTTGGATGTTCATGGTTTTTTCACTCTTTGTTTTTGCTTGTTCTTGTTGTGGTTTTTTATAAATCCTTTTGTGCGGTATGTTGAAATATTTGTTTCGTTATTCTTGGTTAGGTTGGTCGGTGGGTTTTTGTGAAGGTTTTGTTTGTTTGTTCGGGTAATGCTTATCGGAGCCCTGTTGCGGAGGCTTTGCTGAAGAAGTATGCACCTTGGGTTGAGGTTGATTCTGCGGGAACCTTGCCTGTTTCGCTTGTTTCTGAAAGTGCTCGAAGGTTCTTGTTGCGGGAGAATGCCGCGGATGGGCTTAAGCAGCGTTCTGAGGGAATTTGGGAGAAACCGCTTGGTGATTATGATCTTATCGTGGTGATGGAGGTGGGCCATAAATACGCGGTTATGAGCAGGTGCCCAGAGTGCACCGAGAGGATTGAGGTTTGGGATATAGAAGATCCGTATTTTACTTCTGTGGGTTTTGAGGAGAAGGTGTTTCAGGAGATTAAGAAGCGTGTTTTGGAACTTGCTGAGCGTTTGAGGGGCTGAATCCGTAGGTTGTTGTGTTTGGTTTGGTTGTTTGTTTGGGAAATGTATTAGTGTTTGGTGGTTTTGGTTATTGGTTTGTTGAGTAGGTGCGTGGGGTGTGAACGGGTTGAATGATGGTTCTGTAGATGAGATGCGCGGGTACGTTTTGATTGTCGCTGCGTCGGTTTTGTGGGGTAGTATGGGGATTTTTGCGAAGTTGGCTTATGGGTTTGGAATTTCACCCGTGCCTTTGATTGCTTTGCGGTTGGTTATTGGGTTTGCAACTTTGTTCGTCATTCTTTCGGTGTTTCATAGAAGTTCCTTTAATGTTCGCCGAGCGGATGTTGGGTGGTTTTTGGTTTTGGGCGTATTTGCGGTTACTCTGCAGCGGTTGACGTATTTTTATACGATAGATTTTACTACGCCTACGGTGGCGGCGATTCTTTTTTATACTTATCCCGTTTTTGTGGTGCTTTTGGCCGCGGTGTTTTTTGGTGAGAGGCTGGTTTTTTGGGAGTTTGTGGCTATGGTCTTGACGTTTGTCGGGGTGGCGTTTGTTGTGAGGGCTTATGACGTGGCTGCTTTGCGTGTGAATTTTTTGGGGATTGTTTTGGGGTTGGTTGCGAGTTTGCTTTTTGTTCTTTATTTTATGCTTGTTAGGCGGCTTCGGCGAAGGTATGCTGGTTGGGCTTTGGTTTTTTATGGTGAGGGTGTAGGTACGTTGGTTATGCTACCGGTTTTGTTTGTTTCTTTTCCAGAGATGGTTGGGTTTCCGTGGGAGTTGTGGGTGCTTGTTTTTGTTATTGCATGGTTTCCCAGCATTTTGGCTTATTTGTTGTATTCTACGGCGTTGAAGTATGTGAAAGCAAAGGGCAGTATTCTTTCAGTGATTGAGCCTCTGTCGGCGGCGGTTTTCTCGGCTATTGTTTTGGGCGAGCGCCTTGAAGGTTTGCAGGTGTTTGGTGTTGTTTTGGCGTTGTTTGGAGTTGTTTTGCTTTTAGGGTCGAGAAAAGCTGCAAGGTAGCGGGTGGTTTTTGGGTTTTTCGGTGCAAGTGTGTGCCGCGTTTCTAGGCCCTCTTCCATATATGATCCTATTAGGCTCCAAATATACCGCAAATATGATCAGAGAATTTGCAGTTCGACTTGTTCGGAGGTAGTGTGTGGTGGACGGGGCGGGATTTGGACCCGCGGCCTCCACGATGCCAACGTGGCGATCATACCAGGCTGATCTACCCGCCCAGAATCGTCTTTCATAGAAAACTGGTTAGCGCTATTAAGCATTTTCCCCGTGTTAAATTTGTCTGTTTGTTACAGTTTTTTCAGTATCGACAAGGCGACAATAGCCAAAAACGCCACACCAGCCCACCAGAGGCTTCCTGTAAGAAACCAAACAACAACGGCAACTATGGCTGCGGGAATCAGTATCAAGAGCAGGCGAATTATGAATATTATAATGAGGCCGATTATGATCAGAGCGGCGATTCCTAAAATCTCACTAACAGGAAAACTCAACCTTATCCCGATTTAGACGTAGTATCCGAAGACAATAATAACGTTTTTTGCGTAACGACTAATAACCACGAAGCATTATAATAAAGAGGTTTTCAAAAATGAAATATGAAATAAAATACAAACCATCCTACTCAATGCTCGTTGTCAACTTGGAGCAGGGCGAAAAAATCGTCGCCGAATCCGGCGCCATGACGTACATGAACCCAGCCATAGAAGTTCACACGCGAAAAAGAGAACAAAGCATCCTCAGCAGCTTGGGGCTCTCATTCTTGGGACGACAATCCTTCTGGGTAAACGAATACACCGCCTCAGGAAGCCCCGGAGAAGTTGCGTTTGTTTCTGCACCCGTCGGCGACATCGAAACACTTCAAGTCAAACCCGACCATGGTTACATCATCCAGAAAGCCGCATACATCGCCTCAACAGAAAACGTGGACCTAGACGTCAAATGGGAGGGCTTCACAAAAGGCTTGTTCGGTCAAGGCTTGTTCATGCTAAGAGTTAAGGGCGAAGGCACCCTCTTTATCAACACCTTCGGCGCAATAGACAAACACACGCTTGCCCCGGGACAAACCATGATCGTAGACAACTTTCACCTCGTAGCCTTCAGCGACACATGCAGCTACAAGGTCACAAAATTCGGAGGCTTGAAAGAAACCATACTCGGCGGAGAAGGCTTAGTCACGCAAATCACGGGACCCGGCGACATCTACATACAAACAAAAAACCTCAGAGAATTCGTCGAATGGCTATGGACGCTGCTCGAGCCAAGAGTTCGATCGAGGGCTCGATAAGAAAACATTCACAAATTTTTCTTTTTCAAAACCAGAAACACCACTTCGCGAACCTTACGGAATCCCAGTTTTTCATACACGCGCATGGCAGAGTAATTGTCGGTTCTTACGAATAAACTGATGATTCGCCCTTTGGAAGCCAAATCCGTCGCCAACACACTCGTGCACGCCGTTGCATAGCCCCGGTTTCGGTAAGCCTCGTCCGTAACTATGTTGCCTAGTTGAGCAATCTGCGGCGTGACCACGTGAACGCCGGCGGCGCTGACAATTTTGCCGTCCTGTTTCACGCAGTAGTATGGTCCAACCTTGAGCTGCATGGGAATCCACGCTTCTGCATTATGTTGACGGTAAAACTTGGCTAGGGCTTCCAGTTCGTTTTCGTCAACCTTCTCAATCTTGACGCTGCCAAGTGGGATGGGGGGTCGGCGGATTTGCGACCATCTGTTGCTCAGAATGACAATGCAAAACAACGAAACGCTCTTCAAACAAGCGTGCTTCGTTGGGTGGGCAAAGCGAAATGAACTCGTTCGAGTTTTGGTTTAACGCGACCTCGACGAGGTTTTGTTTGGCTTCTGGTGTTTCTGCTCCGAAAACTATGCTGGGCGTCGAGTATCCGTGGAAAACTGCGCACACGCCTACCAACCGACTGTTCTGAAACGCAGCATAAACATCGCTCACGCCTAATAGAGGCGCGTAAAGGTCACCAAGCACCAGAACATTCGCAACAAGGTCTCGGGCTAAGAATCGTCTACAACTCCTCAGCAAACTCGCCTTTGTCACTTTTTCTATACGCAACTTCTCACCAAAGTTTAGCAAATGTTTCTATAAGAACCTACCATAAAAAAGACTCGTAATTTAGTAACGATAATAGGATATAACCTTTACAGTAATGCTTGAATTATAATTAGGGTTATTATCAGTATTGGCAAGAATCTCAGTGCCTTTCTGTTGAATTTTGCAGCCTCGTCTGGTTTCTTTGAATCTACAAGTTTCATGATGTATACTGAAGCGGAAAGATTGTAAAGGAAAATTGTGTAGATAGAAAGCATCATTCTGTCTGCCAGTGTTAGATATCCAGTCGGCGGGATACCGCTAATGAGTGATAGATGAAAGGCCGTCGCTGATAAAAGAGTAGTCACCCCCAAGCCTATTCGTTGAGCAAAGTTCTGGGGGGATATAAAAAAAGCAAGAAGAGAAATCGCCGTTATAACCGAAATCGGCAAGACACTCTTGATGAAGGAAGAAAGCGTAGGTCTCTTTAAAGTAACACTGAAAACAAAGCGAGAATACGTATCTTCGCCGTATGCATGCTCAGTAACCGAGATCTGGAAATCTTCGAGATTCCAACCAGCCACGTTTGCGGTTTCCTCAATATAGGAAGTTGGGTCTTCTTCAAAAACCACACGAGATATGTTGAAGTTTTTGTGTTCCAGTTCGACGGCAAGTTCATGCGCTTCAAATGGGTATCGCGTGAAATCGAAGGTTCGGATAAAATCTCCTCTAACACGGTATTCTAAGTAGCCTTGAGTTTCGTTTTCATAAACCACGTATTTTGTTGGCGCTCCATTGACAAACTCGAAGTCTTTTACTTGCTCAAGGCTTATTTCCAAAGGATTAAACGTGAACCACAAGTAGAAATCCAGTCTATAGCTGTTTGCACTCAAATCAACTTTTTCGACGTTCACTAGCAAAACCCCCACCCGAATATTCGTAGGAGTACCAGAAGGGCCCACAGCCATTGCGTTCTGTACGAAAAGCCCTAGAAAAGCCAACGCCAACACCAACACTGCTACGGCAAACCACTTCTTTGGCATCATGTTACACCGTTGATGTAGTATTCTGCTTCGTATTCGGAAGGCGGTATTTAAAAATTCCGAAATGAAAGCATGACCAACTCAAGGACTTCTTCTTATGACTGATGTATTCAAGTTAAAAAGTGGTCGGGCGGGCAGGATTTGAGCCTGCGACACTCCGGTTTCTGCGTTGTACGCCTGATAGGCTGAAAGCGGCGTCCACCCCATGATTGGTGGGCGTCTACAGCGTCTCCGTCTGCTAGGCATCCTAAGCGCTAGCGGACTCGGAAGCTCTACCAGGCTGAGCTACCGCCCGACCGAAAACTACAGAAAGAACAATTCTAATTTATGCATTTCGCATTGGTTTTCAGTATTTTGCATCCATTGTGACGTAGGGATGCAAGCTTTATAGCGATCTTGGGATGATTAGAGAATCGCGTGACCGTGGAGAAAAGGGGCAAACTGAGCCGTGCATTTGGGCAAAAAGCATGCGGAGATAATTTCGCTCCAAAAAGTGGCAAGGTTCTATTTGCAGAATCATTTCTTACTACATAAAACGAAAAAACGTAATGTTACAGATGCTATAGGCGCGCTTTGTGGTTTGCATTCGCAGGTGCCGTTGACGCCTTACCTTTCGCTTTGGAATCGTGTGGAAGATTTTGAGCCGAAACTGCTCGACGACGGGCTCTACAGCAGAAAGAGTTTGGTGAAAATTTGGTGCATGCGCGGTACTGTTCATGTTATTCCTTCAGCGGATTTGCCCGTCTACGTTAATGCTTTGAAGAGAATGTGGTTCGAGCATCATGGACGATTCATGCAAACCCCCGAATGGCCTTCTTTAGAGCGACTGCTACTTCCCAAGATTCTGGAGGCTCTGGCTGAGAAACCTCTTCGTAGAAAAGAACTCGACACAAAGGTTCGTTTTATGCTTAAGGGTAGGGGCAACTTTGACGTGAGAGTATTCTCCGCTTGGGGTGGCATACTGAAAGTAACCAACTACTATGGCTTGACGGTTTTCGCAGAGCCATGCGGCAAAGAATCATGCTTCGCAAGGCTGGACAAGTGGTTGCCACACGTAGACCTGAACGAAATCAGCGAAGAACAAGCCAGAACAAAACTCCTACTAAAATACTTGCACTCTTACGGACCAGCCTCGGCTGAAGATTTCGCTTGCTGGAGCGGTCTGCTGACGAGCGAGGCAAACAAGATAATCGAAGCAAACAAGAGCCGCTTACAAGAGGTTCGTGTCGAAAATTCTCGTAAACCGTTTTGGTTGCTGAAAGAAGACTTCAAAACGCTTGAAAAAATTGACTTGCAAGAAGAAGCGGAGCCGCGGCTTTTGCCAAAATTCGACTCCTACCTTCTGGGGCATAAGAACAGAGCGAGAATAATAGACGAGGAGTTTCGGCAGCGGGTTTTCCGCCCAGTCGTAGGCGACGTAGCCGCCACCATACTAATCAACGGGCGCATAGCAGGAACATGGACACGCAAGAAAACCAAAACAAAACTAACCGTTGCACTTGCACCGTTTAGGAAACTGGACAAGAAAACATTAACCGAACTAGAACAAACAGTCAAAAAACTGGGCGACTTCATGAACCTCAAACAAACAGCAACCACAATCAACAAGTAGCAAGAATCACCGTAACACTTTGGAGAGGCGATTTGTGTGGTGAAAGAAAAGAAAATAGACAACCAAACTCTGTATCTCTGCAGCGTGTGCGAACTTGGGTATTTGGATAGAGAAACGGCTCAAAAATGTGAAGAATGGTGCAAGAAAACCGGCACCTGCTCAGTCGAAATCACCAAGAAAGCCGTATACTTTCCAGACCCGTTCAAGAAATAGACATCGAAAATTGTATCGGCTATTTTGCATGTGCTACTGACAAACAATCTTGTCAGCATATTAGCCAGAGATATACGAGAACCCGAATGTTTCCGATGGGGGGTCTGTTTTGTCACGAATAACGTTGATACCAAGCGAGAGCCACGATGAGCATGGCAAGCCATCCGACTAAACAACTCTCCAGCAGCACAATAATACTTGGATACCCACGGAACAACAGAAGCATTATCAGACTGCCCAAGCAAAACGAAGCAAAAAAACTACAAGTTTACTCGCCCACTTTGCCCATCGCTTTCTGTCATTGGCAAACAGCCAGCAGAGAAACATACGATTAAACCATGGAGACATTTCCTCAACATCCTCTAACCATTTGTTAAAATCTACAAGGATACCGCTTTCTAAATAGTACAGAAGATATGCTGCAAAGAATACTGAACAAAAAAACAAACGTTGAAAACAAAAAATAAAACCCCAACGAAGGCACAAAATAATGAAACACGAAAAGGCTCAAAAACGAAACTAAAACCAAACACAAAGCAACGATTTTCCTATTCAGCATTGCTTTCCTCTTTTGATATGACCTATTTTTATAGTCTTTTTTGAAGTTTTCGCCTATTCAAGGTTTTCACGCAAGTTATATATCAACCGCTCGTCACACTTGAACCCATGCTAAATCCAGGCATCAAATTCATGCAAGGCAGCCAAGCACTCGCCGAAGCCGCAATCACCGCTGGACTACGGTTTTTTGCAGGTTATCCAATTACTCCCGCAAGCGAAATCGCCGAACACTTGGCTAAAGAGTTGCCCAAGGTTGGCGGAATTGCCATCCAGATGGAAGACGAAATAGCCTCTATAGCAACGATAATTGGCGCATCTTGGACGGGTGCCAAAGTAATGACCGCAACGTCGGGTCCGGGCTTTAGCCTAATGCAAGAAAACATCGGCTTGGCTTTCATGACGGAAACTCCGCTGGTCATTGCTGACATGCAAAGAGCCGGTCCAAGCACGGGGCAAGCCACAAAATGTGGTCAAGGCGACGTGATGCAGGCGCGGTGGGGCACGCACGGGGATTACGCTTCAATCACACTTTCGCCAAACTCGGTGCAGGAAATGTTCGACCTAACCATTAGGGCGTTTAACCTTGCCGAAAAATACCGCACGCCGGTTATCTTGCTCGGTGACGAAATTATCGCTCACATGCGAGAAAGCATCATAATCCCGCCTAAAAACAGTATAGAAATCGTCAACCGCAAAAAACCAAGACCCGGCGAAACCATGTTCTTCGGGGGCGAAGAAATCCCGCCTATGCCGTCGATTGGCGAAGGTTTCAATGTCACAGTCACGGGTTCCACGCATGACGAGTACGGGATACGCATTACTGCTGACCCGGTTGGGCATAGAAAACTTGTGAAGAGACTTGTTGGAAAAATCTTGAACAACGCCGACGAAATTGTTGAGGTTGAAGCCTACAACACGGAAAACTGCAAAATCGGCGTAGTTTCCTTTGGGTGCACCTCGAGAGCGGTCTACGAAGCCGTAGAACGTGCAAACGAAAAAGGCGTAAAAACCGGCTTTATCCGATTGAAAACGCTCTGGCCCTTCCCAGAAAAACAAGTGAAAGTATTAGCCCAAACAGCAAAAACAATCCTAGTTCCCGAGATGAACTTGCGGCAAATTTTCTTCGAAGTTACCCGCGTCGCTGAAGGCGCTGCGAAGGTTGTACCGTTGAACAAGATTGGAGGAGGAGAAATGATAACTCCCGAAGAGATTCTTGCAGTTCTACTCAAGGAGGGCGCATAGAATGAGTGAAGAGTTTTCACTTAGAACTTATCTGCGGGACATTCAGCCACCGTTTTGTGCAGGATGCGGCGCGTTCACTGTCATGAACACTTTTCTTCGAGCAGTTCACGAAATGGGGCATAAAGATCTACGAGGGTTTGCTTTCTGTAGCGGCATCGGCTGTTCTTCTTGGATTCCTTCGCCCCATTTCAAGGCGGACACCATACACGTGACGCATGGAAGAAGCATACCCGTGGCAACTGGCGTAAAGTTGATGCGGCCTGATCTGAACGTGGTTGTTTTCGGCGGCGACGGAGACATCGTGGGCATCGGGTTAAGCCACCTGATTCACGCTGCGAGGCGGAACGTTGACATTACGGTTGTGATGGTGAACAACATGATTTACGGCATGACAGGAGGACAAGTGGCGCCGACTACGCCCTTTAAACTCCCCACAACTACGACGCCTTACGGAAATTTTGAACGGGCTTTAGACGCGTCAAAACTCATAGCGTCTGCTGGTGCTTGTTACGTTGCCCGCTGGACTACAACTCATGTTTCGCAACTTAAGGAATCCTTCAAAACTGCTGTTAACACTAAGGGGTTTGCCTTCATCGAAGTAATCAGCCAGTGTCCAACCGCTTTTGGGCGCCGAGTAGGGTTTAAGGACGCTGGCGAGATGTTGCAGTGGTTTAAGGCAAATTCTGTAACGGTTGAGGAGGCAAACAAACTGACCGAAGAGGAATTACAGAACAAGATTGTGGTGGGCGAATTCGTGAAAAAAGAAGCACCAAGCCTTACGGAAACAGTGTACGCCGTGTTGAAGGAGGCTCAGAAAAAATGACCAAGCACGTGGAAATCAGAATCTGCGGCTTAGGCGGACAAGGCGTGGTTCTGGCAGGACAGATCCTCGGGAAAGCCGCGGTTTTTGACGGATTAAACGTGGTGCAGACGCAAAGTTATGGCGCTGAGGCTAGAGGAAGCGCAGCCAAGAGTGAGGTAATTCTTTCAGATACTAAGGTTGGTTTTCCAATGATTAGACATTGCGACGTGCTGGTTGCCATGAATCAAAAATCCTTGGACATGTACGTGAAAGATTTGAAAGACGACGGCATACTCATCGTGGACGAGGGCTTAGTGGAAAAAATCCCCAGCGGACTAAAAGCAAAGACCTTCCGAGTTGCAGCAACCAAAACAGCCGAAAACGAATTCAAATCAAAACTCTACGCAAACATGATCATGCTGGGCGCAATGACAAAAATTTCCCGCGTTGTTTCCATAGGCGCGTTGGAAAAAGCCATCGCAGAAAGTTTCCCAGAAAAAGTGAAAGAAGTGAACATCGAAGCATTCAGGAAAGGACTCGCATTAACGTAGATTTATTTTCTCTATAAGGTTTTTCTGCGCCGAAAGAAAGTGGCACATCTCGATTGAGGTTTATTTTATGCAACATTATTGGGCTTCAAACACGTTGCGAACACAAATCAGTTGACTGGCGTGTTTTCCAGTCTCGGTTGGAAATGATTATATTTCTCGTTCAGTCTATGCTACAGACTCGTGCTCTAGACATGGTGAATGCTTGTGGGTTTTTTGCAAGGGCCGCACAATATATTCGACGCGTCGGGATGCTTAGCCGCAACGCTAAACTATACTTATTCGCAACCGCCACTCAGGGCTTGAGCCTCGGCATATGGAGTGTCATCTTTTACCTTTACCTCAACCTCAACGCGATTGGCTTCAAGCCCGACTTTATCAGCAACATCTTCACTGCCAGCACTATCGCTACAGGAGTAATCGCACTTCCCGCTGGGCTTTTCTGCGAACGGTTTGGTCCAAAAAAGGCAATTCTTGTCAGTTTAACCTCAAACTTCTTAAGTTTCCCACTGATAATCCTTCTTGAACCCTCAATTCTATTAATTGCAAGTTTCGTTTCCGGTTTGATCGGAACGATCGGCTGGGTGGCCGGTGCACCTTTTATGATGGAAAACAGCGAAAAAGAAGAACGCACCCATCTCTTCAGTCTTAACTGGGCTTTGATGATAATTATGGGGGTCGTGGGCGGCTATGTTGGAGGCGTTATGCCCGATGCGGTCAATGCTTTCTTGGGTTTACCTACAGGCGCGGAAGCAGGTTCGCCCGTTGGATACCGCTTTACTCTCTTGATTTCTGTAATCCTAACTCTCGCCACGGTCATCCCCATACTGTTAATCAAAGAAAAGAAAATTGAAAGACAGAAAACATTGGCTCTTCTGAGTCTAAAAAACATCCAAAACCCACGTACAATAGTTAAATTTATGATTCCAGTAGGCTTGGTAGGCTTCGGCGCAGGCTTCATCGTGCCTCTTTTTAATTTGTTCTTCAAACTTAAACTCGCAGCCACGACAGAACAGATCGGTCTAATATCAGCGTTGGGCAGTGTCACCTTAGGCATCGGAACACTCGCTGCACCTGTTTTGTCAAACAAACTCGGCAAAGTTAAAAGCGTAGCCCTTTGCGAGTTTTTATCCATTCCTTTCATCATGCTAATTACCGTCGCACCTAACCTCGCCCTCGCCGCTACCGCATACGTTATCCGTGGCGCTTTAATGAACATGGCCGGACCCATAACCACTACGTTACAGATGGAACTGGTCAGCGAAACCGAACGCGCCACCACAAGCGGCTTTATGGTAATGGCGGACAACATACCCAGAGCCATAACTGCTTCGATCGCTGGCGGGATGATGACGGAAAGCGATTTCTTCACGCCCTTCCTTGGCACAACAATCACTTACGTCGTCGCTAGCACATTGTTCTACCTTTTCTTCAGGAAAGCCGAAAAATCATCGTAAAATAAAAAGTAGCCAAAAACTGGCAACGATTGATGAAAAGGAAAGATGGAAACAAAAAGATAGAGGTGTATTTTCGCGAAGGAACCTTTTTTATTCCTCGCCGCCGTATTCTGGTGTTTTTTCTTCGCCCTTGCCTTCGGTTTTTGGTTTTGATGCCGCTATTACGTCGTCGATTCTGAGGATCATGCAAGCGGCTTCTGTTGCTGATTTGATTGCTTGTTCTTTGACGCTGAGGGGTTCGATGACGCCTTTGTCCTGCATGTCCACAACTTTGCCCGTAAAAACGTCAACGCCCATCAAGTGTCCATCTGCTTTTTCGTGAGAAGCCCTCAAGGCGACAACTATGTCGATTGGGTCAAGCCCCGCGTTCTCAGCGAGTGTTCTAGGTATTACTTCGACAGAATCAGCGAACGCTTCGATAGCCAGTTGCTCTCTGCCGCCTACTTGGGTGGCGTAACTTCGCAGTGCTTTGGCGATTTCTGCTTCGATTGCGCCTCCGCCGGCGACTATTTTGTTGTTCTCGACGACATCGGAAACTACTGAGAGTGCGTCGTTCATGGCGCGTTCTGCTTCGTCTACCATTCGCTCTAAGCCAGCGTGAATTAGAATTGCCACTGAGCGTGGGTTTTTACAGCCTTCGACGAAAACCATCTTGTCCTCGCCAACTTTGCGTTCTTCCACCAGATCCGCTACGCCCAAGTCTTGCTTTGAAAGGTCAGCAAGGTTCTCGACGATTTTTCCACCAGTAGCGCGTGCAAGTTTTTCCATGTCTGACTGTTTTACTCGTCGAGCGGAGAGTATTCCTTCTTTTGCAAGGAAATGTTGTGCCATGTCGTCGATGCCTTTTTGGCAGAACACCACGTTTGCGCCTGCAGCCTTGATTTTATCGACCATTTCTTTTAGCATGCGGGTTTCTTGATCGAGGAACGATTTCATTTGCTCTGGGTCGCGTATGCGGATTTCAGCGCTGAATTCTGTTTTTTCAACCTCGAGCGCTGTGTCGAGGAGGGCTATTTTTGCTTTTTCGACGCGTTTGGGCATGCCGGGATGTACGACTTCTTTGTCGATAATTATGCCTTTGACGAGTTCGGATTCGAAGAGGCTTTTGCCGGTTTTTTTGATGATTTGGATGTTGTCTATGTCTGCGACTTTTTTGTCGCCTCTGTCTTCAACTATTTGGAGGACTGCTTCGGTGGCTATGTCGGCTAAGTGTTCTCGCGCCGTGCCCACTGCTTTGCTTGACATAGAGGTCAACGCGACTTTCTTCAGCGTCTTCTTGTCGTTAATGTCTACTCGAATCGATTTTTTGGCGAGCAGGTCTATGACATTTTTTGACGCTTTACGGTAGCCGCTTACGAGGACAGTTGGGTGGATGTTTTGGTCAAGCAGTTCTTCGGCTTTTTTCAGCAGTTCGCCTGTTAAAACCACGGCTGTGGTGGTGCCGTCGCCTACCATGTCATCTTGGGTTTTGGCGATTTCGACCATGATTTTTGCCGCAGGGTGCTCTACTTCGATTTCGTCAAGGATTGCGGCGCCGTCGTTGGTTATGGTGATGTCGCCGAGGCTGTCGATGAGCATTTTATCCATGCCGCGTGGTCCCAGCGTAGTTTTTAGTACTTCGGCTACTATACGCGCAGCCATGATGTTGTTTCTTTGTGCTTCTTTTCCGCGGCTTCGAGCGGTTCCTTCTTTGAGAATTAGTACGGGTTGTCCGCCTTGTGTGGTTAAATAAGCCATTTTTAAATCCCTTCCGTGTTTGGAAATTTTGCGTATTACAGCAAATTCTTGCGGAAAATATAAACTTTGCCCAGCGACGATGGCTAGGTACTCTTTATGTGCTATGTTCTATGCCTTTCTCTGCGTATGCGTCGATTATGCGAAAATGAAAACACATTTACGATAGACCACCAAGGTATTGCATATCAGAGGCTGATTGATTGGCTAAATGCCCAAAATGTGGAACCATTGTCGAAACACCCATCAAAGAATGGTCACTGCCGAAAAAGACAAAGAACGGCGAAAAATCAAAAATTGTCTTCGGAACCTTCATATGCCCCAACTGCAGCGCACAGTTCAGAGCAACCGTGGAAAAACCAGCAGAGCCAACAACTATTAAAAGCATAGTGAAAAATCTAAAAAACATAGAGGGAGAATTCGTGAACACGCTCAAAAACCTACGCGAGAAAATTCAAAAGTTGGAAGGGGAAAGGTCAAATTTGCTATTGGAAATTGAAGAACTCAAAAAGATGGCGGAATCCAAAGCGAACGCACTCGAAAACGAAATAACAATGCTTCGGGACGAAGTAAAGTCGCTTAAAGAACTACTGGGCTATGAAGAAGACGAAAAAGAATAATCACAAAAACACCCTACAACAAATTTTTCTCCAAAACGCATAGAAGTTTCTTCTAGACGAAACCTCTATACCACTCCGCAAACGTAACTTTTTCATTATCTGATTTTGAATTTCCTTCAACGTTTAAATAAAAGCATAGTTTTTAGTGTATGAAGTCTGGTGAAAACCTTTGAAGTTCATCCTCGAGGTTAAGGGAGTAAAGAAAGCCTACCGAATGGGAAATGTTTCGGTCCCAGCCCTCAGAGGGGTATCTTTCTCAGTTGAGGAAGGCGAATTCGTCGCCATACTCGGACCATCTGGAAGTGGAAAATCAACTCTCCTACACGTAATCGGTGGGCTGGACAGGCCAGACGAGGGAACAGTTTTCATCGACGGTGAAGACATTTTCACACTTAGTAGCAATCAACTAGCCGACGTAAGGCTGCACAAAATCGGCTTCGTCTTCCAGTTTTTCAATTTGCTTCCACGCTTGAGTGCTTTGAAAAATGTAGAGTTACCGCTAACTCTTGCAGACGTGAACGAAAAAGAAACAACAGAAAAAGCAAAAAAACTGCTCGCGCTCGTCGGCTTGGGCGAAAGAATGCATCATCGACCATCAGAATTAAGCGGAGGAGAACAACAACGCGTCGCAATTGCGCGGGCTTTAATTAACGACCCAAAAATCATTCTTGCTGACGAACCCACGGGCAACTTGGACACAAAAACCGGATGGGAAATAGTGGAATTGATGAAAAACCTGAACGCGAAAAAAGAACAAACCTTTATCATCGTCACCCACGACCCCAGCATCGCAGAAGAAGCCGACCGCATAATCTACGTCAAAGATGGCATAGTTGAAGGAATAAAGGAGCGAGTGAATAAAAAATGAGGCTTAAGCAAACATTAGAAATGGCTTTAGAGAACCTAAAACGCCGCAGGTTCCGCACCTCGCTCACCACCCTAGGCGTAGTCATCGGCATAACCGCAATAATCGCCCTCTCATCAATCGGTGAAGGCTTCCGTCTTGCAGTGAAAACCAACATGGAACAAGGCTTCGAACTCGACGTGCTCACCGTAATCCCAGGCAGCATCATAGGCGGATACAGCTACCAAAAATTCACCGACCAAAACGTGACGAGCATAAGAAGTATCCAAAATGTAACAACCGTCACGCCTATCATGCAGATCACTGGCGCAAGCCTCAAAAATGGAGACAAAAAAAGTGCGGCTTTAGTGGTTGCAGCTGTGAATTTCACGGATTTCTGGCGCATCTTTAGAAACAGATTAGCCTTTCAAGAAGGCGGGTTGCCAAGCTCGCCGAAGAACGACACGATCATCATAGGCCACAAAGTAAACACTGTCAACCAAACAGGAACCTTCGCAGAAGTGGGCGACCAAGTTAACGTAACATTTACGGTACGTTCCGTTCCTCCCTTTACTAAAACATTAACCTTCAACGTCACTGGAATTCTTGCGGAGAGTGGCTCTTCTATTCTAACGAGTTTCGACTACTGGGTTTTCATACCGCTAACAACGGGCAGAGACATATACCAAACCGAAGAATCGGACGTAATATTTGCTCAAGTCAACAACCCCGAAATCTCCGACAAAGTGACCGACGCAATCGAGGCTCTGTTTCCACCGTTCCGCATCACCATAATCGTTCCCATCACATTCATTCGCCAAGTTGACCACATCCTAAACCTCATTCAAATATTCCTTACCTCTATCGCTGCCATCTCGCTTCTAGTTGCAGGCATAGGCATAATGAACATCATGACCGTTTCAGTAATGGAACGTACCCGAGAAATCGGCATAATGAAAGCCATCGGCGCGAAAGAGAGAACCATCATGACAATGTTCCTTGCAGAAACCATACTTATTGGACTAGCAGGCGGGCTAATCGGCGTTCCAACCGGTTACGGGGTCGCCCAGATTCTTACCATGATACTATCACGATTTATGCTAAATCAAGGAGGAAATAACGGCGTCTTATCCAACCCAGAAAGACAGCCATCAACCACTGTTAACCCAGTATTCTCGTTAGAATGGACCGTTGGCGCATTAGTTTTCGGCATTCTCATTTGCGTCATCTTCGGCTGGTATCCAGCAAGAAAAGCGGCAAAACTTGACCCTGTGCAAGCCCTACGGTATGAATGACAAACCTTATATCTCTGCATCAGCAATTCCCTTTTCCGTTAGCCTACCCGAACGTCCAGACGCAAGACGGCGTTTTTGTCCGGCGCGGTTGCGATTGTTTGGTAGGCTTTTGCTGTAAGGACGAACATTAAATGCGGATACCGTCGACGAAGAAAACTTCCAGAAAACAAGAATCGGGTCTTGTTTTACTGAACCATAATCACAAAGAGAGACGTTCGTCTTTTAGCAAAAAATTTGAAACGGGAGGAGAAACTTGAACATAAAAGAATTGAGAAACGGCATGAAACGTGTCGATGTAGAAGCAAAAGTCATCGAGAAAACGCCCCCTAGACAAGTGCTGTCACGGTACAAGGACGAAACATACAACGTCGCAAACGCCATCATCAGCGACGGCACAGGACAAATAAAACTTACGCTATGGAACGAGCAAATCAACGACGTAAACGTAAACGACACGGTGAAAATCGAAAACGGCTACGTAACCAGTTTCAAAGGAGAAATCCAACTCAACGTAGGAAGATTCGGAAAACTCAGCGTAGTCAAAGCCACTTGATTCTGAACTGTAAACGAAGGGTAAAACGTTTGAGAGGTGAAAAAAGACATGAGTTATGAAAGAAGAGGAAGACGTGACTTCGGCTCGAGACGAGGAGGATATGGCCAAAGACGAGGATTCCCGCCAAAACCAGTCGAAGTAGGCAAAGAATACGACGTTGAAATCCAAGAAATCAGCCGCCGAGGCGAAGGAATAGCCAGGATCAAGGGACTAGTATGCTTCGTACCCGACACTAAAACAGGAGACCACGTAAAAATACGCATAAACCGCATCAGCCGCCGCTTCGCAGAAGCAGAAGTCGTTGGTAAAGGAGAAGCGCCAGAAACCGCAGAAAGCACAGAAGAAACTGAGGAAAGTGAATAAAACCTACCCTCAAACAAGAACTGTTTTTTCCATTTTTCGATATTTTTTGAACCTAATTATCGATTACCAAATCTAAAAAAAGGAATGAATCAGTAGATGTACTACGGTTATGCTGTTTTCTTTCTTCTCCGACGCGTCGACGGCGGCTTTGTTGACGGTGTCTCCGAAGGGGCTACGGTTTCTTCTGAAGGTTTTTCTTCTACGGTTTCCATCGGCGGGGGTTCAGAAGGCTCTTCTTTTTTTTCAACTTCTGGCGGAGGGGGCGGCGGTGGTGGTGCCTCAACTTTCGGTGGCGGAGAAGGTTTGGCTGTGACGACTTTGGTTTCTTTTTCTCTGAAGGCATAGCCCGTTCCAGCGAATATTACACCCAAGATCGTAAGCGTGACCACCAGCAGAAAGTTGGTAGACGGCTCGGTGAATGGGTAAGCATAGCCGTATCCCGCAACTATGAAGCATATTATAGCCACGATATACAAAGGATAATCTGCTCTCATTTACTTGCCTCTTTTCCTTCAAATCTGCTACCATTTTCGTGCAACATGGTTAAATAATTTTCCCATAAAAACATCTCTTTTGGCTAAGGTTAACAAGCATTAAACCATCTCTCCAAGTCCGCTTGTTTTTTCTCCCTATAGAATTTTTTCATTCTTTCAATGACTGTTTGAACACGATTTTTTGAAAAGTCTCGTTCTTCGCATAAGAACCGGTACAACTCGTCCTCCCGTAGCGCATCGTATTTCAGCGCGTAGTCGTCGGTGACAGGCGGTTTCAGGAAAATGTTGCGCACTTCTTTCAAATCGTCGGCTAATTTGGACTTGATGCTTTGCGGGAGGTTTTCAAGGGCACCATGAGTTTTGATTAGTTTTAGGGCTGTTTTTGGGCCTATGCCTTTTACGCCTTTGTTGAAGTCTGTGCCAACGAGCAGAGCGATGTCGACAAGTTGGGCGTGACTGATGCCGTGGTAGGCGAGTAGTTTTTGGAGTTCAATGAGTTCGGGTTTGAGCAGACGGAAAGTACCCTTGCTAGGTAAATATTCGCGTCCATATATGGTCAAGTATCTGAGCAGTCGGGTGGCGCCAAAAAGGAGGCTATCATAGTCTTTGCTGCTTGCTGCCCACACGTCGCCTTTCTTTGCCATATGCGCGGTTTGGGCTTCAGCTTCGCTTGGCGCCTGCACGTAGGGGATTCCTAGCAGCGAAAGTAGGTGTTTTGCGTCTTCGATTAGGGGCTTCGTTAGGCGGCTTGTCATCACCGCCTTGGACCACGCTGTCGCGTAGTCGCCCTCTTTCAGTGCCTTTTGCCAGTCTACGACTGCCTTTTCCCGCAGTTCGCGTCTTTTTGCAATTTCGTTTTTCTTTTGCTTTGGCGGTTCGCCGTCAAAGACGAAGACAAGTTTAACTTCATAGTCTTGGATGAGCCTCGTAGAACGGAAAAGTAACCCGGCAAGGTGAGAAGTGATGTTGCCCCTTCTGTCTTTCAAAGGTATGCCGTCGCGTGTACGGATAAGCGCGAGGAACTGGTAGAGATAGTTGTTTGCGTCTACGGCGAGGCTTCTGCGTCTCAAGTCGTTCAATGTCAAGATTTCTTTGACTATTATTGGAGTAAGGTTTACGCCCAACCACTACGCCTGCTTTCACTTGCTTTAACGTTAAGGTTATTATTTAGAAGTATCGTAGAAGATTTGCCGAGATGTGAAGCCCGGTGGTGTAGCGGACAAGCATAGTGGCCTTTGGAGCCATTGACGAGAGTTCGAATCTCTCCCGGGCTAC
>JABFQO010000007.1 GCA_019685575.1 Candidatus Bathyarchaeota archaeon A05DMB-4 | reverse complement strand
CTACCTTGAGAGAGTCAGAGTTACTCCCGGCGTTTGCAGGCCCTTAGCCCGGTTGGACCCGGATTTCAGGTACCTGTACTGGCCAGGATTCAGAAACCGTTCACACGCTTTCGCGCTTGCGGTTTCCTGTGTTTTTATTAAACAGTCAGGACCCCTTTGCCACTGCGACCTGCGATTCCAGTCAAAGACCAAAACCGCAGGCACCCCTTATCCCGAAGTTACGGGGCTAAATTGCCTAGTTCCCTCGCTCGATGTACACCCGACACGCCTAAGGTTTCTTGCCTAGGGGCACCTGTGTCGGATCTAGGTACGGTCACAGAGGATCCATCTCAACGTTCTTTTCACGGGCTCCAAGGCTCAGCTGAACCACCCTAAAAACGGGCGGCTATTCCTGCTTTCACTTGGTTCTCGCCATTACGGCACTCCCCAAGCTTATACAGTTAAACAAAGCGACAGCTTTGCTCAGCCTACCCCGAAGCGTCAAACGTTGAGCTTGCGTTGCCGCGTGTACCTCTGTGGCTCCAGGATATTAACTGGATTCCCTTTCGACCAGTTCGGTTAAGACTGATCTTAGGACCGGCTTACCCCCAGCTGACGACGCGTTGCTGGGGAACCCTGGCCCTTTCGGCGGAAGGGATTCTCACCCTTCTTTGCTGTTACTACTGCCGGGATCTGCAATCCTGAACGGTCCACCGGACCTTACGGCCCGGCTTCTGCCCAATCAGGACGCCCTCCTACCAGATCACGACCGAAGTCGTGCTCCGAGGTATCGGCGGCTGGCTTAGCCCCGTCCATTTTCAGAGCCATCAGCCTCGGCGGGTGAGCTGTTACGCTTTCTTTAAAGGGTGGCTGCTTCTAAGCCTACCTCCCCGCTGTCTGGGGCTGATGACGCCCTTCGATTTAACGTTTAGCCAGCACTTGGGGGCCTTAACCTCAGTCTGTGTTGTTCCGCTCTCGGCATGGGGGCTTACCCCCCATAACCCGCTTCCCGAGGTCTACGGCACCAATGGATTCGGAGTTTGATGGAAAAGCGGAGCCTTTCGGCTCCTTACTTTTCGGTCAGTGCTCTACCCCATTGGTCGCCTCGCTCGAGACTGGGCTGCGACCCACTTCGGAGGGAACTAGCTATCACCGAGCTAGATTGGTCTTTAGCCCCTAGCCCCAGGTCAGAGGAACAAATTGCACGTTAGCACCCTTTCGGGCCTCCACCAGGCTTTCGCCTGACTTCGCCCTACCCAGGACTAGATCGCTCGGTTTCTAGCTTTCACTGCTGTGACTCCAGGCCCTTTCAGACCCTGCGCCTCACTGGCTTACGCCAATTTCGCGCATATTGGTTTCCCTACGCTTTCAGGCTTTTACCTTTAAGCTTGCCACAACAATGAGCTCCCCGGCCCGTGTTTCGAGACGGGATATGCAACCCTGGTCCCCCTCCGTTGTACCGCCATGTCGCCATGGTTTCCTTCTGGAGGGATCTACCCTTCTGGGCTGCAAACGTCTGTAACCGTCTGGTTTCAGACTCTTTTCAACTCCCTTTCGGGATACTTTTCAACTTTCCGTCACCGTACTAGTGCGCTATCGGTCTTGAGACGTATTTAGTCTTAGGAGTTGGTGCCTCCTAGCTTCCCATACCTAAACCGGGGTATGGTACTCGGGGACTCCAGCCCATCTCCTTCCAACTTTCTTCTACGAGGCTATCACTCTCTTTGGCAGGCCGTTCCAGGCCACTTCGAATTTGTTGGAGAGAAGGAGGCCGGGCCCATAACACTACATCCCCCGCAAGTTTCCCTGCGAGGTTTAGTTTGGACTTTTCCCTGTTCGCTCGCTGCTACTAAGGGAATCTCAGTTGGTTTCTTTTCCTCCCCTTACTAAGATGCTTCAGTTCAGGGGGTTCCCACTCCATCGCTGGAGTGTCACGGTTCCCGAAGGAACCGCAACGAGAAGTCTCATTCGGGCATCCTCGGTTCTACGACTGCATGCGTCTACCCGAGGCTTTTCGCAGTTGGCTGCGCCCTTCTTCAGCGCTCAAGCCTTGCCATCCGCCAGACGGCGTAGCATGTCGAGCTTTACGCCGGTGTCTGATTAACGTTTGAATAGGCAGTGTGGCGTTTCCTTTGCGTGGTGTTCATTATGAGCGTAAAGGCTTTGGCCTTTTTCTCATTTACACTCGTCTTCGCTTTCGATTTTAAGGTCGAAAGTTGCATCTACTTTTTGGCTATGAACAATGGTTGCCAAAAAATAACAGAGGCACCTTTTCTGGATATAAACATTGCTGTGTGAGAATTATGATGTGCTGGTGTGGTGTTTCATGTGGTGGAGGGCGGCGGTGTTGATTGTTCTATCATTAATTTTGTCGGTTTCTGGTTTTGATTTTTGATGTGTGGATGCAAATTTTTATGGAGTGTTGTTGTTTCGTTTGTTTGAGGTTATAGGGTGGTGTATGTGGGGGGTTGGGTTTTTTGCCAGTTAACGCAGATTACTGATGCGTCGTTTATGTTGATGACGCCGTCATCGTTTATGTCCACGTTTGAGGGTGCTGGTGGGACTGTTTGTAGCCAGTAAAAGCATACTAGCGTAGCGTCTTTTATGTTGACGATGCCGTCGTGGTTTACATCGCCTGCGATGTAAGGTTTCATTAGTGGGAAGTGGTCTACGTTGTTTTCGTTAATGACAAGGGGTACGTCGCTTATTCCGTCGTTGTTTTCGTCTATTCCAGTGTAGTTGCTCCAGTAGTTTCCGCCTGACGGATAGCCATTGTCCCAAGTGAAGCTTGATTTAATGGCGCGGGCGTTTTCGAAGTTTTGTATGAAGTTGTTGTGGTAGGCTGTGCCGTTGGAGTTTGTTGCCCAGATGCCACGGTAGCCGTTGAAGGCGAACGTGTTCCCTGTTATAAGCAAGTTGTAACCGTAGGCGCAAGCGATTGCGTCGCCTTCGTTTGATTCGATGTAGTTGTCTTTTGCGACGAAGTCTGTACAGTTTTCGAAGTAGACGCCCACGCCGCCGTTGCGGAAGACCGTGTTTTGGAGGAATAGGGTTTGGTTGGTTTTGAACATCGAAACCCCAGCGCAGTAGTTGTTTGTTAAGGTGTTGTTAGCGATGGTGATGTTTTGGGAGTTGATTATGTACATCGCTCCTTTTGTTAGTGTTTGGGTGATTTTGTTTTCTTGGATGTGGATGTTTTGTGTTTGGTTTATGATTATTCCTGTTTTGAAGCCTTGTATCGTGAAGCCTTTGATAGTGACGTTGGGCGCGGTTATTTGGGCTGCTGTTTGTGTCCACGCGCCGTTTAGGATTGTTGTGTCTGCGCCTGCGCCGAGTAGCATGATTGTTTTGTTTATGAGTAGTTGTTCGTTGTAGATTCCGTTGGCCACAAGAATCGTGTCTCCTTGGGACGCGTTGTTTATAGCTGATTGAATGGTTGGATAGTCTTGGGGCACTTTAATCGTGTTTAATTGACTCGTGGCCGTTCTGGATTGGGCAGAAACGATAAGATTGGGCACATTAAACAAAAAGAGGAGCAAGTAAACTAGCGCAACTGCCCTAATGGACAAGGGTCCTCAATGTTTATAGATGCAGCATTGTTCTTGTAAACGTTTCTAAATCCAAAATTCTTATTCCCCTCGATGCGTATCTGTCTTTATTTGGGTTGGTGAGCTGGCGGGCGGCTTTCGAACGCTCGGCTTAGGGCTGAGTGTTTGAGGAAACTCCGTCCACAGTGCAGACCTGCAACGCTCGTTAAGGGCGTAGCGCGAGAGCGCTGGCAACAGAACAGAAACGTGACGTCCATTCAGCGTGTGACAATGATGCGGTTCGGGCTGTTGAGAAGGCTGAATGGTTACGGTGAAACGACTGTCCTGCAGGGTGAAAGGGCAAATTGGCGTCGATGAAGTTCTTGCGTTAGACGCGGGTAGCCCGTTTAGCTGAATGCCGCCGTTGAACAGAAGACGGGTTACGACCAGCACACCAGCCCGCTTTTCTGAAGTAGGTGCCTCGGCGTAGTTTCTAGACTTTCTATTAGGCTACAAATAGGCGGATTCTCCGAGAACACACATGTCTCCCTAGTCTAGTATCGTTTCTGCATAGCACCAAACACTACTGGCGCATGAGGGTTCGTTTTATGGTGAATGCCATTTTTTGATTATTTTGAACTTCGAAGGGTCGAGTGTTTTTTCTTGTCCGTACCGGCTGAATGGTTTTGTAAGGTGCCGCTGGGAATGGGGCGACGTGATGTAAAGCCCTTTTTGCAGGGTTCTTTTTTCTCTGGTTTGTGTTTTTGTTAGTCGTTTTGATTTATAGCCGCATCTTCCGCATCGGTATCCCTGAGCTTTCCCCATCGAAGACAACGTTTTGCCGCATTTTGGGCATTTAGGGTTATGCAGAACTATTTTTGGCGCCAATCTAATAACGCGAAATTTTTCCAAGTTTATCGTGGCTGGACGGGTTCCAGACGAGGGGCGTACTCCGCCGTAAACCTCAATGACGTCGCCGGGAATCAGTTGCGCCGCGGTTTTCCTGAGATTGCCCGTGGGCTCGTAAGCGGCGCAATCGACTTTTGCAGTGTGGTCTTGTATAGAAAAAATCACGTGCCTACGGGGAACAATCATCGGCGCGTCCGCCACCGTGCCCTTGGCCACGATGGGACGGTAAGGTTGTACGTCGCCAAGGCTTCTAATCTTCCGCAAATGTGCGTCCGTTCCGTGGTTGGTGCGGAAAACCACCCATCTCTCCATAGGCTCATCTACTTTCACTATCTTGAACGCTTGCTTCACGGCTTCTGGGGTTTCGCCTCGGATGCCAAACAAAATCGGGTCTGGTCCTCTCGGCGTGATGAGGATTCTGCCGGTTTCCGGGTCGACGTTGTTGAAGGTTAATGGCACGGTCTTCGTGTTCATTCTCTTCACGGAATCGGCGTTTACCAGCCTTAAAGTCCCAAGGTTCTCGGGGCGTCTGTAGGCTATGAGTTCGTAAGTATGGTCTCTCTGAAGCGTTTCACCTATCGCCGCCAACGCGCCAACAACACCACGTCCAGTTTTGTAGCCTACTGCCTCGGCGCCGAATTTCTTTATCAAACCCAAGGCATCACTCAGTTTCACAATGCCTTGTATCGTGTTTTTTGCGAATGTTTTGATTTCTTTCGGAACCGTCTTTCTCTCGAGGAAAACGACGCCGGGGTCGGTGCCCCCGTATTCAAAGTCTGAATTTTCCTCCACGGTCGCTATCACGGTTTCTTTAATCTGCCCAACCAGCCCCTTCTCACACTCGATTCTCAAGCAAAGCGCGCCGTTGCCGCGCGTTTTCCACGGCACGTTAGGGTTTAATCGCACCAAGTTTGGATAATCAAAAAACTTGGCGTTCAGTCTTTCCAACTTTTCCACTAACAACGCTGCTACGTAAGTGGTGCAGCCTTTCCTCGGCGAGTCCGTGTCATCGATTCCGATGTGTAGGTATACCATCACTGTTCAACATAGCCATTGGTGGTTGTTACGGATAAGAAGTTTCTGTGCTAGTTAGGTAAGCGCTGTTAAAAAAGGGGAAGGTGAAGAGCGCTATTTTTGTTGTTGCTCTTCTACCACGATCATGGTTAGTGTGGACCTGACTTTGTCGAGTCTTCTTACGTGCCACGTTACGATTTCTTTGAGTTTATCCATGGTGTCGGCTTTTATCTTGGCAACCACGTCATAAACGCCGTAAACAGCGTAGGCTTCTTCCACGCCTTGCACTTTTTTGATGGTCTTCATCACTTCGTTTTCCGCGCCGATTTCCGTGTTTATCAACACAAACGCTATTGGCATATTCTTTTACACTCCTCTTTGAACTTATTGTTGTTCTGGTTGCCTAAAATATTTTGCTGTAGAATCGACAAATCTGCATATCTTTTCCAGCCTAAAGCGTTATTTTCGATTCATACCACATTTATAGCCTAAGAACCCCAATCTATAACAGTAGGGACGAAAGCATGCTTGCGGACCCCGAAGTTATCTCTTCCCGTGAAATGCGCGCGCTCGAAATCAACGCAGAATACTTTGGAGTTTCACAGTTGCAACTAATGGAAAACGCGGGCCGAGCCGTCGCAGACACAGTCAAATCGCGCTATCCGTCAACCCAAACAAAAATCGCGATTTTCTGCGGTTTAGGCGGCAACGGAGGCGACGGTTTTGTCGCTGCACGGCATCTCTTATCCGCGGGGTACACGGTTACGGTCCTGCTTGCAGGCAAGCCTTCAGACATCACGCACGAAGCAGCGTTGAAAAACTGGAACGCACTGCGCACTTTGCGGAGTAAAGAATTGTCCATACTCGAAGTTTATGATTCTTCCCTCATCCCAGACATCAAAGCAGACGTGGCCGTGGACGCTATGTTGGGCATAGGCGTCAAAGGAGCGCCACGCCCTCCAGTTTCGCAATTGGTTCGCAAGTTTAACGAGTTGAACGCGTTTCGCGTGGCTGTCGATGTGCCGACGGGCGTGAACTCGGATTCCGGCGAAGTGGCCGGCGAAGCAGCACGGGCAAGCCTAACAGTTACTTTCCACAAAGCCAAACCAGGATTGCTTAAGGCAAAAGAGTTCGTCGGAGAATTATCCGTTGCAGACATCGGGTTGCCCAAGCAGTATGAGAGGTTCGCAGGCCCCGGCGATGTTGGACTTGTGGTTAAACCTCGCGTCTCAGACGCACATAAGGGTGACTTTGGACGTCTCTTGGTAGTCGGCGGAAGCGAAGTTTATTCAGGTGCACCCGCGTTTGTGGCTTTAGCGGCGCTTAGAACAGGCGTGGACATTGTTTACGTAGCCGCACCCGAGAAAACTGCTCACGCCGTTTCTGCTTATTCGCCCGACTTGATTACGGTAAAGTTGGACGGCACACACCTAAACCCAGCGAATGTTTCGACAATAAAACGCTACATCAGCATGGTAAACGCCGTTGCAGTTGGCCCAGGCTTGGGTTTGCACGTGGAGACAAAAGAGGCTGTAAAGGAACTTGTCGAAGCCGTTAACGCAGCGAAAAAGCCTTTGCTACTAGACGCAGACGGGTTAAAAATCTTTGGCGAGTTCAAGCATAAACTGGATGCTCCAGTGGTTTTTACGCCTCACGCGGGCGAATATCAGGCTTTAACTGGGCATTTGCCGCTTGTTGATATGGATGAAAAGGCTGAAGACGTGCAGAAGAACGCCGCCATGCTGGGTGGGGTGGTTTTGTTGAAGGGTAACGTGGACGTGGTTTCTGACGGGCGACGCGTCAAATTCAACTTCACCGGCAACCCCGGCATGACTGTGGGCGGAACAGGCGACGTTTTATCCGGCATTGTAGCGGCTTTTTTGGCGCAAGGCACGGACGCATTTGAAGCAGCGGTCGCGGGTGCGTTTGTGAATGGTGCTTGTGGAGACTTTACGCAGAATGAGAAGGGTTTTCACTTAACGGCTTCAGATTTGATTGGTTGGATTCCGCGGGTTTTGGATGATCCCATGTCTCACGTTCGGGTGCGAAAACATCGTGGTTAGAATCGTCGTTTACCATGCACGCCAATGCGACCCGAAAAAATGCTCGACGTTGAAGTTGAAACGTTTCGGCCTAGTCGAAGTAGTCTTCAGGACGCGGTTCATGCCCAAAGGCGCCATAGTGCTCGACGCTTTGACTGAAAAAGCCTTTTCACCCGCTGACCGAGAGCAGATGGAACGACACGGGTTAGTTGCGTTAGATTACAGCTGGGAGCAAGGATTGAGGCTCCACGTTTCACAAACAAATTCTCGCTGTCTGCCGTTCTTGATAGCGGCGAACCCGGTGAATTTTGGGGTACCCACGAAGTTGAGCACGGTTGAAGCCTTAGCAGCGGCGTTGTTTATCGTCGGTTTCAAAGAAGACGCGGAAAAATTGCTTGGCATTTTTAAATGGGGACCAGAGTTTATTCGACTAAACCTTGAAAGGCTTAAAACCTACGCGACGGCTAAAAACAGCACCGAAATTCTGGAAATGCAACGGGTTTTTATGCAGCCTTGAGCGGTTAGCGGGGTTCTGCTTGGTGTATTAGTTTTACACCCATACTTATGGACCATAAAGCCGCAGCGATGGCGGAAACAAGTTCAGGTATGGCGACGCCACGGTACGGTTTGAGAGCAGCCCAGATTGCCCACGACGAAAGGGCGATTATTCCCATCACAAGCGTAAACACGCCAAAATTTCGGCTTTCGGTTGAGGATATTAAGGCCGCGGTTTGGATGAACAGTGACAGAGGAAGCGCGGCGAAGAAGGCGACTGAAACGATGTAGTGGATGTTGTTTGGAGCGGTTTCTGGGAAAACACCGATGGCTGCTAAGAAGATGCCAGCCAAGAGCAAGAAAAAGGCGCCACTTCTGCCCACTGTTTTGGCCCCATAAAATCGTATCACTCCAAAAGCGAAAATGACGGTTAATATGCCGCTTAGAATCAAACCACTGTTAAACAGCAACGCCGATTCGTCGTGGACTCCCAAGTCGCTAAGAGCGTTTTCTGACCAAGAGAACCAAGACGCACCAGAAATAGCCAAACCAATCAAAACAAACGCCAAAACAGGGCTTAGCACGCCAAAAACTCCAGCCATCTTATTAAACGATTTTAAACTCGTAACCAACACCTAAACTTCAGTGTATACCAGACGCCTTTTTACTTTTGCGGCAAAAAACCAACATCGTTTCCATCTCTGCCGAGGCAACCAAAAGTTCACTCAGCATATTTGCAGTATATTTGGAGCCTAATAGGATCATATATGGAAGAGGGCCTAGAAACGCGGTGCACAGAAAGAGAAGATTACATATTAGTTTCGCACAATAATAGAATACGCCGGAGAAAACACTCACACATGAACGTCGCCGAAGAAAAACTCCAGAAAGCCATTTCCATCACGCTATCAGCAGGTTACCAACTGGATAAAGAAGCATTCCAATTCCTAAACGACCTTGCACAAACAGAAGACCCATTGACAATAATAGAAAGCGCAATAAAAAAACTCGAAAGCCTTCCGGAAAAACCCCTCTTTATTGGGAAAAGCCACCTTGAAGACGCTGCAAAAGAATTATCCAAAAAAACCACGTTCATCATGCCTCTTTTAGAACAAGAACCAGAAATCCAAGAATCAAAAAGAACGTTCCACCCCTACGCAAAAGACGTAGAACCAGAACTCAAAATAATAGAGGACCCAACCACAAAAATCTGCACCACCGGAGCCATCGAAGAATACACCCAATACTTCCGCAACCGCTTCGAAAAACTCCAAAAACTCCTAAAACAGAGAATGGACACACGCGACGCCGTCACCATCAAAGCAACATACAAAGCACCCCCAAACTCAAAACTAAAAACCATCGGAATGATCAGCGAAAAACGCGAAATCAACAACAAAATAATACTCCGCATCGAAGACCCGGAAACAAGCGCCACCGTGCTAGTACCCAAAAACGCTCCGCCAGAACTCCAAGAAAAAGCCCACCTCCTGCTGTTGGATCAAGTAATCTGTATATGCTGCATCAAAGGGAAAAACAACCTACTCATCGCAGAAGATTTCATCTGGCCCGACATACCCCAAAAAACCCCACAAAAAGCCACATCCCACGTATCCGCAGCACTAATATCAGATTTACACATAGGCAGCAAACTGTTCATGCGCGAAGCATTCAGCCGATTCATACAATGGCTAAACGGAAAATACGGCAACGAACAACTACGCGAACTTGCCAGCCATGTAAAATACGTAGTAATCGCAGGCGACATAGTTGACGGAATCGGAATTTACCCAAAACAATTAAACGAACTAGAAATAAAAGACATCACAAAACAATACGAAGCAGCCGCAAGATACATCGAACAAATCCCAGAATACATCGAAGTAATAATCATCCCCGGAAACCACGACGCAACAAGAAAAGCCCACCCACAACCAGCCATCCCTAAAGAATACGCCGAAGCATTATATGAAACAAGAAAAATATGGTCACTAGGAAACCCAAGCCGCATAAGCCTCCACAACGTAGAAATTTTACTCTACCACGGCCGCAGCCTCGATGATGTCGTTGGTTTAGTTCCAAGCATCACCTACGATCTTCCCGACAAAGCCATGAAACTCTTCTTACAATGCAGACACTTGGCACCTATTTACGGAGGAAAAACTCCCATCGCGCCCGAACAACAAGACTTTCTGGTTATAGAAAACCCACCCACAATCTTTCACGCAGGGCACGTTCACGTAATCAAACACGACTATTACAAGGGCACACTTTTAGTAAATTCCGGCGCCTGGCAAACACAAACGGAATTCATGCAAAAATTAGGCCTTACGCCAATACCTGGGATAGCCCCAATCGTAAACTTACAAAACCTTCAAGTAACGCCCATAAGCTTCGTTTAGCAAACGTTAGCTGAAATCTTACGGCGTTTATTTGAAACCTCCGCCAAACATTTCGGCGAATACTCCATTAAACACGCAAACCTTTCATCTTTGCCAAACACCTCTTTAACAAGCCCCCGCGCAATACCCAACCTAATTCTTTTCGTACGACCATAACGCCCCATGTTCACAACGCTCGAGTTTAACAATCCGATAATATCAAGCTCATTAATCAACCCACTCACCCTTCTTTGCGTAAGCGCAGCATAACGCGTCAATTCACACAGTTCACAATATATCTCATAAATGTCCCCAGTAATCACGCTCGCCATATTCGCCTTATTCAACAGGTAAACACTAGCCAAAACCAGCTTAGAATGCGGAGTAAGATTTCTCAAAGCGTCAATAATGCGATCGTGCTCAATTCTTTTTTCAGCATCCCTCACATGTTCTTCCGTAATCTTGGCCGCTCCTTCCCTTTCTGCCAGTTCTCCGGCTACACGAAGAAGATCTAATGCACGCCTTGCATCTCCATGCTCTGCTGCCGCCAAAGCCGCGCACAAACTGATCGCTCCTTCAGAAAGAGCGTTATCACAAAGCGCCAGTTTGCAACGTTCAAGAAGAATGTCGCTTAGTTCAGTAGCGTTATATGGTCTAAAAACTATTTCTTCTTCGCTCAACGAACTAAGAACCCGCGGGTCTAACAACTCTTTAAACCGCAAATCATTAGAAATGCCCACGAGCGAAACTTTACTTTTTGTTAGCGATTCGTTTATACGGGTCAGTTCGTAAAGCAAAGCGTCACCACGAGTCTTGACTAACTCATCTATCTCATCCAACACCACGATAAGCAAGAAAGATGTCGAGTCCAAACCCAGCCTAAAACGATCAAACAATTCTCCCACCGCAAGACCTGTAAACGGAACCTTAACGTTTATTGAACTGCACAAGCTTGCAAACACGCGGTATTCCGTACCCGCAAGTCTGCAGTTAACGTAACAAACCTTTAGGGGTATATCTATTGTTTGCGCTTTACTCAAAAGTTTGTTTAGCACATATTTTATGACGGCGGTTTTTCCTGTACCCGTCTTTCCATAAACAAAAATGTTTGAACAACGGTTTGCTTTCAAGACAGGCGCTACTATCTCGCCAAAATAACGAATCTGCTCCTCTCGATGAGGAAGTTTTTCCGGAATATAGTCATGGCGGAGTACATTCCGGTTTGCAAATATTCGAGCACCGTTTACGGCACGTTCAAACACTTCATCAAGCACACTAATATTTTGCATACGTTCTCCCTTCAGCAGTAAGCGTAAAACTCGCTTCCCCGCAAGCACAATAAAACTCTGCTATACAAAAAAATCAACTTGTCTATCAAAAAGATAAGCAAACTTTTTTGCACATGCCGATCGTGCAAAACTTTTAGCAAAGTGAGAATTCTGCCCAAAACTATCACACACGCACCCCTATTTTCCACTGGAAAATACTCTGAGGTATTGTGCAAATATTTTTATTATAAAAGAAAATACTCTGAAGGTTAAAAGTCACTTAACTATAAAACAACATATCATCCAATAAATAAAATAATTAACTTAAAAAAAATTAAGAGAACAAAAATCTTTATTACCAATTTGAATTCTTAATAAGCGTAAACAGCAAGCGTCGTCCAGTGGAAAATAAGGGGTCTGGCTACAAAAAATATTTAAAAAAATGATTTAACAATTGTGAAGACCTTCCATTCGACTCCTCTTTTTAAATTATTATTTAACTGGAAAATATAAAATCGCAAATTTTTTGGCTTATTTTTTGTAAAGGAATGACCCCTTTGCTTCCACTGGAAAGATAAAGCCTTTTCTTTCTAATGCGGATTTATTTAATAACTGTTTTTGTGAAACCAAAATTAACTAAAAAGCCTAAAATCAGCTCTTTTTTAGCGTAAGGGCAAGAACTGTAATTTTTTATTTTTTATTTTTACCAAAATCTCTTTTAACTTGTGAAGTCTCTAATTGTGAATTTAGCGAGTGCAGTATGTCGAAGTTTAAAATAGAAATACGCGACATGAAAAGGAATCGTTATACGTTAACGTTTGAAGGAAAAATCTCAAGAGACAAAATGCTAAACCTGCTTGATCTTGTCGAATTATTGGGAGACTCCACAGATGGTAATCTGGGCTTGCGCGAGACGCTAAAGGACATGCCAAAATTCTCCAAGTTAAGTAATCTTGTAAAAGGGTATTTCATGGTTCGTTGGTTTAACTCGGCTGACGCGCAAAGGTTGTATGAACAAGAATACGGCGAGCCAATAAGCTTAAGCACGGTATCCACATACTTGGCCAGAATGGCAGATCGCGGCTTTCTTCTGAGGAAAGGCACCGGAAACAGGATCAAGTACAGATTCGCTGCAAGATCAAGCCAAGACGTAGCGAACGATTTAAAGATAAAAACCAGATAACTGACTAGCCACCGATGTACTCCGCAGGATAAGTGAGGGGTAAAAACTGGATGAAAAAATACTAAAAGATTTGTGCGAAATGAAAGACAAGTTAAAGGAGTATGCAGAAAAAGGGAGAGTTGTTGGGTTTAACAATTCAAAGGAAGAACCCACAATAGCTGTAAGGCCTGAAAAGACTAGAATCCGCCCATTGAGAAAAATGAAAGATTGCGACGTACATTTTATAGCCGTAGACTGTTCAACTCGAACTCTCAGAAGAGCAAACAACTGGGGAATTTACTTGCTACGAACGGCGGTTGCAAGCGTGGATAGGAGGGACGTGAATTGGAGTTTTGAGGAGAGGCTATGTACTGTTGTGGGCGAAGCGTATGTACGTCGCCGTTTACTGCAAGATGCCCGGTTGGAGATGGAGAGCGAAATGGCATTAAAAATAATCGACCATGCAGACGATCGAACCTACCTTCTTTTGGATGGAGCTAGCTACTTTGGAGGAGAAAGGAAATTTCGCGCGTACTTGTATGAGGAATGTGAAAGGAAAGGGCTAACGCTTCTCACTTTAAGCAAGCAATCTCCCACCCTTCACGATGATAAAGGTAGAGATTTTGCGGCAGCGGTCTATCCACTTGCAAACGAAACAGTGTGGGTTTATCACCCTGTAATCAAGGCAAACATTCACGAGCACTTGTACGGCGACGTATCTCTTGTGAAACTCTCTGAAGAAAGTCCGCGCGTTTTCCGTTGCGACATCATGGAGTACCTGAACAAAAACCCGGTTGAAGAGATACTTTCGCCGCTTACAACAATTTCAGAAGATCCCCGTTGTATTGGGTATCCTGTTGTCCTTTGGCTAGCGCACGATTTTTCTACGCCTTCAGAATCGAAGCTTTTGCATTATCACGACCTTGTAGAAACAGAACTTGCTAACGCCGGGCTTCTTGAAACGTTGCGAAGAGAAGAGTTATCTTGTAATTTTGTGGACGAACTTCACGGAGTCAAACATGCGTATAATTGGGAGTGGATAGAGCACGTCTAACAACATACTTGGCTCAGTAAGCGAAGTCAAAGGCGATCGTGTTACCTTTTACTTGAACAAAAATAGCAACGTGTTTTTTGGTCAAATCGTGAAGATAACCTCGGGAGAAAGAAACTTCTACGCTAGGGTTGTGAACGCTCGAAGTAGCTCCACGTTAGAAACGGGTGAACAGTTACGTGAGGCTCAAGGCAAAGAAACTTTCGGTCCATACTCTAGTTACAAAAGTATTGAAGCCATTCTATTTTTGGAAAAACATAAGGGACGGATAAGGTCGCCCACATTCAACCCAAACTATATGGACAAGGTGATTGATACCTCGAGCGTAGATTGCAGCGAGTTACGGCTTGAGGGCGAGTTAGAAATAGGACGGCTTAGATCTGGAGAGACCGTGCTTGGAAGCGTTGGCATAAACATCGACGCGATACCTTACATGATGGGCATGTTTGGTATGACGGGTTCTGGAAAGACAAACAGCGAACTTGTGTTAAACGCCCAAATTATCGATCACAGCCCAATGACGGTTGGCGTTATTTTTGATTTCGCAGGGCAACTTCTCGAAGGTAAGGGAATAAAACCCCAAAAAGGGCTCCGTGATCATCCTTCGTTTCATACTAAGGTAAATTATTACTCCACGAAAGAAGATAAGATGAAAATAGGCCTCTATACGCTCACACCTGGCAAATTGCAAACGCTATTCCCAGAGATCGGGTATCCACAATTCAGATTTGCCCAGAAGTTGTATAAAGTGTTCGGAACGGAGTGGATCGAGAAGTCACTGGAGATTTTTGCAGGTGGCGGTTATAAGGAATTAGGAAACAAGGCTGGATATGGCAATAAGAGCGTTATTGAAGCTTTGATGATGAAACTTCAACATCTCTCCTCTGATATTTATCCGCCGAGTAACTATAACTTCGTTGACAGCGTGATTGAAAACGTTAGCAAAGGCGTTACTTGCCTCATAGATATATCAGGCCTCGTCGCAGAAGAGCAACATCGAATAGTTACGTTAACCGCGACTAATGTCGCGCAATACTATAAGAAATTGTGGGAAACAAATAATGAAGCGTGGCAAAAATTACCTACGTTGCTCATAACGCTTGAGGAAGCGCATGAATTTCTAGATCCAACGAAACCGAGAACCATTTTCTCCGACATTGCTCTTACTTATCGAAAATACCGCATCGGGTTGAATGCAGTTACACCGAGGCCGTCCAAAATAAACTTTGACGTGTTTGCTGAGTTGTGGACTAAAGTGATTATGAAGACTGAACTTAGCCATGACCGGAGGTATTTGACTGAAAATACGCCATACTTAGAGTACAGTGATACTGAGATAAAAATGCTCGACATCGGCGAAGCGCTTTTGATTTCTGAACCCAAGATACGATTTGCAGTGCCAATTAAAGCAACACACTACCCAGAATACTTAGACAATAAAGAACCAACCGATTATCATTTACCTTCATCGCACGCCCATGCCCAAATGGATGCACGCCTTAAACAGATTCGAAAGGCAACTGACCAAGTAATTATGCCTTAACTTCGGTTTTTTTCAAGAATTTTCGCATTTCCTCTTTTATACGGTATGCAAAGGGAATCTTGTTGGTTGTTCGTTCCAAATATCCCGCCTCATAGAGCTTCTTCATTAAGCGCGCCGTGTGTTCTCTTGTAAGGTTAATTTTTGCTTTAATTTCGGGCGCGGTTTTTTCTCCCTCGTTTGCTAAAGTTTCAAGGACAGCTAACTCTGTTGGTGTAAGAGGGGCCAAAGCTTTCTCCTGCCTGATCGGTATGACGGCTTCTATGTTTGGTTCTGACAATGTTGCTCTTTGGGTTTTTTCTTCCACGCCAGCTAATCTCTCAAGAAGTGCCTCTTGCGCTGTTACAATTTGTGTGACTTTTTGATCGAGATTATTTAGATGCGACTGCATTTCTTGTTGTTGTGAGGAAAGTTCGCTTATATTTTTCGAGATTTGTGTTATTTGATGTTCTTGGATCTCCAACCGACCCTCAATCCCACTATTTTTCGACGTCAAAGCCAAGGTCTTTCGGATTGCCGCATCAAGTTTTTCCTCTTGCCTCTCAGCTTGCTTATTAAAACTCACGATAATGTCGCCTACGAGATTTTTCGCCTCCTCCTGCACCTCTACTAACCTGCGAAGCCGCTTGTAATAAAAAACAAAAGCGCCCAACGTAACCAACAACAACATAACAGCGCCAAACAGAAACCAATCCATACCTATCACCAGGCTATCAGCACGTGATATGCTTGTGATGACGTGAAGCATTACAAGCCACATCACACATCACAGTAATGCATGAAGAGAAATTAAGAATTGCGGTTGCGTTAACCATGCACGTGACATCACAAATCACAAAGAGCGTGCCACGATGCCTTGGTCTTTAGATACCTTGAGCAGATGTTGGAAAAATCATGAATAAAAAGCATTTCTCATGTTGCTTTGGAGTCGCTTCGATAATGTTTTGTGATGTGTGATGTCACAGATCTACGTGTTTGTTGTTGTGCGTTAGTTGTTCAAGTATGGATGTTAGTTCGTCGCGGAGCATGGTGATAACTTTTAGTTGTTCTGCGGCGTCTCCTTCTCCATCGGAAAGTGCCTTATACGCGTTTGTGTACGTTTGCAGCTTGTTTGCGGCTTCGAGGAAAGGCGACAGGCTTGTAGTCTGTATTATTCCCAAGTAGCCAAGCAGCAGCACCGTATAGATTGCCTCTGTTACGTTGTTTTTCGCTTGAATTAATGTCCTGTTAAATGAACCGCGGCTTACAGAAGCCTTGTTTAGGCGTAATCTCCCCTTTTCATCATAATTTAATGGTTTATCGACGTAATTTTCGGCTAAAACATCAATTAAAAGAGTTTCTAGCTGTATTTTTGTCAAATTGCTGTTTTTTAATAGTATTTTTGTGATTACGTCGTTTAATGCGTTTTGAAGCCATTTTTGTGCGTTTTCTTTGAGCGCCAAACAGTTCACCAAGAGGACGGTGGTTTTGGATACAGTTTTGTATACCTGTTAAGGATAAAAGTTTTCTCGCCTTGACGTAAAGATGATGGATGCGGTAGTTATATTGACAAACGTAAATGTTTTTATCCTTGAAGGAGCAACATTTGCTGAGGCGTGACGCGTGGTAAAAAAATCTTTAATCGCGCGGAGACTGGAAAAAGTTCAATCCTCTGGCGTTAGACGGATGTTTTCTATCATGCAACAAATTCCCGACGCCATCAGCCTAGGGATCGGTGAACCTGACTTTTCTCCTCCATTGCACGTGATAGCCGCGGCGAAAGAAGCATTGGACCGAGGAGAGACACACTACACGTCATCTACTGGCATCCCGCAACTTCGAGAGGCACTTGCTAAAAAAGCAAGACGCGAGTATAGGCTGAAATACAATCCAGACGCCGAAGTGTTGGTGACAATAGGCGCAACACAAGCAGTTTTCCTTTCATTAATGGCCATGATCAACCCAGGCGACGAGGTCTTGTTGTTTGACCCGGGATTCGTATGTTACGCACCTGACGTTGTAATTGCCGGCGGAGTTCCTGTTTCTATACCGTTAAATGAACATGATGGATACAAAATAGATTTAGACATTGTGATGTCACACATCACAGACAAGACACGTGTGATGATTATTAACTCGCCGAATAATCCTACCGGCGCAGTGTTTTCTTATGATGATTTGCAGAAATTAACAAAGCTTTTGGTTGAGCGTGATATAATTGTGATATCTGATGAGGTGTATGAAAAAATAGTTTATGACGATGCTAAGCATTTTTGTCTGGCGAGTTTTCCAGGAATGAAGGATAGAACTATCGTTGTTAATTCTTTTTCAAAGACTTATGCGATGACTGGTTTTCGTGTTGGTTACGCTTTAGGGCCAGAGGAACTCATCAGCCAAATGTTGAAGATTCACCAGTACACGGTGGCATGTGTTGATAGCGCTGCTCAATATGCCGCTGTTGCTGCATTGGAAGGTCCACAAGATCTTGTAAAGACGATGGTGGGTGAGTTCAATAGACGGCGGAGGCTTTTGTATAAACGGGTTAATGAAATTGAGGGTTTTAGTTGCGTCTTGCCCAAGGGCGCGTTCTATATTTTTGCGAATGTTAAAGAATTGAACATGCCAAGTGTTGATGTTGCAGATTTCCTGGCTAAAGAGGCAAAGGTAGTAACCGTTGCCGGCTCTGCTTTTGGGGTTAACGGTGAGGGTTATTTGCGTTTGTCTTATGCTACTTCTTATGAGAAGATTGAAGAGGCAATGAACCGTATTGAGAAAGCGGTGAAAAAACTCGGATAGTGTGATTTCAAGCCGTTTTTTATATCACGTGATTGCGTGATGTCACAATTTTTCTGTTAGAGTTTGTAACTCCGTGAATAATTCGGGGCGAAGATCCCGTAACGTTGGAACAAACGTCTCTGCTCGGGCAAGGTCTGCGTAATCTATCGTGCCAAATACAAGGTCTTCTTCATCATATTTCGCTTGAGTTACTATTTTTCCGCTGGGTGCAATTAAGCGGCTGCCACCCCAGAACTGAAGACCATCTTCTATGCCTACGAGATTTACGTATGCTAAATACGCCGTGTTTTCCATTGCCCTGGCGGTTGTAAGTGTCTCAAAGAAGCCGCGGCGTACAGAAGGTGAAGCCGAAATACACACTATAAGTTCCGCTCCTTTAAGCCTAAGCAACCGCGCAGTTTCCGGGAAGAAAATATCGTAGCAAATTATTAAGCCAATTTTACCTATGGAAGTATCGAGGACAACGCTTTCGTATCCTTGTCTGAAGTAGCGTTTTTCTTCAAAAACACTGTGCGTTGGCAAATACATTTTTCTGCATCGTCCAAGCGTGCCTTTTGGAGTCGTAAGAACCGCCGTGTTATGCAAAACCGCCTTTGCCTCAGGGCTTTTCTCTATCATGCCGTATATTACATGAATGTCGTTTTGTTTGGCTAACGTTTCTATTTTTTGCGTTGATGGGCCAGTAGTTGTTTCGGCGAGTTCGTATGTTCTGTCTCTTGTCGTGTAGCCAGTCAGCGAAAGCTCTGGAAAGATTATGAGGTTTGCCTTTTGTTTTTTAGCCTTAGTGATGTACGTCGCCATTTTACGAATATTGTACGCCTTGTCGCCTACTTTACAACTTATCTGAGCTAACGCGATTTTGATTTGTTTTTCCATTTGGTTTACTCCCCCATGTCGTATGGTAGCCGGAAATCTTTACCGACAGTTCTGAAGCCAAGCTTAGGCGAAAGTGGCATGCGTCTTTTATGTTCAGCGTTTAACCAACGCTTTTTGATCGATTCAACCATTTTTATTGGAATGGCGAGCTGTTTCGCTATTTGTGGGGGTTCCATGAAATTTTCCAATCCGTAGAGTATTAAATCGAGTTTTTCGTATTGCATACCTATCTCCTTTTCTGCGGTTTGATTCGGCCAGAGTGCGGGCGTTGAAGGTTTTTGTATGATGGGTGTAGGGATTCCCAAGTGTTTAGCAAGTTGACGAACTTGGGTTTTGTAAAGATCTTGCTGTGGAGCAATGTCGGCAGCAATGTCGCCGAATTTGGTGTAGTAACCGATCATAGTTTCACTTTTATCCGAGCTTGCGCTTACTATGAGGTTGTTACTGTTTGCGTAATAATAGAGCAAAATCATCCGTGCCCTTGCTTTTATGTTTCCCTTTGCTCTTTGGTTTAAATGGTCAAAATTAGGTATGTGCCGGTAAAAAGAGTTGAGTATGTTTGTTATATCGATAGTTATGGTTTTAATGCCAAACTGTCTTGCAACTTGCCGCGCATGTTTAACGTCGGTGAAATTTAGGGTTTCTTTTTCAGGCATTATTAACCCAAGCGTTTTGTTGCCGCCGATTGCTAGCGCCGTTAACGCAGCGTTACTGCTACTGTCTATGCCGCCGCTCATGCCTAAGACTACGCCTTTTGCTCTTGTTTTTTTTACGTAATCTCTGATAAATCTAGTAATTTTTCGCTGAATTTCTTCTAGGTCTATTTGAAGAATACTTGGTGCTAATTGCATCTTTTTGGCACTCCTTATAACCTATTTGCGTGACTACTTCTTTTGTTTTGCGAGTTTTTCAATGATGCTTTGGGACAGATTTTTAAGTCAAGATGTATAGTCATGATATTGATTTGAGGCTTACGCATGGGTAGAAGAAGACGAAAAGTAGTTCACGTTCCAAAAAAAAGATTGCCAAAAATCTTTCTTTGCCCAAAATGTGGTAAAGAAGCAATTCGCATTACCATCGCCCCTGAGACACAAATAGGCGGTATAAAATGTGGAAATTGCGGGTTAACAGACGAAGTTCCAGTTAACCCGGCATTTAAAGACATAGACGTGTATTGCAAATTTATTGACAAGTACTATGGCGCTCGACGGTCCCCCTCACAATCTTATCCATCTTCCTCGCAACCCCCATCAACGCAATAATAGGGAGAAGCGGCATGATCGGCAAGGTTGAAAAATATCTTTTAGACCGAATTCGCCGAGACGGCGCAGTACATTTGACCCTTATTGACCCCGAAAAAGTAACAACTGCCTCTGCCACGCAAACCGCTTTGACTGTAGAAAAATTCGACACAACCGCTATCATGATTGGCGGCTCTACCTCGATGTCAACAACGCATCTTGACAAAGTAATAAAAGCCATCAAAAAAACCACAAAACTTCCCGTTATATTATTCCCAAACAACGTTACTGGCATCAGCAAATACGCCGATGCTATCTGGTTTTTGAGCTTAATCAACAGTTTGGACCCATACTTCTTAATTGGCGCACAAATTCTCGGCGCTCCAATAGTCAAAAAATACCGTCTTGAAGCAATCCCGCTTGGATATATAATTGTGGGTGAAGGTGGAGCGGCAGGCATCGTGGGCAGAGCAGCAACAATTCCCTACGATAAACCGGAACTCGCCGTAGCGCACGCGCTTGCAGCACAATATTTGGGAATGCGATTCATTTATCTAGAAGGCGGGTCTGGCGCAAGTAAGCCAGTTCCACCAGAAATGATTCGCATGGTAAAAAGTCAATTGAGCATCCCATTAATCGTAGGTGGCGGCATTCGAACGGGTGAGCAAGTAAAGAAAGTTGTGGATGCTGGTGCAGAACTCGTTGTTACAGGCACGGTGATCGAACAGAATAATTCAACTAACAAAATTCAAGAATTGATTGAAAACGTGAAAAAACACCAAAAAACCACGGTGGCTTGAATGACAAGTTTTGAACATTACTTTGACGCTCTGAAGAAGGCACTGGGCAAGAACGATCTTTACGAGATTTGGCCAGATTTTAACCCGTTATACGATGAACACGAATACGCTTGGTTGACAATTCGCGGCTTGGGAGAGGCCTTACTTCTAAACTGTGGACAATGTGATGGGCCTTCAGATCTGAGGCACGTACAATGCAAAGGCTGTGTTGAGAAACGTGAAACCCTCGCAAAAGACGCTTTTAACAAAACAACTGGGCAATCGAGAGTCAAGTGGTCTACTATAGTTTTATGTAGAATTCATCAACGCTAACTCCCCATACTTTTAATTTTTCGTGTAAGAAAAACCAAAATACCAAGCGTGTAGATGTATCTGTGGCGATTTTCATTTTGTCTACAAACGAAATGACCGCTGGATACACCCAATACATAAAATCTATCGAAAACCAACTCTCAACGATCTACCAAATTGCAGAAAAAGCTAGAGAAAAAGGGCTAGATCCCTGTCTCAAGCCGGAAACTGAAATCGCAAAAGATTTAGCAGCGCTCGTGGAAGGCTTGGTCGGGCCGCCTGGAGTGGCGCGGAGCATACGTGAGTTAAGTCAAAAATTGCCCCGTGAAGAATTGGCGTTCAAAATAGCCGAGGAAATAGTCTATGGCAAATATGAGCACATGGAATCTCAAAGAGCGGCGGATCAAGCGGTTCGTACTGCTTTGGCGATTCTTACTGAAGGAATTACTGCTGCGCCTTTGCAAGGCGTTGCTAAGGTTGCTGTAAAACAAAACTTTGATCACACTAATTATCTTGCTATTTATTTTGCAGGTCCGATTCGTTCAGCCGGCGGTACTGATCAGGCGTTGTCTCTTGTGGTTGGAGATTTTGTGAGACGGCTTTTACGGTTGGATCGTTACAAGCCTACCGAGGAAGAAATTAGCCGTTTTATTGAAGAAGTTCGACTTTATGAGCGTTCTGTGCTACGATTTCAGTATCATGTTTCAGACGCACAGTTGCATTTGGCTCTCGAGTCACTTCCAATCGAGGTCACAGGCACCGAAACAGATCAAATAGAGGTTTCTTCTTTTCGCAACCTTCCCCGTATCGAAACCAATCGTGTTCGAGGCGGCGCTCTTAGGGTGGTGAACGATGGCGTCGTTGGGCGTGCGGCTAAAGTTTCAACTATTATAGACAAGTTAGGGTTAGAGGGTTGGGACTGGCTAAAAACGATTGGCACTGTGGGTGCGGGTAAGAAAAACAAGGAAGAAAGAAAAGTCAGCGGCTTTATGGATGACGTCATCGCTGGAAGACCCATCTTCTCATTTCCTTCACGTGCTGGAGGTTTTCGGCTACGTTATGGTCGAGCAAGAAACACTGGCCTTGCTGCCGTTGGAGTGCATCCGGCTACTATGCTTGTGCTTGATCAGTTTATTGCGGCGGGAACACAACTGCGTATAGAGTTGCCTGGTAAAGGCGGCGTCGTTCTTCCCGTCGACTCGATTGAACCGCCGATAGTTCGTCTTGAAGATGGTACGGTGACCCGTGTTGCGTTGCACGATTTTGAGAGGATAAGAGACAAGATTGCGAAGGTTCTTTTTTTGGGGGATATGCTTGTTAGTTATGGAGATTTTCTTTACAACAACAAGCCTCTAATGCCTTCAGGTTATACTGAGGAATGGTGGTGTCAAGAGCTTTGGCTTGCCGTTAAAGAAAGATTTAACAACAGTGTGGAAGACGCGGCGATTGCGGTGGGCATGTCGAAAGAATCCCTTGTTGGCTTTTTAGAAAAGCCCCTGCAGAATAAACCAACAGTAGAAGAAGCGATACGATTGTCCACGGTGTTAAACATCCCTTTGCACCCCCGATTCACTTATTTTTGGTCGAACATCGATGTCGAGAAGCTTTCTTTGTTGCGTCATTGGTTGCTGAATGCTCAGTGCATCTGGAATAACAATTTGATCTTGGAAATAATTGGGAAATTTGACAACGTGACAAAAAGATTGCTCGAGAAAATTTGCATCCCGCACACTGTTGATGAAGATAATATTAAGATTGTAGGCGAAGATGCACAAATATTTGCGTGTTGTGTAGGACTTGGAAAGCCAACAGCAAAAGTGTCGTATGAAAAATCGGTGCTTGAGAATCTTAAGGAATTCGCGGGGTTTGTCATACGAGAAAAAGCGCCTACTTATATCGGTGCAAGAATGGGGCGTCCAGAGAAGGCAAAGGAACGTATAATGAAGCCCTTGGTTCACGCGTTGTTTCCCGTAGGTTTGGCAGGAGGCGCGCAAAGAGATTTAATTGAAGCGACAAAAAAAGAAACAGTAACTGTTGAGGTTACAAGGCGAAGATGCACTTCGTGCGGTGGCGAGACTTTTAAGATTAAATGCCCCGTGTGTAATGCTGATACGATATCTGAATATTTCTGTCCCATGTGCGGAAGAACGTTTCATAAAGAAACCGTATGCCCGAATTGTAGGACGCCTACAAAAGGGTACGTTCGGCAAAATCTGAATTTACGCGAGTTTTTTGATTCCGCTTGTAAGAGGCTCGAAGTTTCGTTTCCGGAAAAAGTGAAGGGCGTGAAAGGATTAACGAACGAGACAAAAACGCCAGAAATTTTAGAGAAGGGAATACTGCGTGCACGGTATGACCTTTCGGTTTTCAAGGATGGCACGGTTAGGTTTGACGCTACTAACGCGCCTTTGACGCATTTTAAACCTTGCGAGGTTGGGGTTTCGCTGGAGCAATTGAGACACATGGGCTATACAACTGATTACGTTGGCAACCCTTTAACAGACCCTGGGCAAGTTTGCGAATTGAGAATACAAGACGTGATCATCCCTCGAAAATGTGGAGAATACTTTGTGCGGGTGGCTAATTTTGTGGATGATCTTTTGGAGAAAGGTTATGGTGTTTCCCGCTACTATAATGTTAGGCGTGTTGAGGATTTAATAGGGCATCTTGTTATAGGGTTAGCCCCGCACACGTCTGTAGGCATCATTGGAAGGATTGTGGGTTTTACTACACATAACGTGTGTTATGCGCATCCAGTGTGGCATTCTGCAAAGCGGCGTGATTGTGATGGTGACGAGGATGCGTTGATGTTGGCGCTCGATGTTTTGTTGAATTTTTCGAGAGTTTTTTTGCCGGCGCAGATCGGCGGCATTATGGATGCGCCTTTTTTTGTGATGCCTTTTGTGAATCCGGCGGAGGTTCAACGCCAAGCGCATGACGTGGATGTTGCGGCTTTTTATCCTTTGGAGTTTTACGAGAAGACATTGCAGAAGGTTAGTGCGCGTTCTGTTGTGGACATGGTTGATTTGATCGGGCACAGGTTAGCCAGTGAAGCACAGTTTGAAGGGTTTAATTATACTATTTCTGTTTCAGACATCAACATGGGTAATTCTGAAAGTATGTATAAGAAGCTTGGTAAGATGCTCGACAAGTTGAACAGTCAGTTGGGGTTGGCGGAAAAGATCGCTGCCGTGGATGCTAGGGTTGTGGCTCGGAAAGTTTTGACAACTCACTTTATGCGGGACATTGCGGGTAATCTTCGTGCTTTTTCCACTCAAGGCTTTAGATGTAAATCATGCAATAAGCGTTTTAGGCGGTTGCCTTTGAAAGCAAAGTGTCCAGAATGTAATGGGAATTTGTCGTTAACAGTTTATCGAGGTGGTATTGAAAAGTATCTTGAGGCGGCGCACCATCTGATTAAAAACTACAGGTTACCTCAGTATTATGCGCAAAGGCTTGATTTGGTGAAGGACGAGATCGACAGTTTGTTTGAGGGTAAGAAGCCGAGGCAAATATGCCTTACTGATTTTGCTTAGGTGAAAGCTTTTTTACGAGAAAGGAGCAAAAATACTTTGATCGTGCATGTTTAGAGGTTCTTATAACCCTAATGCGTATTTAGCGCGGAAGAGAAATGTTCGGTTGGGACTGGTTGCGCGTTCAAAGATTCTGCAGACAATTGAAAGAAACGCGCTTACGATTAAGAACATCGGCGAAGTTACCGGGCTTGGTTATGCTGTGGTGCTTTATCATTTGAAATTGTTAGAGGAAGAGAAGATTGTGATGCGAAAATCTGGTAAGCCTCCGTATTTTTGGGGTCTAACGGGTCTTGGGCAGCGGCGTTTGATTGAGAGTTAGAGGTTTTGTTGTATTAGATAGATTTCTTTTTTGTTTGTTGTTTTGTCTTTGTATATTGAGGCTTTTATGGGTAGGTTTTTTCTTCGGATTAAAGATTTTAGTGCGTTATATAATGCTTTTAGTTCTTGTTCGCTTGTGTAGTTGATGTCTAATTTTGCAGTTTTTACATTCTCGCTCATGAAGTCATTTATGGCTTGAAGGCTAATTTTTGTGTATTTCCCTCTCTGTGGAATGTCTTTATTTAGTTCTGTGAGTCCTTTGTATTCCATTTGCAGTTCGGCTTGTATTTTGTTTTTGGAATTTAATAGTTTTGCGGTTTTGTGTGTTTGTTTGGGTTTTTTATGGTGTTTGTGTTGTTTGCGGTGTTTCTTGTGGTGTTGCTCTTGCAATCATTGAATAGTAATACAGTGTTAATCCGATCGGAAGTATAGGTTGTATAAATGCAGCAAGAATGCCGCTTGCTAGTGGTGCAGCTTCTCTAAAAGGAAAAACGATCGCGCCGATCAAAATGTTTGCTATGCCAATTATCAAATAGAGTATAAGAAGCAGCGCGAAGGTTTTGAGCCATCTGTGGCTAACGAGTAACCTGCTTCTTGAGAGGCTTTCGAGGGTTCCAGTGTTTTCGATTATTATCGTTGGAACTACGAGAGAGAAGATGATTGCCAAGATTATTCCCGGGATGATGAATGCAATGACGCCGAGGATTATGAGAATGCCTGTGATTATGCTGACGGCTAGCAGTGATAGCAGTTTTGATATGGTGAAATTGAAGCTTGTTCTGAGGTCTGCTTTGCCTTTCTCTAATGTGTCAGCGGTGAATTTTACGCCAATTCCTTGGGTTATTTGGTTTATTATCCACCCTATTATGCCTGCTAAGAGGGCGCTTGCAAGGACGGCTGCAAGGTAGCTTGAGAATTGTGATAGCCAATTAGCAATTTCTTCTGGGGTTGGGTTTTGTGGAGGTGATAGTGGAGGTGTGGGGATTTTGATTGTGTAATAAATCGCCATCGTTATGAGGCCTGTTATGATGCCTGCGGCGAGGAATGGAATTAGGTATTGTGTGAATTTTTGTGAGTATATGCTGAAGGTTTGGGTGATGATTTCGCCTATGGTTAGTTCACGGGTTGGTTTTTGTTTTTCGTTCATGCATATTTCTTCCTTTTTGTTTGTTTCTGTTTTTTGTGTTAGACAGTTTGCGTGCTGGCACGGATTACGCCGCCGATGAGCAAGAGTATGCCGATTAGTATGAGGAGGCCTGGAAAGAATATTCCCTTGTAGTTGGGCGTGTTGTCAAGGTAGAGGAGTATGCCGAGGCCGATGAGTAATATGCCTAGCCATGAAGCGCGCCAAAATTGCCTTACTGTGTTCATGGGTTTGTTTTTCTCCTTTGCTATTATGGTTGAGTGTTAGGTGTTGAAAAGGTTTTCTTTCGCGCGGTGTGCCGCGGGTCTAGGCCCTCTTCCATATATGATCCTATTAGGCTCCAAATATGCCGCAAATATGAACAGAGAATCACGGGTTCTCTCGGAGTTTGAAGGCGCCGCGGGGTTCTGTAGTGTGTTGGATTATTGAGTTGGAGGTAATAAGGTATATATTGAATGTTGTGGAGTTTTGTGTTTATGTATGGGGCTGTCGGCTAGCTTGGTCTAGGCTTGGAGACTTGGGCTCTCTAGACCCCGGTCCAAATCCGGGCAGCCCCACCAAAAAACTATTGTTTCAACGGGTTGTGCCCCTCAAGGATGAACACGAAAGCGGTGGGGTTTACAGGCCAGAAGTTGAAGAATTTTAGGAGGATTTCGTCGCCTTTCAACGTGTTTGTTCTCACGTCGTCGCTGAGGACGAGTTTTGACCATACGTTTCCATATCTTGAATGCGTTGCCATCAAGAGTGGACAGGGATACCAGAAGCCATGCTCGTCTATGATGAATAATTTGGTGTTGTCAATGAACGATTCGGTGAAGTTGTAGCCTTCACCAATTTCTGAAAGCTTCAGCGTGTAGACGCCGTATTTAATCGCCGGGGCATTGTTTAGCGGATAAAAGAAGTTAACGTCAACATTAGGTTCGGAATGGATGTTTAACGTTGCTTCCTCCAGAAAAACTGTGCCATTCCAAACAAACAACGTAGGGCATCCACCGCCAGGGGGAGGCGGAGGCGGTGGAGGAGGAACGCTTAAGGCTATGGTTAAGTTGTAGATGCCATTTCCGCCAGCACGTTTTACATCTACGTACCAGTTCCCTCCAAAGCCTATGTACCGAATGGTTTCAGTGGCTCCTTCCTCAGGGTTACAACTCATTGCACGAAGATTATGGCCCGCATCGTATAGATAAAGGTCGAAATTGGCTTCGATGGGCGACGTCACGGAAACGTCTATTTGCGTGTTTGGCCAGACCACGTTAATTTTGTAGAAATCATCATCGTCGCGGGGACTTTGAATCGTTTCTCTTCCAAGGCATCCTCTGTAAAAGCCCGGAGTTACTGTCTTTACATTGGCAAAATCATTCCCGATATCTCGTGTGAACTTTAGATGGATTGGCTCGGTGGTTAATGTACGAAGATAGGGGGTATACCCATATTGACTATCCACATCATCATATTCAACCGTCGCTGTCACGTAGAGTTCATGCTCTTGATTGTTATTATCGTAGAAAAACCAATATGCAAAAATACATACTGAGGCATCCATAACACCTTCATTTACTGCTGCAACTTTTATGTGATTTACCGTTTGCCCATCAATTATGTCAAGAGGGGGAAGTGCTTGTGCTTGCTTCTGAGCGGCGAAAAAAGCATCCGTCCAGCCATAGGCGCAAAGCGCTCCGTCAATCAACAAGCAAAGACCCTTCACCCAACCAACTTCTGGGAAGAAAACTGTTGCAAGTAATGTCCCTGTACCAAGAAAAGCCGTTGCAAATCTTCCGGACAGATCTTCATGTTCTGGTGGGGTCAAGTTTCCTGCAATGTTATATCCTCTGAAATTTGAAACGCCTAGGCCAGTCGTAAAAATATCAATATTTGCGGTTGTATCTCCTTCTGGCTTGGTTATTGTGATTTTAAGATTCTTAATAAATCGGCCCCATCTTTGTGGGAATATTCTGAACGCTGAGCCGCTGCTTAGATAAGTCGAGTCTATTGTTACGCCAAGTTCTCCCGATTCATCTTCAACCCCAACAAGCACGGCATTGTTTACCACGATCGATCGATACTGAAGCCATATTCTACCGTAAAAATAGAATCTATCGTATCCAGAGGTTATTTCCAACAACAGTTGAAAAGAATGGCGGTACCCGTTACCGCCGGGACTCCACAAATTGTTCCAACTGATGCATAAGCAATCCACGCCGAACAAATGACTCACGTATCCATACGTAATAGAGCTCTGGTCATCTATGTACAGGTCATCGCGCCAAAAAACCGCGATGAACGCGTTAGGATCTATTCCGCTTGGGATGCTGGATGGAGGGCTCCCCCAATATTCGCCATCGACGCTTACAAATCCGTACGGAGACACCCAAACGCTATAATATTCACTGCTCCTGTAGCCGCCATAAAATTGGAAAGGATTTCCAAAAGTTGAGACCCAACCTCCCTGCCAAGGATGGTCACTAACATTATAAGTGATGTCGTGCCAAAGAAAAGTATCTCCCATCCACTGGTAGTTCACATTTCTCCTCGTATTGGACGTAGCCACCAACTTCAATAACGCATAATCACAGCCATACGTCGAACTATCATCTACGTACTCGCCGATATGTGTACCCAATCCTACGCTTACATTACCGTTTGTTATAGAAGTTTCATCTCGTTCATTGATATCAACTAAACAGGATGGTCTTTCAAACTCCCAAGCTATTGCTACGTAATGAAAAACGCTGAAAAATAACAATGCTACAATAATGCTTGCAAGAATGACTCGTTTCTTCACGAAATAAATACCCCGAGACTTATTGGGATTTGTATCTTCACGTATTCCGAACCGTTAAAAATAACAAGATCGGCTATCGCCATACACCCGTGATCAACATTGTTTTCGTCAAAGAATAGCCAAAATGCATACATTTTTAGGTAGCAAGTTTTTCGATCGCCAGTAGCTATGGCATCAACGTATGGTTCGCTTACGTAGTCTATAACACGTAATATTGAAAGATTACGGGTTTCGATAGGACTGTCGCTACCAATGTAGCCGAGTATATCTAGACTGACATTTTCATCTATACAAGAAAATTTTATCTGCAATTTGTAAATGAAGCCCTTGGTGAGATTTGCAGAAAAGATTGTTCTGAAGAGGATATAATCACCGAATTCCAAAGATTCTTCAAAATAATCACCCATGAATAGGCTGAGCTGAATAGCAGCGACATCGTCATTGTGGGAATTTACGACGGGTTCTCCAATTGGAACATGTTTACTTACCTGATATGGATAATAGGGTCTTGTGAAGTTCCATTCTACTGCTTTTACGTTGATTTCTCGTGAAATGTGGAATTCCGATGTTCGATTAAAACCCAGGATAAGACTGACTGGCAGAATTATTGACACGAGAAGTATGGGGATTAATGTTTTTTTAGAAGGCGGGTCCATCTCATCCTTCCCGAAAGTTAAACATCCAGTATTCTATCCTCAATATTTAAGATTTACCTAATTCTCGGGTTCAAACTCCACCGTATATTGATAGTTGCATTTGTCCTAAAAAGCTTATGGAAGAAATGTCTATGTGCCTAAAAACAAAAAAGTCGAACTTCTCGAACAGTCACCCACAAAGAACCATGGAAAAACCACATATCAAACTATAGTTTCAAGCAAGGCAACGGATCAAACAAGCCGCCAACTACTGGATGTTGCGTTTGGAAAGTGTTTTATGCTAACTCTTTAATTATGAAAGCCGTGGGGTTCATGTTGGACGAGTTTGAAGAGTTTAGGCGTTATCGTGAACGCATGAACCAACGTGTACTTTCCACGGGTAACCTTGGGATTAAACGGTTTTTTGCGTTGGATTCCCGGGCTTATGAGAAGGGCGCGTTGAGCGTAAAAACTAAAGAATTGCTTGGTTTGGTGGCCTCCACGGTTTTGCGTTGCAACGACTGCATAGCCTATCACGTTATCCGTTGTGTTCAAGAAGGCGTCACCGAAGAAGAATTCTTCGAGGCTTTAAACGTTGCATTAATAGTCGGCGGCTCCATAACCATTCCCCATTTGCGTCGCGCCGTGGACTTGTTTGACCAATGCATGGAAAAGCGTCGAAAGGGCGAACCCGTTAAATTGTGAGGTTTTGAGTTGACCTGTTATTTTAGACATCTCCAAGAGGTTTTCCGAAGAGCAGGCATACTAGTCACGAAAGAGAACAAGCAGAAGATTGACCGAATCATCCACGGCATCGTAGGCGTAGATTACAAGAATTGCCAAGCGACATGGCGTAGAATCAAAGAACGATTAGCCACGGATGAGGCAAGTTTTATTCGTGAATTGAAGGAAGCTTGGGCCAAACATGCTTAAGCCGCATATGTTAGGCTTCGATAACGTGGTTTTCGAGTGTCCCGATTCCCTCGATTTCCACTTTGACCATGTCGCCTGATTTTAGAAACTTTGGTTCGGGCTTCATTGCGAACCCTACGCCTGCCGGCGTACCCGTGGCAATTATGTCCGTAGGCTCAAGCGTCATTACTCGGCTTAAATGATGAACCACCTGATACACGTTGAAGACCATGTTTTTCGTAGACGAATCCTGACGTAGTTCCCGGTTTACCCAAGTTCTTATTCTCAAATTGTTAGGGTTTCCGATTTGATCGGCTGTCGTTACGTATGGTCCTGTTGGGGCGAATGTGTCGAAACTTTTTCCTCTTGTCCATTGTTTGTCCTTGAATTGTACGTCGCGGGCTGAAACGTCATTAAGCACGGTATAGCCGAAGATATGGTGTTTTGCTTCGGTTAATGCGATGTTTTTGGCTTTTTTGCCGATTATGATGGCGAGTTCGGCTTCGTAGTCGAGTTGCTTCACAAATTTCGGCTTTAGAACAGGCTGGTTTGGACCCGTGATGGCTGTGTGAGGTTTGAGGAAAATTATGGGTTCGTCGGGAATCTGGGCGTTTTGTTCCTTTGCGTGGTCATAGTAGTTTAGGCCGAGGCAAATGATTTTTGTTGGATGCGCGATTGGTGCTTGCAGTTGCACTTGATCGAGTTTTAGAACAGCGCCTTTTTCGACTGCGTCAAGTGTCTTTGTGTTTTGGCGGATTAGTTGTTCAATGGTTGCGGGTTTAGTGATGACCGTGACGGTTCCAGTTTTCTCGTTTACTATGCCCACGTGTTGTTTGTTGTTGTGTTTAAAACGTGCAATCTTCAACTGTTGCAGCCCGTCTTAGAATTCGTTTTCTGTTACGATTTCCTTCAAGGGTTTTCTGTCAACAGTCTCCGTAAACGCCTTTTCTCCGTTCGCTGGAGAACCCAACGGCGTGACCGCGACCACGTAATATTCGTCGGGAATGTTAAGAAGTTTCTTGATTTCGTCATTATTGAAGGCGCCGATCCAGCAAGTTCCTAAGGCTTCGGCTCGTGCGGCGAGGACGAGGTGAGTAAAGGCAATCGTCGTATCCATGAGTGTGCTCATTTCACCCATGTAGCCCCCTCGGTTTATCTGAAGTTTTTGTGCGAGGGCTACGATTGCGATTGGAGCCTCGGCGATGAACTTTTGGTTATGGCACGCGGTGGCGAGTTTTCGTTTAAGCGCTGGGTCAGTGATTAGGATGAATTTCCATGGTTGACGGTTTGAACCTGATGGCGCAATGCGGACTGCTTCGAGGATTCTGTTTAAGGTTTCCTTCGGAACCGGGTCTGGTTTGTATTTTCTTACGCTTCTTCTGGTTCGTACTACTTGATAGAACTCCATTGCCTATGCCTTCTTCACTACGTGTTTCGCAGGTTTTTCTTATACGACATGTACTCCAGTTTGTCCAATAAAACTTTGTCTATCCATTCAATCATGCCTTGTTAGGAGAGATATGTTGTTTAAAAATCGCCTACGAGATCCGCCGGTTTATTGATATTGGCACGGTGCAATCTTGTCGAGGAGACCTGAATGTTCCCCAAACTACTGTGCGTCTATAATAGAAAAAAAGGGTGACTAACGCGTCAACTGTGTTATTTTCTTCTCAGTTCGAAATAATCGATGAAGAACAGTATGCCTTGGATGATAAAGTACAACCCGACGATCCATTGCAGCAAATCCGGATAAACGATGACAAGTATGCCGAAGATTATAGCGATCAAAGCCATTATGGGCTTTGACACTGTAACGCCGATTCGCTGGAGTCCTTTTTCAACTTCTTTGCTCATAGATTTTCCTCAAATTTAATTCAACGCTATTGAATAAGACTTTTGCGGTCATCTAAATTTCGACACTATTATGCATCCCGAAAATTTTGTCCAAACGACGTGCAACCGCGGCGAAACGCAAATTTGTCAAAAGGCTTCCGCGTGATCTTCTTTTTCCGGGCTATGTTATGTAACGCGTAAGGAGTAAGTGTGGGCGTCTCTATGCTGTTTGTTATTTTTTTCTCTTGAGGTAAGCGACAGTGAATATTCTGTCGTCGGGAAGGTGAACATCCTGGATGCTGACAAGTTCCCATCCTTCGTCGCCTAAGGCGTTAAGGTCATTTTGAACATCATCTATGACTGGCTTTCTGTCTGCATGGAAACGATCTGAATGAATCTGCGTCTTTATCGGAACCACCTTGTATTCCCACTTGACCAACTCGGACAACACCTAAACACAGAGGATATTTAAGCTAGAAAATAAAAGTATTCGTTCGCAAAATAGTATGTAGGGGTCGTCGTCTAGCTTGGTCAAGGATACCAGCCTGGGGGACGCAAAACGCGTACAGAACGCTGGCGATCCTGGGTTCAAATCCCAGCGACCCCACCATTGTTGTGCGGTTTTTTGGTTAACACAAAAAAAGAACAGAAAAACATGGCGCATGATACATGCTACTTTTTTCGAAAAAATGCTAGAATAGACCGTGCGGTTGTTTATGCGCGCGTGTGTCTATAGTGGCCTTTCACGTGTACCGTTCGCTTTTTCTGTCCTGGTTTTCTTCGCATAAACGGTCGTATTTTCGGCATGGTTTATTCACCAGTTAATCATGGCCCTTTATGTATAGAAAAGTGTTATGAACTCACGCTCAGTATTCATGGTCAGCGTGTGCGGAAAGGTTCGCAAGCGTGCACTCGAAGGTTCGATGTGTGTTTAGTATTAATGAATAAACGAAAGCGTCGGTTTTTCTCCTAATCACAGTTTGTAGCCGATTTTTCTGAGGAATTCTTTTCGGGCTTTAACGTCGTTTTCTGTTTCGATGCCTTTACTCTTAAAACCGTCAACAACGCCTATTATGCCTCTGCCCTGCGTGGTTTCTGCGATTATGACTTCCAGCGGGTTCGCGGTTGAAGCGTAGATTGTGCAGACTTCGGGAACATGCTTTATCTTGTCCAGCACGTTCAGCGGGTAGGCGTTTTTTATGAAAACGACGAAACTGTGTCCCGCTGCGAGGTTAAAAGCTGTTTTAGCGGCTAACTGTTTCAGTTCTTCATCATTGCCCTCCACACGAACCAAACACGGGCCAGAACTTTCGCAGAAGCCTATGCCGAATTTTATGCTGGGCACAGAATTCACAAGAGCCTCATACAAGTCTTCAACTGTTTTAATGAAGTGTGCCATGCCCAAGATTACGTTGCAGTCTTTCGGCGGCTCGATTTTGACGGTTGTGAGTTCCATAATCAACACTTTACTGTAAACCAAATTTAGTGTTTTTGGCGGGCCCGTTGGGATTTGAACCCAAGACCACCGGCTCCGAAGGCCGACACCCTAATCCTGACTAGGCTACGGGCCCAAGACGTTCAGGATAGGATAGGTGAGTGACCGCTTTATCGTTTTTCCTTGCAGAGGTCGTTGTTCTCTAGGCGTGCGTACACGCTCGTCTAGTGGAGATGTGTTTTTGGTTTATGCTTGGGCTGCGGGTTGTTGTTTTTCGGTTTCTTCTTCTCGTAGTGTTCGGCGAAGGACTTTTCCCACGAGTGAGGTGGGGAGTTCTTTTCTGAATTCGATTTCTCGGATGGCCTTGTAGGGAGCCACGCGGTCTTTTACGAATTGAATAAGCTCTTTTTCTGTGGCTTTCGCGCCTTCTTTAAGCACTACGAAAGCCTTTGGAATTTCTCCTGATGTTTCGTCTGGTTTGCCCACTACCGCGCAAAGTTTTACTGCCGGGTGTTCGTACAGCACGTCTTCCAATTCTCGCGGGTACACGCTGTAGCCCTTGTATTTGATTAGGTCTTTTTTGCGGTCTGTGATGAAGAAGTAGCCGTCTTCGTCCATTTTGCCCACGTCGCCCGTGTACAACCAACCGTCTTTCAGCACGGCCGCCGTGTCTTCTGGCATGTTCCAGTAGCCCAGCATCACCTGCGGACCCTTAACGACGAGTTCGCCGACCTTGCCGGGTGGCTGTTCTTTCTTTCCAGTTTTTATGTCGACGATTTTTGCTTCAGTATCGGGCCATGGGATTCCGATGGATCCGATTTTTACTGTTTTCATGGTTGGGTCTAATGGGTTGCAGTGCGTTACGGGTGAGCTTTCGGTGAGTCCGTAGCCTTCTACGAGTACGCCGCCCGTGATTTTCATAAACTTTCTCTGTACTTCTGGCGGGAGTGGCGCTGCGCCGGAGATGCAGAATTTGATGGTTGAAAGTTTGTATTTTGTGATGTGGGGGTGGTTGACGAGTACGGTGTACATTGTTGGGACGCCGCAGAAAATTGTCACTCCGTATTGTTCGATTGCCTTCAGCACGTCTGTCGGGTGAAATCTTGGGAGTAGAACCATGGTGCCGGCGATGTAGATGGCCGCGTTCATTGAGGTTGTCATTCCGTATATGTGGAAGAGTGGCAGCACGGTGAGGAACACTTCTTGGCTTGTCCTCGCAGTTAGCCATTCTGCGCACATTACGGCGTTTGTTACTAGGTTGTAGTGTGTTAGCATGGCGCCTTTTGGGATTCCTGTTGTTCCACCAGTGTATTGGAGTGCGGCTAGGTCTGATCTCGGGTTTATTTTTACGGTGGGCGGGTTTGGCGGGTGTTTTTCTGTTAGTTCCTTGAAGAAGTAAACGCTTGGTTGTTTTTCGACTTTGCGGCTGGGCACTTTGCCGAGTAGGGTGCCGAAGAATGCTTTTGTGCTTGGTAGGTATTCTTTCATTTTTGCGATTATTACTCGTTTGAGGGTTGTGTGGTTCCAGATGTTTTTTATCGCTGGGAAGAAAACGTCGAGCGCAACGATTGTTTCGGCTTCGGAGTCGTTGAGTTGGTGCATGATTTCGCGTTCTTTTGAAAGCGGGCTGATGGCGGTTACTGTGGCGCCTGCTTTAAGTGCGCCGTAGTAGCTGATTATGTATTGTGGGATGTTTGGGAGGAGCAGCGCGATTCGGTCGGTTTTTTTGACGCCTAAATCGTTTAATGCTGTGGCAAACTTGTTTGTGAGTGTTTCTAGTTCCTTGTATGTGATTGTTTTTCCGTAGAAAACGATGGCCGTATTCTTTGGGTATAGGTTGGCTGTTCTTGTCAGGAGTTCATGAAGCGGCACGTCGGGGTATTGGATAGATTGTGCAACTTTTTCCGGCCAGTTTTTGTGCCAAGGTTTTGGCATGCTCTCTTTTTCTCCTTTCTTTGTTACATTGTTAGGAGTATTTATAATTCGTGTAAACGGCTGACGGTTTTTGTTTAGCCAGTTTTCGCTTCTCGGCGCCGTTCTAGGCCCTCTTCCATATATGATCCTATTAGGCTCCAAATATACCGCAAATATGATGAGTGAATCGGTGGTTCTCTCGTGTTGGGTGTGTTGGTGTTTTTTTATTGTGAATTCTACGAGTGTTCGGTTGGTTGTTTCTTTTTGGGCGTTGAAAGTTGGGTGGCACGTTCTGTATTTGATGTTGGGTTGGGGAGGTATGGTGTGAATGAGGCCTTGGCGTATAAGCGTTCACATTTTTGACTGTGGAGACTGTTTAATCAAGCTATGTTTTTTGTTTATAGTAAGCGCCTCGAAACACTTTAATGGTAACAAGGGCATAAAGCAGATACTCGTCGTGATTAGGTGAAAAAACTTGGAGAAAATCAGAGTTGCGCTTGTCGGTGTGGGGAACTGCGCTTCCGCGTTAGTTCAGGGGGTTCAATATTATAAAGACACAAAAAGTGAAGAACAAGCAATTGGACTGAAACATTTTCTTTTGGGAGGCTATCACGCTCGTGACATAGAGTTTGTGTCTGCTTTTGATATTGACAGGAGAAAGGTGGGTAAAGACTTGTGTGAAGCAGTTTTTAGCCCACCAAACAACACTTTAAAGCTCACGGAGGTTCCTAAGCAGGGAGTTGTTGTCCAGAAGGGAGCAACGCTTGACGGTGTGGGTGAATACTTAAAAAATGTTATTCAAATTTCTGACGCGCCCCCAGTAGACGTTGCAGAAGTGCTAAAAGCGACCAGAGCTGAAATTGTGCTTAACTTGCTTCCTAGCGGTGCGGTCAAGGCTTCTGAGTGGTACGCCGAGCAAGCGTTGAAAGCAAAGTGCGCCTTCGTAAACGTGACACCGACTCCTATAGCCAGCAATCTTGTGTGGAGTAGAAAATTTGAGGATGCTGGCGTGCCCGTTGTGGGTGACGACTTAATTGACCAAGTGGGCGCGACAACATTGCATAAAACATTGCTTAAACTTTTGTCAGACAGTGGTGTCAAGATAACGGAGACCTATCAGCTCGATGTAGGTGGTGGAACCGAATCGCTTGATACTCTTGACCGTACCCGAGAGACAAAGAGAACGATAAAGACAAAAGCCGTCGCGACTGCTTTGCCTTACAAAGCTGAAATCGTCGCAGGTTCGACCGATTTTGTGGATTTCTTGGAAAACCGCCGCGATAGCTACTTCTGGTTGCAAGGCACGTATTTCTGTAATGTTCCGATGCGTATGGACGTTCGACTATGCACCGTGGACGCTCCTAACGCCGGTTCAATGTTGTTTGACGTGATTAGAGCAGTTAAAATCGCTTTGAACAGGAAAATCAAGGGTTCACTGGCGAGTGTTTCTGCGTATGCATTCAAGAACCCGCCGCAGGCTGAACCTTTGGACATAGCGGAACAGTGGTTCAGAGAGTTTATTGAAGGAAAACGAGAAGGCTAACCTGTAAGCGTGTTTAATTCTTTTTTCAGTCTTTCGACGATGTCGAATTTCCGTTTCATCTCGTTCTTCATCGCCGTGATTATTTTTACTGGTGAAGGGTCAACGCCGAGCATAATCGCGAGATACACGCTTGTTAGGTCGCCCAAGAACACTACAGAAAACATTCTCGCTAATTGAGAGTCGCCAACTGATTGAACTTCTAAAACTTTTGCGGCTTTATTCAAAACAAGTTTCTTTGTTGCTTCTATGCGATTGCGTATTTCCGGCGGCTCTTCAGGGTCCCGAATGAGTATCACGGTGAATTTTTTCGTAAGCCTTTCTGATGCTTCCCAGCCAACCACGTCATTGTGGTTCAGTTCGGGGAAGTTCTCGTATTTCGCTGGGATTTTGCTGTTCTCATTCAGTTCTGACTTGAAACGGCAAGCCACGCTGTGGTATTGTCGGAAACTGTACACGACGGGAATTGTTGAACGCAGTTGCCACGCCAATTTCTTAGCAAGATTTTTCTCTTGTGGAACTTCGGGTGAATTTTCGGCTGCCAGTTTTTTTAGCACATGTATTGTCTCTTGCATCTCTTTTTCTAGACCAGAAACGAGCCCCAACTTCTCCAAAATAATTGCCAAAGGAAAGAACAAGTAGGGAACCGCTACGCGCGGCTGAAAGCCACTTCTCGCTTCAAAGTAGGGTAAATGCAACTTTTTTGCGAACGATATTAAAGTGCCGCCTGAAGCCACAGCAACCGTCATGCATTTTCGTTTAACCGCGTCAAGTAACGCGCAAAGTGCTTCTTCAGTCTCGCCCGAGTAACTAACGACCAAAACCAACGTTTCCTCGTCAGCATACGCGGGCAAATAATAGTCTCGACAAACTTCGACGGGCACGCTGAGACGGTCGAGCAGCCAGTCCCGCAAAAGGTCTCCGCCTATAGCGGAACCACCCATACCTGCGATTACTATGTTTCGAGGCTTGCCGTATTTTATCTGCAAATTCTCAGAAACCTGCACCGTTTTTGGCAATTTAAACCGTCGCGCCAACGTGATGGCTTCTTTGCAGAATTCGCCCGTTTTAAGGCACAGTTCCAGCATGTTGTTTTTATCAATTTTTCGCAAAGTTTGCGGGTCGTCTAAAACGTCGATTCTTTTCATTTCTTCACCTAGCCTGTTTGAAGTATATGCGTTTTTAGATATAAAAGAGGGGGGAATTGAAGGTTGTTTATGGCGAGTCTACTCTTGATTCAAAGGTTATTCTGCTGAACCACGTTGGCGCGTAAGAAGTGTACACAACCTCTAGGTATAAGGAGTATTTTGAGTGCGCCCCCACCGTGAAGGATATCCAATCTTGAGGCACGGGGTCGCCGGCGTTCCAGTAGATTTCGAGCACTGTGGCGGTGGCGTTGTAGATTTTAAGGTAGATGCTCTCCATGTTGTCAACATCGGTGATGTTTTTTATCCGTAAAGAGCACTGTAAATCGGCGTTCGCCCAGTTCCAATAGCCATAAGTCATGTTGTTCTCGGTCCACCACCAATCAGGCCACACGTTTGCTACGTAATCGAAGATTGTCGTTCGATTGCCCGTCGCCCACCTAACAAACCCCGCTTTAACTTTTCCGGTTTTCTGCCAATTTTTCCCGATAGGCGTCAAGTCTTTTATGTTGATTATTGTATCATAATTCAAGTCAGCGAAGAAATCATAGCGAGTGTCGCCAGTCCGCGACATCCAAGCAACGCCGACTTTTGTTGCGTCCGTGATGTTTACGATGCCATCGTGGTTTAGGTCGCCGATTGGTATTATGTCGCATACTAATTCTCTGAGGTATGCCTCTATGCGTTGCGCCTCGAACAATTTGTAAAGGGCGCTCAAATAATCTAATTCGTCATACAGCAAAGCGGCTTCATCGATTCTCTCACTTATCTCATCAAACAACACATCGATGAAAGGAGAAGAACCCCACATGCTGTACAATTCTTGGTCGATTATCAAAGCGTTTTGCAACTCAGCGAGCGCAGTGTCCGCGTAGGTGCGTCGGTAAGCGTCTGTTAAGAGTTTGGTGAAATAGTAAGAGTACGGATAGTAGCCCATCACGTCAAAAGCAAAGTCGCCAGCATAAGTGTTCCAACCGAAAGTATGCCCGAACCCGAGATTGTGCCCCAGTTCATGCGTCATATAGCAACTGAGACCCGACTTCGGTGTTACGCCGTCTTCTCGGAAATAACGGTCAATAGACTTCATAAGCAAGACTTGTCTGTCTCCACCCAACCCAGTAAACTCGCCATTATCAACGATCATCGAAGCATTCTTCAGCAACGTGACGTAGCCATTCACCACCATTTCTGCCTTGTTATAGTTGAAATGCCAGCGCCGAAGGTCTTCTAGCCCGTAGAAGAACGACAAGCCATCAATATACGTCCAGCCGTTTGTCTTATTGATGATGCAACTTTGCAGGAGGGCTTCAACGTCAGGGTACTCCGAGAGGTTGGCGAATTTCACAGAAACATCCGTGGATATCCAAGGTGCCAGTTGCTCCACGGCGTCTTTAACTAGGCTGGTGTTTATGATCCACTTCAAATTTTCATAAGTATAGCCATACTCAGACGCGTTGTTTAGAACCAAGATCTGAAGCGACTGCGAAACGGTCGGTTGCACCCAAACAGCTGACGCGAAGGTGTTGCTTAGTATGTCATCTATCCATCCGCCCAAGTAGTAGCCCAAGGCGGTTTTGCCTTCCGGCGTGGTCAAATCGTGGGTTTGCTGGAAAGTGTCCAAGTCTTCGTAGTAATAGTCGTACTTCGGATCAGTAATGTAGGGATCCAGTTCCCACCATATTCTCGCCCACGTCAAGTACCAGTTGAAGGCCGAAGGGTCAACGAAGAAAAGCGGATGCCTATACGAGAAGCCCGCGTATGGAAAATCGACGTGAGGATTAAGCGGGTTGTCCCACTCAAGCCTCCAGAAATCTCTGACAGTGTTCGCATCGAGTTCTGGCTCAGTGAGGTTATACCAGTGCTCCCACGTGTGATCCGGAGTATCAAACATTGAAAAGTTCAAAACATAAAAAGCGTAGCGTGGAGTGCTGGAGGAAACGTACGGGTTAGCCGCAAACCAATCCTCGACTGCAATTGCGTCAATAGCCCGGCCTGATTGTGGGAGGAATATGGACATTTTTGTTGCAGTTGCTTTCTGGTACTCTAACGCGGTTACGTTCAGCTTCGAAGTTGTGTCGACTCCCTCGACCGAGTTTTGTAGGATAAAGGATGTTAAGGTTTGGAGGTAGGTTTGGTTTGCGAAGACGTAGTTGACGTCAAAATAATAGTTGAGGGACCATTCGACGTAGGGTACTGTGTAATCCTTCGTAATAACGGAATCCATCGCGGCCATGTCGATCGCTTCTTGGTCGTAGCCTACGAAGACAACATCAAGCGGTATGTCATGAGAGATTATTTGGGTGGCTTGATAGCTTTGGCTTAGTGACGGTTTGATGTATGCATTAAACATCAGCGAAAGCAGCAACAAAGATAATGCGCCAGTTAAAATTTTTCTTTTGAACATAAATTTCTGGTTAACAAGCATAGGGAAATAAATCTTGTGATGCTTAAAGTTTATAGAAAAATAAGCAGAAAACTTTGCGATGCACACAAATATATTTTAGATAGCCGCAAGATAAGACACTGAGAGAGCGAGACCCGTTGTATAAGAGCGCTGAACTTTCAATCGCCATACCCGCCTCGATCGTTTCCGACATACCGCATCTTAGAGAAAAAACTGCAAGAATCGGCATAATCGGACGTGCGGCTGCGATTTTTCGCGTTAACGAGGTTATCATTTTTCCCGACATGCCCAAGGTCAATCAAAACCGAGACATAAAACTGGTCTCGACGATTCTGTCTTACATGGAAACGCCACAGTATTTACGGAAATGGTTGTTCAAAATGGTGCCAGAACTACGGTACGCGGGTATTTTGCCTCCCTTGCGTACGACGCATCATCCATTGACAAAAAAGTTGCGAGACTTGAAGGTCGGCGATTACCGTGAGGGCGTCAGCATATCACGCGTAAAAGACGGCGTACTCGTAGATGTCGGAATTGAACAGCCAGTTTTGGTGTTGAATAAGGATGTCAAACTAAACAAAAGAATAACTGTAAAAATCACAAAAACCCAGCCACCTCCAGAAGCAACACTTGTGAACCGTCAAGAAATCAAAACATACTGGGGTTTCCAAATAACCACGACAGACATGCCACTGGGACGACTGATTAAAGAAGGAAAATTCGACCTCACACTGGCCACCTCCCGTCTCGGAGTTCCCCTCGCGAAGGCTAAAGAAGAAATCTTGAAACATTGGAAAAACGCGTATAAAATTTTGGTAGCTTTTGGAGCACCAACGCAGGGACTTTATGAAATTGTAAAACACGAAAACTTGGCACTTGAAGATATTGTAGATTTTGTGGTAAACATGATTCCATCGCAGGGAACAGAAACCGTGCGCACAGAAGAAGCAGTCTGCGCTTCACTTGCCGTTCTCAACATGATCACTTCCGTGTAAAGCCACCAAAAAGCAAATCTTTAACGCCTCTTATAGAATGGGCTATGACATTTGACGTAATGTTGCCCACCGCACTAATTCTAATCGCTGTAGCAACCATTCTTCTTTATTCAAAACTCGAAAAACGCGTAAAGACACTTTTTGAAGAAAAAGAATTCACCATCAAAGATGCACTTTTAATAGTAATTGCTATGGGGGCTATGATCACGGTGTTAGTCATCGTTCCCTCCCAAGCCATCCTTGTTTTGTTTTTGTGGGTTTTCTCAGTCGCGCTTTTCATGATAACGTATTTAATTTCGCAAAGATGGTACCTCGGGTTCGTCGGTCCTGTTGCTTTTTTGGTGCTTTACTTTTTATTTAAAGACACGGCGGTTTGGAACTATTACTTGCTGGACTTGTTCGCTATACTCTTCATAGTCTTCATCACAGTGTACGTCGGCAGCTTCTTCACGTGGAAAACAACCTTTGCCTTCGCAGCGTTCCTCACAATCATGGATGTCATCCAAGTCCTCGGCACGGGCTACATGATAACCACCAGCAAAAAAATCTTCGACCTGTCGCTACCCATATTCATAGTCTTGCCAGTAGTGCCCAGTCTGGAAGCCTCAATGGCACTCGGCTTGGGCGACCTCTTCCTAACTGGGCTTCTGGGAATTCAAACAGAAAAAAAATATGGGCGCCGATTCGCGATACTGGCAATCGTTTCTATGGCGGTGGTTTTCGGAATAGTCGAAGCCATCATGCTCACATATTTTCCACATCAAGGGCTTCCCGCTACGGTTATGATTTTCGGCGGTTGGCTCATCGCGGTCGCAACAAAGTATGGATGGAAAAAGACAAGCAGAGACATCCCTCCATCGCATACACATTATTTAGACACGCCGTCAATGAAGGATTGATTAGTAACGTTTATAACTCGTAGATGTATTCAAAAAGAAGGCGGACGGATAAACAATGGGACACCGAAAACAAAGCGCACCCAGGCACGGTTCGCTTGCCTACATACCGAGGGGACGCGCTGCACGGCCAATAGGCAAAATAAAATACTGGCCAACCCCAAAAACAGACGCGCCTACCTTGCTCGGGTTCATGGTCTACAAAGCCGGCATGACCCACGTGTTCTATGTAGACGATACTGCTGGTTCGCCCAACTTCGGCAAAGAAATCTTCAGCGCCGCAACAATTTTAGAGGCACCACCGCTTTTGGTGTGCGGCATTCGCGCTTACACGCGAGACCCGTATGGGTTGCGGACTTTTTGCGAAGCATGGATGAAGGAACCACCAGACGATTTAAACCGTCTAGCTACACTGCCAGAAAAATTCAGCACAGAAGAAATGCTGAAAAAAATCGAAGAAAACCTTGACAAAATTACAGTTTTCACTCTAATAGCGGCAACTCAACCACGCCTCGCGGGCATTTCGAAAAAGAAGCCCGACATGGCCGAGATTAAAATCGGCGGAGGAAAAATAAAAGACCAATTTGAATACGCAAAGAATCTGCTCGGCAAAACAGTCTCGGCGATTGAAGTTTTCAAAGAAGGACAATACATCGACGCCATCGCAGTCAGCAAAGGAAAAGGCTTTCAAGGCCCAGTAAAACGTTTCGGCGTCAAACTTTTAGGCAGAAAGTCAAACAAAACCCACCGTGGCGTCGCCTGCATCGGACCTTGGCAGCCAGCCCACACACTGTACACCGTTGCTCGAGCCGGACAAATGGGCTATCATCAAAGAACCGAATACAACAAACGCATACTAAAAATCGGCGCAGACGGAAAAGAAGTTACCCCGAAAGGCGGCTTCCTCAGGTACGGTCAAGTAAAAGGCCCACACATAATAATTAAAGGCAGTTTGCCCGGCGCAACCAAACGCCTCATAAGGCTTCGCTGTCCTGCAAGACCACCGAAAAAAATTCCCGCAGAGCCGCCGAAAATTGTTGAAGTATCGTTGAAGTCGCCTCAAGGAAAGTGACCGCGAGGAGAGATTTGGCGATGGGAAAGTTGACTACGAAACTTTTTGACCTTAAAGGCGCTTCGACGGGCAAGATAAACGTTCCGAAGATTTTCCAAACCCCACTAAGACCAGACGTCATAAAACGCGCTGTCGTCACAATTCAATCTCACAACTACCAACCGCAAGGACGAAACCCGTTAGCGGGAAAACGAACATCAGCCGAATCACGCGGCGTAGGCTTAGGCATCGCACGGGTTCCACGAGAAAAAGCCGGCGGCTCGAGAGCAAGATTCGCACCGGGCATAGTAAGCGGCAGAGCTGCTTTTCCACCAAACGTGAACAAGAAGATACGAAAGAAACTTCCACGGAAAGAGATGCGGCTGGCTTTGCGTTCAGCTATCGCCGCGACTGGCTTGAGAGAAATCGTTGCCAAACGGGGACACAGTGTAGAAGATGTCCAAGATTTCCCCATAGTGGTTACAGACGAAATTCAAGCGCTGAAGAAGGCGAAAGAAGTTGAGGAAACCCTTACAGCGTTGGGTGTTTTGTCCGACATTTACCGTTCAAAAGACAGCAGAAAAGTACGCGCAGGCAAGGGCAAGAAACGAGGCAGAAGAATTAAACAAGCCGTAGGACCACTAATCGTAATAGACAAAAACGACGGAATCGCCGAAGCGGCTCAAAACCTCCCAGGCGTCGACGTCGCAACCCTTGACGAACTAAACGTTGAACTACTCGCGCCGGGAACTCACCCAGGACGATTGACTATATGGACAAACTCTGCTTTTGAAAAACTTGATACACGCTATGGAGGCAAACTGTGATGGACCCTCATGAAGTTATTCTTTACCCGCTTATGACCGAAATTGCTAGCCGTGTTCTCGAGACGGAGAATAAGCTTGTTTTCGCGGTGAATTTGAAGGCAACTAAAGCTGACGTGAAGAACGCTGTGGAACAACTGTATGAAGTTAGAGTTGAAAAGGTCAATGTTGTGCTGACTCACAAAGGAGTGAAGAAGGCTTTCGTGCGTTTGCATCCCGACTACAAAGCCTCGGACGTGGCTATAAAACTCGGCATACTGTAGGAGGCAGTGATTTATGGGGAAAAGAATTAGGGTTCAAAGACGCGGTCGCGGTGCTCCAACTTTCCGCGCATCAACACACAAACGAATCGCTCCTGTCAGGTACCCACACATGAACAAACAGGAACTCGAAGGCGCTGTTCAAGGAGCAATAGTGGAACTTACACATGAGGCGGGCAGAGGAGCACCTTTCGCAGTCGTGAAAATGGAGAACGGCGAAACATGGTACACGGTGGCACCCGAAGGCGTCTATCAAGGACAGCAAATACAAATCGGAGGCAACGCGCCGATAGACATCGGAAACGTACTTCCCATAGGCAGAATCCCCGAAGGCACGCTGGTGTGTAACATTGAAATGACGCCTAACGACGGCGGAAAACTTGCAAGATCCTCTGGGACTTACGCCACAATAGTCACCCACACACCCGAAGGAACGATAATCAAACTACCCTCCGGAAAAACCCACTACATCAACGCCAACTGCAGAGCTACCGTAGGCGTAATAGCAGGCGCAGGTAGAGTCGACAAACCTTTCCTGAAAGCAGGCAAAAGATATCACCTAATGCACGCCAAGGGGCGTGTCTATCCGAGAACCCGTGGCGTTGCCATGGTTGCCGCGGTGCATCCTTACGGAAGTAGCAAACGTGGAGGACGTCGAGTTACCACGGTTTCACGGCATGCGTCGCCAGGGCAAAAAGTCGGCTTAATCGCAGCGAGAAGCGCCGGGCGCGGAAGAAAGAAGGTAAAGATTTAAGAGACCCCGAAAAATAAGCATTCAAGATGTAGGGAAAAGCTATGCCGAAAGAATTCCTTTACAGGGGTTTGCCGTTCGATCAGCTTGAGGCAATGTCAATGGACGAGTTTATCCGCTTGCTTCCTTCTCGGCAACGTCGGAGCCTTCAGCGTGGACTTAATGCTGACCAAAGAAAACTTATCGAAAACATCCGAAAAGCCAAAGAAGCGACACGTCAAGGACAAATGGTCGCCGTGAAAACTCACGCCAGAGACATGGTGATTCTTCCAGAAATGGTGGGCGTCACTGTTCACGTTCATAATGGAAGTGGATTCTCACCCGTTGAAATAACCCCCGAGATGGTAGGTCATTATTTGGGCGAGTTCGCTATTACCAACCAACCCGTACGACACGGCACGCCTGGCATCGGGGCTTCTCGTTCATCAATGTATGTGCCATTAAAATAATCTGTTTTCAACCTTCTGTTTTTATGTACGATAAGAAGGTTCACCCTTTTTCTTCTCACCAGCGCCAGCCGGAGGCGTAACCTGAGGCAACGGAATAGGCGGGGGGACATTCAAGATGCGAGAGATTAAAATAGATTCTAAAAATGCCACGTTTGAAACAGCCTGAACAATCATGGGCGGTGGAGGCTTTTTCTGCGTGTAAGAGTCATAGATGTCAGACACTTCTTCTCTGGAACCGCGGACAAATGCCTTACCTTTTACGCTTATCTGTGCGATGGCAGGGTTATAATTGATTGAAAACACGAAGGGTACTTCTAATTGTTCATCTTGTTTTTTGTTTATCCCAACAAGGTTGAGGTTCGTGGAAATCTGAAGTTGCGGAAGAGGTTTTTCAATATCCCAAAATCGTTCTGCTGAGATGTTTTCGAGGAAAACGTTTACTTGTAACATTACTCGCCGCCACACTTACTTAGCATATATGTAAGATAAAAACGTGCTTACTTATTCAGCGGGTTCAGCCACTTTATACCTCGTAAAGCCACAGTGCCCGCAAGCAAAACGGTTGCCATGATCCGCCATGAAATAGCCTGGTCCGCAACGTTCACAGAAGGGTCTCACGCGCGTTATGGTTTCGCCGTCAATCTTGTAAAGCGTGTAAATTTTCTTCCCGATTCTCTTTTTTCTTTTAATTTTCCCTTTTGCAGGTTTTTTGGCAACAGGCGCTTCTGCTTCTGTTGGGGCTTCTGGAGCCTCGATAGGTTTTTCTTCTTTTGGTTCCTTAGTTTCTTTTGCTGGGTTTTCTGCTTTTTCTTTCTTTGACATTTATTATGCCTCCTTAGGTTTTTGTTCAGCTTTCTTTTCTTCTTCTTTCGGTTTATTCTTCTCTTCTTTTTGTGGTGCCGCCTCGGCAGGTTTTGCCGCGGGCGCTTCTCCTTCCTTTGGTTTGGCTGGTGGAATGTTTCTTTCGAAGATATGTTTTGTTTCGACAAGTTTTGCTTGCGCAACCGTGTCGTAAACGTTTGCCTCGCCTACGGTGATCTGAGTACCAGTTTTTGTTACTGCGCGTTGAATAAAAATCAAGTCAACGTTTGTTTTCAGGATTTCAGCCAAATTTTTCCGCAACTCAGCGCGGGTTAAAGTGCCCTCACGCGTTCCGTGTTCTGCCTCAAAAACGACTTCTCTTCTCTTTAGCAAGGGGTTATGACGCTGAGTAATGATTTTGACCTTCATTGCGTTTCCATCCAATTGATGTTCACACAGATGCACATCTCTTACTTTAGCTTTTCGAGACCGTGCGTCGCTCCATAGCATCGACAATTGTTCTAATTTCGCCTTTCTTTGTAGCAGTCGCTTCAACAACCACCATACCCTCACGAGGCTGACCGTACACAACCAAAGATTTTTCGGGCGCACTTAAAATCGCCACCAATGCGAGCAAATCTTCCTCTCCTTCAACGACGACTTTCACTTTGGACGGTTTCTTTATGGCGGATTCGATGGCAAACCAAGCCTCGTCTGAGATTGTTCCTGCCTTGTTCCTGACGTGGATAGTCTCGTAACTTTCTGTTTTAAGGGGTTCAATCGGTTTCCTCATCACTACAGAATCGACGATTATGACCTTAGGAAAAACATTATGCTTAAGCAGTACCTCAGAAACCGCATCGCCGACTGAGACGATCATGACGGGTTTTTTGGTCTTTACAACAGTTTCAAATTCCCGCATTGTCTGATTAAACGAGCCTCTAAGCAGTCTGCCCAGCGGCGTCTTTAGTTGAACCCGTTGAGATTCGGTGAGAAAACGAATCTGAATCACCTTACACGCAAAGCATAACGTCCCTTTTCTTTTACCTTCATGGCTTTCGCTATCGCAGAAGTCTCGGGGTCAAAAATGATAACCAAGCCGGAAAAATCATCACTAAGCGAAGCGGATTTGCATCTTGGACAAACAGAACCCGTGGATAACAAACGACACTCTCTGCACGCTTTTTCAGGCAACTTTTAACACATCCTATTTTGCTTTTTTCTCAGTTTTCTCGGGTTTTTCTGGCTTTTTCGTTTTCTCTTCTGCTTTTCCGGTTATTCGTCTTACGTCCTCGTTAATCCACTCGAGTTTTCCGAGGAAAGGTTGTCTCGCGGTGACTCCAATTTTGCCTGAACTACCTCCACGCCCAAGCGAAACCGCTGTTATTCTTACACGCACATGGTCTCCTGTGGCTAGTTTGCGTCTTGTCTCTTTCCCAAGAAGCACACCTTGTTTCTCGTCATAGGATATGAAATCGTCCATAAGCTGCGACACGTGAAGCAACGCGTCCAACGGACCAATCCTCACAAACGCTCCAAAATCTGCAATTTCGACAACTTCGCCCTCGACAACCTCTTGAACCTTCGGAAGGAACGTCAAAAGCGAAAATTTGACTTTATGGTAAGTGGCGCCGTCGCCTGGAATAATCTTTCCAACGGGGTTAACTTGAATCTTTGTAACCGCCACGACATAACCTAATTCTTCGTCAACCATGCCTTCGTATTTCATTTTAAGCTGTTCATAGCCCACGATGCTTGGGGGGTTACCGAACTTTTCGGGCGGAATGCGAGTCGTATCTTCCAGAGTTACGAGTTTAAACATGTAGCAGTCTTGCCTCCTTCACAACGAGGCTTTTCTCTCACATAAAGTTTGAGATAGGATTTAAACAATTCCCTAAATACCTCCTTCTACCGCCAAACGAGATTTTTGCCTCAAAAAAACCACCGCGACGCCTGCTTTTCTTAATCTTGTCCTCAACTCTCTATCATTAGTCGCTACGGGACACTTCCATTCAACGGCCATTCTGAAGATTAAGTCGTCGTTTGATTCCATGTTTCTTCGATCAACCTCTACTATTTTGCATTTTTTGGCAAGTTCAAGTCCGAGCGACGCGTTTTTGCGCATTTTCGGTGATTCCGATTCGGCGAGCTTTTTTAGTTCTTTATAGGTCGGCAAAAGAATGATCGGTTCTATGCGTTGGCCGAAGATGTTACCCATCTCTTCAAAAATGTCTAATCGAAACATCGACGGCACAAAAAGAAAATTTGTATCTATGATGATTTTTTTGCCCAATTTTATTTCCAAAAACATTTGCTTAAACTAGTATTCCATACCCGATTAGTCGCCATCTGCCTCCAATTTTTCTGTTCACTGCCACTCGTGAACCTTCTTTTGCGCAGACAGGTCGCCCTAGCCGAAACGTAACCGTGTCGCCCTTTATAGAAACCACCGTTCCCGAGGTGATCGTTGCTCCAACATCCAACAAGAAAAGTTCACGAACCTGTATTTTCCCTACCTCAGCAAGTTCTTTTGTTCCCACGACTTGCTTGAAGAGAAACATTTCCAATGTGAACTCCGTCAAGGTTTGAGGTAACTGGTTTGGTTTGCCCACAAGGTTTCCTGTTAAACCGTCGGCCTTCGTCAGCGCAGGGTCGAGTAGTGTGCCGATGCCTACTAAACCGCCACACTGCGCAGTTTTTACTTTTTTCCCGCCCGCTTGCAAACTAACGATTTCAGTAAAAAGAGGCTCATAAGTTACCCCTCCGCTCTTTTCCACTCTAATCCCCGGTCTGATTTCTATTTCCTCACCCACGCTGAATTTTCCTTGCGAAATACTACCGCCTAGTACTCCGCCGGCCAAGTCTTCTACGGGTGTACCGGGTTTATTTATGTCGAAGGAACGGATGACGTGCATTATAGGCGGCAAGTTAGGATCGCGTTTTGGCGTCGGTATATATTCTTCCATAGTTTGGATCAACGCGTCTATGTTGATGTTCCTTTGTGAAGAAACCGGAACTATCGGCGCGCCTTCTGCAACACCACCACGCACAAAATTAATGATTTCCTGATAACTTTCTAAGGCCCTTTTCTCGTCAACTAAATCAATCTTGTTCTGCACGATAACCAAATTCTTCAAGCCCACGATTTCCGCCGCAGCAAGGTGTTCTCTTGTCTGGGGCTGGGGGCACGGTTCGTCTGCCGCGATAACAAGCAACGCGCCATCCATAATCGCCGCCCCCGAAAGCATAGTGGCCATCAGTGCCTCATGGCCAGGCGCGTCGACAAAACTTACGGCGCGTAGGAATTCGCATTTGGTTTTGCAGTTGGGACAAACGGGTTTTGTTGTGTAGCATTCTGGGGCGTTACAGTTGGGGCATTTGTAAATCGGCGCATCAGCATAGCCTAATCGGATTGTAATGCCTCGGCGGAGCTCTTCGCTGTGGCGTGACGCCCAGATGCCAGTTAGGGCTTTGACCAGCGAGGTTTTTCCATGGTCAACGTGGCCAATCGTGCCTATGTTGACCTCTGGTTGTGCTGGAAGACTTTGTTTGCTTTGAAGTTCGGACATGATTCTCCTCACTTACTTTACATGTGAAAGATAAAAGAGTTATGTGATGAAGGGGAGATCTTTTCGCAAAAGAGATTATTTTATGTGAATGTTTTTTGTGGTTTTCTTTGAAGATTATTGTTGTTGGTGTTGCGTAGGTTCTGTTTTAGGTTGTTCTTCAATAGTCTTCTCGTCGGGTAGAGCCTTTTCTGTTTTTTCAATTTTTTCTGACTTTTCTTTTTCTGGGTTCTTGGCGATTTTCATGTTAATTTGCGCTATCTCTTCGGTGATAACGCTACCTCTCACGTTTTTTCTTCGTCTTTCACCTTCACGTTTTGGATGAAAACCTACACCCTCGCTGAGTATAATGTTAGCTCTGACTCCGCCGTGAACGTCAAAACGCATCGGAAAACCGTCCCTATCGCATCCACCAGTGATCTGCACCTTTTGGCCACTCAAACCAACAATGGCGCCGTCTATTGTTTCGCCGAGTTTTCTTCCGATTAACGGAACGGCGCGAGAACCCTCAAGCTCCACTGCTTGCGATTTTCCAGTTTCTGGATCAGATATGATTATTTTGAATTTTGCCATGCGTTAGACTACTCTCCACGAGATAGTTTTCTTGCAAGCTTTACAGAAAGGAGACAATCTTGTTTATTAAGGATTTGCTTGCGCTTGAGGTCAACTGTTTCAAACATTGAATAACCTTAAAAACAAATAAACCTAAAAAATATCCTCGATTTGAGGATTGAACTTTGAAGGCGCTAAACCGAAAAGTTGACGAATTTTTAAAAGAACATGAGAAAGAAGTGGTTGATTTCTGCTCCAAATTAGTTCAAGCGGGTGGAGAAAACCCTCCAGGAGACGTAACAAAGGTTGCAAAGGTTGTCGAAACCTTCCTTGACAAGCACGGGGTTTCTTACAAAAGATACGAGCCAAGGAAAGGCCATGTCAACATCTTAGCAACAGTTGGGAAAGGGACGCCGAAAATAATCCTATGCGGACATATCGACGTCGTCCCAGCCGGCGACCCAAAACACTGGAAAGTCCCACCCTACAGCGGAACAATCGAAGACGGCAAGATCTATGGAAGGGGGGCTTCCGACATGAAAGGTGGCGTAGCGTCGATGCTTATGGCAAGTGCAGCGTTAGCTTGCTTGGAGAAAGAACTAAGCGGAACAGCGGTTTTAGCCGTGGTATGCGACGAGGAAGACAACGGACCTGCAGGCGCGCATTGGTTGCTCAAAAACCACAAACTCGACGGCGACGTCTGCCTCATCACCGAGCCCACGGGCTACTTGCATTCTCAATACTCAATCATCGGAGGCGAACGCGGCAACCTATGGGTGAGGCTAATAGCAAAAGGCAAACCAGCACACGGAAGCACGCCGGCTTTCGGGAAAAACGCTATTCTGCTGTTGATTAAGGCTCTGAAAAAGTTAGATATGCTCGAGGCGATGCCGGTAAAAACCCCGAAAGATGCAAAAGCCTTGGTTCGCAACGGCAAACTTGACATGACAAGAACTGCGAAGGGAATGGGAATTCGTCCAAAAGAGCTTACAAGAACCATGGACCATTACACAGTGAACATAGGTACGATAAAAGGCGGAACTAAAACCAATGTCGTTCCCGAACAATGCGAAGCCGAAATTGACATACGAATCCCAGCAGGAGGGCACCCAGACGCAGTCGAGGAATTCATAAAATTCATTACGTCAAAAGATTTCGAATATCAAATCACCAACCGCACTCTTGCATCTTACACGCCTGCGAACGAGCCTTTGGTAAAGATTCTTCAGAAACACGGGAAAAACGTATTGGGCTACAAGCCACAAGCGATTTATATGGCGGCGACCAGCGACGCTCACAGTTTCAGAGAAACATTAGGTATCCCGACGATTTCGTTTGGTCCAGGCTACGGCGAAGTGAACCATGCTTACAACGAGTTTGTCAACGCAAAAGACGTGGTGGATGCCACGAAAATTTACGCCCACACAATACTCGACTATTCCCAGCGGTAGAATCAACGACCCCTCTTTTTTTCATCCGTCTCGCGTAAAACAAACCTACAAGAACCCCTACAATTACGCCAGCAACCAAAAGCGTTACAAGCACGTATTTAACTAAGGTGTTCAACCATTCCGACAAAAACTCGAAAGGGTTCGCTTCCCGCACGGCGATGATTTCGTCAAAAGTTTGAATATAAAAGTCGTTGTTTATCAGGAAGCTTCGGTAATCCCGCGCCTTTGACACGTAGTCTGTTTGGATTATGTTCATGTATTGGATGACTCTTTGCGAAGTTACTGCGGCAGTCTTTATCGCGTTTAAGGCGTCATTTTTTGAAAGTGTGTAAATATACATCAAATCGACGGGCAACCATTCCCAAGGCGGAACGTATACCATGGCCCAACCGTGCCATCCAACGTGGTTCTGAGTGCTTTCAACATGCCCTTCCCACCCAGTCGACGTTTCATTTTCAACTTGAGGACGGTAAATACTGCCTATTTGCAAGTACGCAGGAATTCCTACAATGCGGCACATGGAAACAAGCAAAATTGCTTGGTCGTCGCAGTCTCCTCGTTTCTGGGACATGGTTTCATTCGGGTATAACGGCACCTCGTTGGAACCGTATTCAATGTTATCCCATATCCAACGTATAAATTTCTCAATAATCGCCAGAACAGTGGTTTGGTTTTCCGCCAGTGTTTCAGCGAGCGCTCGAATTGTAGCGTTGTTGGTCATCCATGTTCCACTGTTTCCCAAATAAGCTTGCGATAGGTTGCTGGGGATGGCGGTTAAGTTTAGGGCAGTGTTTTTGTTGATGTCTGGGATGTTCCGAGGTTTCGAAAGAACGCGGTAGAATACCGTGTATTCGATGCTTTGATTCGGCTCGATTGACGGCATATTTAGGATGGCGAGTTTGTTGCCGTCTTCGTCAGTTTTTATGTTTTCAAAAGAATAAGAACTGTTAACTAGCATCACGGTTTGCCACGTGCTGTTCATGTAAAGGCTTATTTCTTTTTCTTCCTCAGAAAAATTCCACGCGCCTCCTGATGCCGTGAATCTCACGTTCGCTTTGACTAGAAACTCGCTTTCGGAAAGAGAAACTGCGCCTACTGCGTAAAAACTCCAGCTAAAGATAATTGGCACCAATAGCAATAAGGAAAGGACGATGCCAGCCGTCTTTTTCATGATTGACCCTTTCGTCGTTTTCTTTTTATCTTGTAATGAGAAAAAAGGGGTATAAAAAGAAAAAGGCTATTCCACATGCACGCGGAATAAGTCTATGTCTTCCCGCATTTCTGGAGTGCTCTCGAGGAAGTCTCTCGTTGCTCGCTTCACGTCCCTTGACTGCGTAATGTACCTCCCAACAATAATAATGTCTGCGCCTTGACTCAGCGCCTCTTGCATGTTGAAAGGAGTTATCCCCCCAGCGACAGCGACGAGGAATTTCTTGTCCGGAAATGCTTGTTTAATTTCCTTAATCATCCCCCATGCGTGGAGCCTTCCTGCTTTTTCCATGTCGATACCACGGTGCAGAATGACAACATCGGGGAAGTTTTTCAGCGATTTGAGTTTGGCAATGGGGTTGTCAACGTTCATCATGTCAACTATACCGTAAATTCCAAGTCTTTGCGATTCATGTAGGAACTCGTTTATCGTTTCTGGCGCGGCTAAACCTGACGCAACCACGGCGTCCGCGGTTTCTTCGAAAGCCAAATCGACCTCCACTTTTCCCACGTCTAAGGTTTTGAGATCGGCGATTAAGAAGTAATCCTTCGCAACTTCGCGCAAGTCGCGAATGACTTTGGTGCCATACTTCTTCAGCAAAGGCGTGCCCACTTCGAGTATAAGCCTATCGCTTTCTGGCAAATTCTCTATAATTGTCTTCGTTCGTTCTAAACTAGGAATGTCAAGCGCAATCTGTAGGTATGGGGGCCGCCAGAGACGAGGCACACGGAACCCCATAATAGGATGTTTGGCTCTGTCTTTGTCGTAAATCACTTTTTCCAGTGTCGGATACTTCGACAAAGCCCTCTTTAACGCCAACTTCGTCGCAGAATAATTGTAATGATATATTCGCCTGTAATCCTTTGCGTTTGGGTGAATGAAAACGCTTGAAATTATAACCCAATCATCAATCTTGTCCCTCGGTATGATTCCCTCTTCAGTCGCGTCGGCAACAGCCTTCGCCACGGCGGCTTGCGCTGGACCAAAAATTTTTCCAACTTCCTCAAAATTCTTGACACTGACTTTAGGCACAAGAAGCGTGTGAGGCTTTGGCGGAAGGTTAGGTCTAATCACTGCCAAAAGCGGCGTATGCCCCATAGAAAGATTCGACATGCCACTGGCGAACGCCTCGCCCACTGGACCGTTCTTATCTCCGATTAACAGGTCGATGTGAGCTACTTCATCACCCTCGCCTACCAAAGCCTCACCAATCAAGTATACGGGCTTTTCTGCAGATTCTGGAACTTGCGTGGAGGGAGGGGACGGCTTAACAGTCGCGCTGATTTCATCGAATTTTACATTAAACTCTTTAAACCATTCATACAACGTGTCACGATGGACCCCGAGAGCCTTCGCAGTTCCGGCAATTGTCGGTTTTTTCCGCATTTCACCGACAGTCTTTCGTTCTTCAACTTCTTTCTGCATGGCATTTTTGAGCATTTGAATGAAATCTTCTCTGGACGCTGGCCTTTTTCCGCTAAATCCCGACATTAATATCGCTCACCACTAATTCTTGTGGCGGATTAACTATTTAAAACTGTCGGAAACAAATAAAAGAAAACCGATACTCCGACATCATAAGTAGAATTTGTTGAAAGTTATGTCAGAATTTTATCGATGGCATTTTTGAATGCGGTGGCTAAATCGTTTTTAAATCCGACAAAAATTATTTCTTTTAGTTTAGTACCTCGGTCAATGTGCTCTTTTAACACTGAAATCATTATGTTTGCCGCTTTTTCCAAACTGAATCCTCCGACACCTGTGCCAAGTCCTGGAAAGGCAAGGCTTTGGATTTTGATTCGTTCTGCACAATCTAGGGCGCCTTTCATGGCGAGCTTAACGTTTTCTTCTCCAATAACCATGGCGGGTTTTTGCATTGTCGGTGAGTGGATGACGTATTTCGCCTTTAGCTTGCCAGCCGTGGTTGCGACGGCCTTTCCGACAGAAACAGGGGCGTGTTGTCGTGCTTCTCTTTCTATTTCTTCTCCACCAGCACGTTTTATTGCGCCGGCCACTCCGCCGCCCATTATTAATAGGCTGTTTGCTGGATTTACAATGGCGTCTACTTTCTGTTGTGTTATGTCGCCCACTGTTACGATGATTTTTATGTTCTTATACGTGTATTCGAAAGTCATACGGTTTCATCACAATGCTATTTAACAGTGTATCATTAAAAAATCTGTCGCCAACACGCAATAATATAAGCGGTACCTAGCATAGATTATCAATTCTAGGAGACAAAGCAATGCTAAACACCGAAAAAATCCGACAGGATTTCCCGATACTAAAAAAAGGCATAATCTATTTCGACAGCACATCCAGCAGCTTGACACCTGAACCTGTGCTTCAGAAGATGCTTGAATTCTATCATGAATACCGCGCCAACGTTGACAGAGGCGTTCATCGATTGTCCCAAAAAGCAAGTGAGGAATATGAAAAAGCACACGCGAAGGTGGCGGATTTTCTTAACGCTAAATCGCAAAACGAAGTTGTTATAACAAAAAACACGACTGAAGGCATTAACACAGTTGCCAATGGGTTACAGTGGAAGAAAGGCGACAAAATAGTCACAACACTTCTCGAGCACCACTCGAACTTTCTCGTTTGGCTACGGCTAAAGCAACGTTACGGAGTTAAGATTGAAATAGTCAAGCCAAAACCCCCAGTGATGTATGGGTTATTAGATGTTGGGGATTTTGAGAAGATCGTCGATGACAAAACAAAACTTGTCGCAGTGACTCACGCCTCAAACGTTCTCGGCACAATCTCTCCAGTAGAACAAATAGCTGAAATTGCCCACGAACACGACGCCTTCATGCTCATCGACGCCGCACAATCAGTCCCCCACATGAAAGTCGATGTACGAAAAATCGACTGTGACTTTCTAGCATTTAGTGGCCACAAAATGTGCGGACCCACAGGATGCGGCGCCTTGTACATTAAGAACGAAGTTATGGACGAAATAGAACCGTTAAACATTGGAGGCGGAGTAATCGAAGATGTCGAAATCAACAATTACACATTAAACAAAACCTCTAAACGCTATGAAGCGGGCACGCCGCCGATTGCCGAAGGCATAGGACTAGGCGCAGCCGTCGACTATCTGCAGAAGATCGGAATGGAAAACATTGAAAAACACGAAAAGAGCCTCGCCAAACAAATGTACGAAGAGGTTTCTGAAATCCCGAAAATCGAAGTATACGGTCCACCACCTCAGAAAAAAATCAGTATTCTAGCCTTTAACGTCGACAACTTAAACCCCCACGATGTTGCCTTGGCGTTGGACGTGTCGGCTAATATAATGATTCGATCGGGGCATCACTGTGCCTTGCCACTTATAAAACAAGTATTAAAGAAGTCAAGTGTAGCACGGGCCTCAACTTACTTCTACAACACAAAAGAGGAAGTTCACAAACTATCTTCAGCCCTTCGCGACATAGCAGAACACCTTACCCAATAACCGTTCAAACAAGTTTCGTCTTCAATCCAACACCTAGAACATATATTTCTGCGCTTTTTGCTCTGCTGGCAGGAGGTTTAAATATTTCCACATGAACGAAATGATTCTTGATTTCTGTAACAAGATCCCCTAGCATTTCACCTTGAAAGGTTTTGACGAAAAAGTTACCGCCTTGCCGAAGAACTGCCAAGGCGATTTGAAGCGACCGTCTAGCCAAGTCTATTTGTCTAGCATGGTCAAGTTCCCAAACACCAGAAAGATTTGGGGATACGTCGGAAATAACAACATCTACTGGGCGGGGTAAAATCGCCTGAATTTGATTGATGATTTCTTGGTCAATTATGTCTCCGATGATTGTGCAAACGTTTGATTCAGGTAAGGGCTCAACCTCTTTGATGTCCACACCTAAAACAATACCTTCTTCCCCTACAACTCTGCTCGAAACTTGCAGCCAACCCCCCGGCGCAGCCCCCAAATCCACAACTATATCACTCAACTTCATAAAATGATATTTGTTGATTGCTTGAAGTAACTTGTACGCCGCTCTTGACCGGTATTGTTCTTCTTTTGCTTTTTTATAATAATAGTCGCGTCTGTGCTGCTTTAGCCATGTTTTCGGCAAATGTTAACTGTCACCTTGAGGGCTCATCCCAACTATTCCCGATTGCTGTAAAATCCATTCCGTCAACTTTTCGCAGTCGTTGGGAGAAGTAGCGCCCCACGAGCCGCACCGTAAGTTCTCAGCACAAGTTAAACAGGGACAATCAGCAATAGAATTTATCGATGCAGGTTTTCGTTTTGGATAAAGCCTATAAGTCCACCTTCCCTCACAAAGCTCCTTTTCTCGACGGATTAACCCCTTATTTTCAAGTTTCAAGGCAACTCTAGACCCCTCTCTACTGCTAGCGCCGAGTTGGCGCCATAAATCCGACTGAAGTATGCCGTCGCCGCCTGTATTCGCAATGTGTGAAAGAGCCTTGTGCTCCAAGTCGTTCCTTTTTGGCATATATATCGGTTCCTTCAAACCCTCCTTAATATATTATGTTCTTTAAGCATAAAAACATGTATGTTAAACAAGAAAAGTTTGAATTGAAAATGTTTAACAGCAACATCAAACTTTAATTCGATGGTGCAAAAATTGCGAAAAAACTTTGCATACTGCTTAGGCATAGAATCCACTGCGGATGACTTTAGCGTCGGCATAGTTTCCGCTGATGGCAAAATCCTATCCAACGTCATAAGCGCCTACATTCCCGAAGAAGGCGGCATCCACCCTCGAGAAGCGGCGCGACACCACGCGCAAGTCGCCGGCGAAGTACTAGAAAGAGCCTTTCAAAAAGCTGGAATAACTCCAAAAGACATAGCGGTAGTTGCATTTTCACAAGGGCCAGGATTAGGTCCATGTCTCCGAACAGGTGCAACTGCAGCCCGTGCCTTGGCCTCCTATCTTAATGTTCCATTAGTAGGCGTTAACCACTGTGTTGCGCACATAGAGATCGGCAAATTAACAGAGCAAGCAAAGGATCCAGTGACGCTTTACGTTTCAGGTGGAAACACGATAGTCGCTGCTTTTGAGGCAAAACGATACTGTGTTTTCGGCGAAACGCTGGACATAGCCATCGGTAATTGTCTTGATGTTTTTGCGCGGGAAGCCGGCTTCAAGCAAAAAGAGGGAAAACCCTTCGGCGCCATAATAGAACAGTTAGCAACACAAGGAAAAGAATTGATACCCCTTCCTTACGTTGTTAAAGGCATGGATTTGTCCTTCAGCGGCCTACTAACTGCGGTAATACAACTGCTTCACAAAGGGAAATACCGTCTTGAAGACTTGTGCTACAGTCTTCAAGAAGTGGCTTTTTCAATGTTGACTGAAGTAACTGAACGTGCATTAGCGCACACAGAAAAACCCGAAATACTACTAACCGGAGGCGTCGCCGCGAACAAACGTTTACAAACAATGCTCGACTCAATCGCAAATGAGCATGATGCAAAATTTTCTGTGGTTCCCAAGGAATTTGCGTTAGACAACGGTGCCATGATCGCATGGGCGGGCATGCTTGCATTTCAGCACGGGATTACGACTTCTGTTGAGGAAAGTTTTGTCCGGCTAAAATGGCGATTGGAAGAAGTTCATATACCTTGGATTAAGGAGGCGTAAACCCTATTTGCTATTGAAAAAAGGAGCCGAAGCCAATCTCTTTCTGGAAAAATGGCACGGCAGAAAAGTTATAATGAAAAAACGTTTACCCAAACACTATCGCTTGCAACAACTCGATGAGCAAATAAGAACCTATCGGACCCTCCATGAACCTCAACTTATTCACCGCGCCAAAGAAGCCGGAGTACCAACACCGACGATCTTAATGATTGATCCTAAAAACTCCACGATCATAATGGAGTTCGTAGAAGGAAAGCAAGTTAAGCAAGTTTTAAACCATTTAAAAAAAGAAGAAAGACTACGTCTTTGCAGGTATATTGGAGAATTAATCGGTCGCCTTCACCACAAAGGCATAATTCACGGCGATTTAACGACTTCTAACATGATATTAACGCCTCATGGAAAGGTCGTCTTCGTAGATTTCGGTTTAGGGGAATACTCGAAAGAACTGGAAATCCGGGGGGTAGACCTGCATTTAATGAAGAGAGCCCTTCAGAGCACGCATTTTAGATACGCGGAAGAAAGCTTTGGTGCAGTTATGGATGGTTATGCTTCTATAGTAGGCGATAATGTGGCAGAAAACGTTTATGAAAAAATCAGAGAAATAGAAAAAAGAGGGAGATACGTGGCGGAAAGGGAAGAAAGGTGAGGAAACCATGAGTAATGTTTTGAGAAAAGTGGTCTTTCTCGTCACGGGGAACGTCAATAAATTTAACGAAGCCCGCAGTGTACTGAAAGAGTTTGGTTTCTCTTGTGTTATGCTCAACATGGACGCTATGGAGATTCAAGCCGACAACTTAGAAAGCATAGCCAAAATCAGTGCCATAGACGCAGGCGAGAAAAGTGCCCTCCCCGTAATAGTCGAAGACGCTGGTTTATTTATAGACGCCTTAAATGGTTTTCCAGGGCCGTATTCTTCTTACGTGTTTAGAACCATCGGAATCAAAGGCATTCTCAAATTGATGGAAAATGTTGAAGAAAGAAATGCCGCATTCCACGCTGTAGTCGCATTCTATAGTCCGAATGCTAAATCGCCTAGATGCTTCCACGGAAAAGTTCGAGGAAAAATCGCTAGGCAACCGCGGGGCATCCATGGGTTTGGTTTTGACCCCATTTTTCTACCCTTCACAAACACAAGCAAAACTTTTGCAGAACTGCCTCCACCACAAAAAAATAAGTATTCACATCGCGCCAAGGCTTTACGGAAATTTGCTAGATGGTACCGCAAACATCTTGAACTCGTGAAATTTGAATTGTAGTTATGCTGAACATAAATGCAGAAATATTTATTAATTATTAATATTCGAGAATAAGTTAGGCGTGTGCTTGGGGGTTTTGAAGGTGGTAAATGTTTTGGTTTGTCCTTACGGGAATTGCGGGAAGGAGTTTTTGCAGCCTGTTCTGCTTACGGATGAGGCTTGTTTGCCTCGGGAGACGTATTATGCTTGTCCGCATTGTTTGTCGAAGCTGGACTTGGTTTTGAAGGATGCACAGAATGTTGGCACTGTTGAGGCAGTAGCTTCGTCTGATGTGAATTCTCACGTTTCTGTGAAGGAAACTCCGAAAGATTGTCGGCATCATCTTGGCTATTTAAGAACGCTACCGGAAGATGTTTCTATTCCTGACGAGTGTTTAGTTTGCTCAAAAATAATGCAGTGTTATGTTCATGTTGAAAAGTGAAGTTTTTGGTGTTGAAAAAGGATTAGCGTCCTCTTAGGCGTTTTATGAGGGCTCTAAGCAGTACGATGCCTTCGATTATGACTATTATTACTCCAATTATGAACATTACCAAAGGGATGCCGCTGCTGTTTCTGCGTATTCCGGTGTAAGAGAAGCTGTAAGAAACGCTGGTTGAGGAATTGGTGTTCAAGTTTTTCACTAGCAAGTATGGGGATGGCCCTCCAGAGAAAGCGTCGAACAATGAAGCTGAAATGGTGCTTGTGATATTCGGGAAAATTCCGGCTGGTGGGAGAGTGCCGTTTTGAATGTAGCTTAGGTACCTTGTGGTGTTACATCTTATTTCGGTCATTGTAGCATTGGTTTGCACGTTGAAAACGATTTTGTCGCCCACGTGTACTGTTATTTCGACTGGTCCGCCGTATGTTACGGCTAGTCTTAGAGTCGTGTTGATGAGGTAATCCATGGGGCGGCTTTCGTTGAAGGGTGTAGGGGCTTTTTGTTCGTTGTGGCCGAAGTATTCGATGAGGCTTGCCGTGGTGTTTAGGGTTTTTGTGGTGGTTGGGCGGTTCAGGGTGTAGGTGGTTAGGCTGGCAAATGGTGGTACGGTGTAGAACCAGAAGACGAATGATAGGGTTATTAGGAGGATGCCGATGACGAGTATGATTATTGGTCTTAGCTGTTTTCTTAGTGTTTTGCTCAATGGTGTCACCGTTTTTTTGGATTTGAGATTAGTATTTTATGAGGATGGACTTTTAATACTTTATGCTGGTTTAGTGTTGTGTAGAGGTATTTGGGTTTTATGGGGTTTTTGTGTGGTTTTGTTTTTGTTGTTTTTCTTTGGTGTTGGAGTGTGCCGCGTTTCTAGGCCCTCTTCCATATATGATCCTATTAGGCTCCAAATACACCCCAAATATGAACAGAGAACCAAGAGTTCACTTTTTTGGATTTTTGTGCGAATGGAGGGGGTGATGCTGGGATTAATGGTATTTCAGGTTATGTTTATCCTGCTTTGGTAAAAGAAATTGAACAACTCAAAAACTCCAATGCAAGGATAAAAAAACGCCTAACTATATTTGGAGTCTAATAGGAGCATATATGGAAAAGGGACCTAAGGAGGCGCAGAGAAACTGACACGAACAGAGGAAACTCGCTTAAACTTTAAACCTTACAACTGCGAATACAATTAGCACCCCTAATAATGGAGAAAAGCCTTTGTCGCATACAAGAAAAGGAGTGAAAATTCTCAAAGCCGTATCCAGCGGCATCCGTCTTCAAGTGTTGACTCTTCTTTACGACAAAGGTTCGCTCTCGTACACGAAGATCATGAACAATCTCAAACTTAACCAAACCAAAGACGCTGGCAGATTCGCCTACCACCTTAAATTTCTTCTCAAAACCGACCTCATTGAACCCGATGTGGAAACCAAAAAATACAAACTCACCGACTTGGGCAAGATGATCGTCGACATCAGCGAAGAAATCGAAAAACACACCTTCAAACGCCGAAAAATACTCGTCCGTACTTCACGCCTAGCAATGGAAGAATTCGACCGCAACAAAATCGCACTGAGCCTCATAAAAGAAGCCAACGTACCAGTAAATCTAGCTCAGAACATCGCCCGAGAAACAGAAAAACGCCTACAAGAATTCAAAACAAAATACCTAACCGCACCACTCATCCGCGAAATCGTTAACACAATCCTCCTCGAAAAAGGATTAGAAGAGTACAGGCACAAACTCACACGCCTCGGCGTTCCAGTATACGACGTCACACAATTAATAAAAAACACAGCCAAAACCAACACGCCAAACGTAGAAGCCGTCCACAAAGCCGCGGGCGACGCTGTAATAGAGGAATACACACTGCTAAACGTGTTGCCACGCGACATTTCCGACGCTCATATGTCCGGCGCTATCCACCTCGAAAACCTCGGCACATGGATACTCAAACCCAACGAAATCATCCACGACCTACGCTATTTTCTAAAAAACGGCCTAGGCAAACCACCAAAAAACCTTGACCAAGCACTTGCAATCACGCTGAACGTACTTCAAAACGCGTCAAGAGAGATTAATAGCGAACAAACAATCGACTACTTCAACATCTTCCTTGCACCTTTCACCAAAAACATGACTACAATAGAAATAGAAGAAAAACTACAACTCTTTCTCCAAAACCTCAACCAAACACAAACCTCAAACAGCATGCCGATCCAAGTTACACTTGGCATCGAACTAACTGTTCCCGATTTCTTTAAAGAAAAGATCGCCGAAGGGGCAGAGGAAAAAACAAACGGCTTTTATGCCGAGTTCGAAGAAGAAACTCAGAAACTTGCCCATCTTCTTCTAAAAATAATCCTCGACGAAAACAAACAAAAACCCTCATTCAACCCCAGCATAATAATAAAACTTCGCCCAGAAAACCTTAACAAAACCGAAACCCAGCCCATTCTTCTATTGGCCCACCAACTAGCAACTCTTACCGGCACACCCTATTTCGCCAATTATTTCCCAGAAAAACAAACATGTGCCACCTACGCTGCCACTGGCACCCGCATAGGAAACGAATGGAAAGAAGATTGGGAAATCGACACAATGAGAACAGGCAACCTCGACACTATAGCGATTAATTTACCCAGAATCGCCTACCAAAACGAAAAAGAAGAAGCAAAATTCTTTCAACAACTCGAGGAACAACTAGAAACCGCGGCCCACGCCTTAGAAATTAAGCATCAAACCATTAAACAACGTCTTGAAGAAAAACTGCTGCCCTTCCTTTCACAAACTCGAAACAACGAAAACTATCACCGTCACGAAAACTCCACACGAACTATCAGTTTTACAGGATTAAACGAAGCAACAAAGGCTCTTATCGGAAAACCAATACAAACCGACAAAGAAGCCCTAAAACTTGCAGAAAAAATCGCAGAAACCATAGCCCAACGTGCCAAGGAATTCTCAAGAAAACCCGAGACCCGCGTGGTAACGTCAATGCTCTCCAGCCCAGAAGCTGCAACACGGTTCGCTCAACTCGATGCCGAAAGATTCGGCTGGGCAAAAATTAACGCACAAGGCAGCAAAGAAAAACCTGCCTACACCAACGTTGGTATAATACCGTTTAATCTAGAAATTCCTTGGCAAGAACGCCTGTCGACGGAAGAACCCTTTCACAAACTTACCCGCGGAGGGCACATCACGCTTTTATCTCTCCGAAAAAACACACAAAACGCCGAGGAATTATTGTCAAACACGAAACAAATCGTAAACACGTTCAACATTGGACTTTTCACCTATGACCAAACCCTCAGCCACTGCACACATTGTGGAAAGCTAACTTACGCCGCACTCCCGAAATGCCCCTCATGCGGCAACGTGGACGGACTTAAAACTTTTACGAGAACCTCGACAAAATACCAGCAACATAACTCTCAGACGTAGCAAGCATTTTTACCGTCTCAAATGCATATTATTCGTGTAAATCTGGCTGACATATAGTTTAAAATTTTATATAATTTATTCAAAAAAATTAGATAAAGAAATACCGTGCGTTTTTTGAACAGTTTTCCGTCTAAGCTGAATATAGATTTCGCCAGCTAAACTCGTGGTTTATACAAAAAAATTGTATAAAAAATCTAAGAGCTTAATCCGCATATGTGTGTGACTGCGGTGGTTTTGTTGGTCACTGTAGAATTCAGAGTAGATTCGCTCAAATACTTTCCCCGAGTCCGAACGTCAAAAATAATGTTTGAAAATTTCGACCATGAAAGAATAAAGAATTCGCTCATGAAAGAAACCAAGTTGCCAACCGAAGTTGCGGAAAAAATTGCGCTCAGCGTAGCGGACAAAATTAAGAAGCTGGATTTGGAGTTTTTGTCTGGGCCTTTAATTCGAGAATTTGTGTGTGTTTCCTTGCTTGAGCACAATCTGGAGTATGAACGCGCAAGGTATACCCGTCTGGGATTACCGTTGTTCGACGTCGAGAAACTAATCATGGCGGGCGACCGGGAAAACGCAAACTTGCAACATAACCCTGAAACAATTCACAAATTAGCTGCTGATAACATTTTTGATCAGTACGCGCTACTGAGTTGTCTTCCGCCACACCTCGCTGATGCACACATCGAAGGTGCAATTCACATTCACGATTTGGAGTATTTCGCCACAAGGCCTTTCTGCCAAGAACATGATTTGCGGTTTTTCTTAAAGAAAGGTTTGGTTGTGGATGGTCAGGGGGTGCACACAGCTGTTGCTGGTCCCGCTAAACATCCAGAAGTAGCAATTTTGCATGCCGCGAAAGCTTTGGCTGCGGCACAGACGAATTGGGCTGGTGGGCAAGGCTATGATTTCTTTAACGTTTGGTTGGCGCCTTTTGTGCGTGGGTTGCCCTACGAGAGGATGAAGCAGTTGGCGCAGATGTATATTTATGAGATGTCGCAGATGTACGTTGCACGGGGCGGTCAAACAGTATTCTCATCAATCGCGTTAGAGTGCGCGGTACCAAAGATTATTTGGGATGTGCCCGCAGTGTTACCCGGCGGAAAAGTGAGCGAAAGCGAAACTTATGGAAGCTTTTATGATGAAGCTAACATGTTCTTCAACGCTATTTTGGATGTGTATTTGCAGGGCGACTATGTTGGAAAACCATTTAATTTTCCAAAGTGCGAAGTTAAACTGCGAAGAGAGTACATCGATGAATTCGATGAAGAATACTTGAAAGTTTCAAAGCTTGCGGCAAAATTTGGGACTCCTTACTATCTTAACCTTTGCCCCTCATACATGCCTGACATCGTGAACAGTCAATGCTGTAGGCTCATTTTCACGCCTGACAGTGACGAGCTGGAAGACTTCCACCGAGGCGCACTTAGGATGGGGAGCTTGCAAGTAGTTACGATTAACTTGCCCAGAATTGCGTACGAGGCGAAGGGTGACGATGCGCGGTTTTTTGAGATTCTGAACCGACGTATGGATTTGGCTCGAGAGGCTTTGTTTGTTAAGCAACAGATTATCAGAGAGAGGCTTAAGGAAGGCGCCTTGCCGTTTTGCGGTATGGACTGTGACGGCGAACCGTACTTAAACATTGACAAACAAGTCTTAAACATCGGGTTTGTGGGCTTGAATGAAATGTTAAAGGCGCATTTGGGGAAGGAGTTGCATGAAGGCGGCGACGCTTGGCGATTTGGACTCCGCGTTATAAAACACATGGTCGAACGGACGAACGAGTATGCGAAGGAAACAGGCTACAGGTTTGGTTGCATACAAACACCGGCAGAAAGTTGCGCACATAGGTTGGCGATGATTGATTTGAAGGCGTTCGGTGATAAAGCGGTAGTGCAGGGCGACGTTAACAGCGGAGCAGTTTATTATACGAACAGTTCGCATGTACGTCCTTCCTCTGCTTTGCCTTTGGTCGACAGGATTAATATCGAAGCCAGTTTCCATCCCTTAACACGCGGCGGAGCAATTTTGCATGTTTGGCTTGGGGAAAACAATCCTTCTCCTGAGGCTATGTGGGCGTTGACCAAGAAAATCGCAACAAACAGTTTGTCGGCTTACTTCACCTACACGCGAGACTTGACGATCTGCCAGAACTGTAGCACTGTGGAAGGCGGAAGACTGCAAGCCTGTAAAAAATGCGGCGCGTCGGGAGAGGATTTGGAATACTGGTCACGAGTAACTGGATATTATCAGCGCGTGAGAGGCTGGAATTCAGGTAAAGTGCAGGAGTTTAAGGATAGGCACAGATACGAAATTTAACGCCTAACCTACTGCATTCTTTGTGTAGAACCCACTCGCACCACCAGTCAAGCTTAACATGCATGCTTTTTTAATCACCCGCAAATCTTCCGTGGCAATGCTATCCCAAGAGAAATGGTTGACATAGTTTCTCGAGATTTTAGCCAATCTTTCGTATTCCTTTTTTCGCTTGTTAAGAATTCCCAATGCCACCTCAGAAAACCTTCCTACATCTCCCGCTGGAACAAGAAAAACACTCTCACAACGACCGAAGACTTCTCTCAACGCCGGTATATCGTAACAAATCACGGGTAAACCACAAGCCATCGCCTCAGCAACAGACAACCCCCATCCTTCAAACCTGCTGGGAAACACGAAAACTCTGCTGGCTTTCATCAGATAATACAGCGTCTTATCATCAACACGTCCGCAAACAATAACATTGTTTTGCAATGTTGAGTCTTTAATAAAATCCTTAACTTTTTGAGTTTCTGGTCCACTACCGATAATTAAAAGCCGTGCAGAATTGTTTTTTCGGAGAACTTCTCGCCACACCTGCAAAAGGTCGAAGATGCCCTTTTCTTTTGCAATTCGTCCAACAAAAACTGCGTCGAATTGCTTATTTTCGTATGGGTCGGGGTGTATGGTCAATCGTGTGTCAACAGCGTTTCCGCTGACTGAGATTCTTTCTGCTTTAACGCCGAGTCTGACTAGCGTTTTTGCGGTGAAATTTGAGACCGTGATGCAAGCGTCGGCTTTCTTTAACATCATGACCATTACGAGAAACGCTGATGACTTGATAAAAGAAGTGAACATTGAGTAACCGATTTCCCTGTACGTGCAGAAAATGTTTCCAAAAGTAGGTTGAACGTTTTCTGAGGGCACGTCGATATGATGTGCGATTACACAGAGTGGTCGATGGGTTACTACGTGCGCAAGATAGGCAGGAATAATGTTTGGCGCAGTGTTGTTTGGGGATAAAATGATTTGGCATGCTTCTTTAAGTACAAGTGTGACGGCGCGAAAACAAGCAAGCAACGTCCACAGAACCCAATCTAAATAAATGGCCAGCCAGCCCTTCGCCTCAGAAAAGGGACGTGATAATTCGTGAACCTTGTAAACGCCATAATTTTTCTTCAACAGACTCGAATTGGGTTCCAGAACAACTACTTGGACGTTCTTTCTTGCAAAAAATTTTACTGTTTCATAGAAACGTCTCTCTGCTCCACCAACTGCAGTTACAGAGATGCTTGGATGAAAAAATACGCTGAAAACCCGCATCCCTGTTTCTTTCTTCATGAATATGCCACGCGTTATGAAACAACTTCTTCGAGCGTGTTTTCCAACGTTTTCAAGTGTTTTTTAGGAGAAAAGGTGTTTTTCACGAAATCATAAGCGAAGCCGCGCATGAATTCCTTGTCTATGTCGAGTGTTTTCATCGTCTTTTCCGCGAAATCTTCTATGCAGTATGGAGTTGCTCTAAAACCAGTTTTTCCAGAAATCACAGTTTCACACGGTCCTGCGCCGTCATTCCACACAACGGCGGGCGTCCCACACGCCATCGCTTCGATGGGTCCCAAGCCGAAATCCTCACGAGGAACAGGGTACACGTAAACATCGGCAGCGTTGTACAAAGCTATTAACTCGTTCAACGGTTGGAATCCTAGAAATTTTATGTTCTCTTTTACGCCTAAAATTGTGGCTAGCCGCGTTAACTGCTGTGCGTAGGCAGTGTTTTCTCGAGAAATTTCACCTGTGACTGCCAGGGTTGCTGATGGGAAGTTTTTAGTGATATAAGGCATCATTTCCACGAGCCATTCCCATCGTTTCACTGCTGCAAGCCGCCCAGTCGATAGAATAAGGGGCCAGCCGAATTTAGCTCGAATTTTCTTGACGATCTTGGATTTTATAGGCTTGAAGACTCTTATGTCAACTGGAGGATAACAAACAATCGGATCCACTCCGTAAATCGCTTTTATGCGGCGCGCAGTAAACTGACTGTTTACTAAAACCTTGTCAGAGTGAAGAACTCCCAAATAATCCAATTTTTTCAATAATCGCCCACCAACTTTACTAAGTAAAAAAATTAGGTCACGAGTATCATCGAACCTCCAAAGGTTTCTATCTTCGGGCGCAAGATACAAAAAACGTGGAGGAGAATGAATGTAACTCACATATTTTAGGCGTTTCAACTTTTTCAAGGTGTAGCCTATCCACGGTGCTGGACCGTATCCGTGGCAGAGTAAAACGTCGACGTCTTTGAAGCTTTCAAGCGTTAAAGGTGCAAGAGGAATCGACAAAAGAATTCGTGTTGTCTTGTTTTGCGGTATAAGTGGTCGAAAAAAGCTTCGTACATAACAGTGAGGGTTGCTTGAGGGTTTGTTGAATTTTTTGTCGACGTAGGCGAAATAAGATAACGTGTCATGTCCTCTATTGTGAAGAAGCTCCGTCTGTTTGAATATGACGTTTTCTGCACCACCTTTCTCTTTTAGATGGCTGTATAGTATGGCTATTTTCAATTGCTCGGCTCCCTCTTAGTTTTCGGGATACAAACATGAACGTAATGACATTGTCAACATTTTTCTTATGTTGTACTCGAGAGCGTTATCTCAAAAGAGCGTTATTAAAAAGTTTTTAGTAGTTTAGACTCAAAATCCAACTCCGAACAATTCATGCATAATATTCTAATACCTCCACATCCATTTCACTACCGATTCAACATGAGTGATATGCCCATACCGACCGAGCAACTGTTTGACATTAATCAGTTCGAGAGGGTTTCTAGCATCGTAGAATCGGAGTTTTTCGTTGAGGAAAAATTAGTGGAGCATGGGGTTCCAACTTTTTACGTGAAACTTGGGAATGATTCTAAAGCTGCGTTTTTGCGGTTGATTAAAAAGTTTGATGAAATGAAACTTCTACCTCTTCTGAGACGTATCAATGATAGACCCGTGCTACGTGTTGTTCCAAAACCAACCACAAAACCCTACCGCCCCATGATCAATATCCTACTCCTTTTAGCCACGATCGGAGCCACGTATTTTTCTGGCTATTTTCTTTCATTGGGCTTACCCGAATACATACCCAACCCTTACGTGGGCGCTGCAGAGTTCACCGTGGCAATTTTGGCCATACTTGGCGCTCACGAGATGGGACATAAACTAGCGGCCAATAAACACGGCGTAGAGGCGACGTATCCATACTTCATACCAGGCCTTCCACCCATCGGCACATTCGGTGCAGTTATCCAACAAAAATCGCTTTCGCCTAACAAAGATGCACTTTTCGATTTGGGCGCCAGTGGTCCGGTGATCGGGTTCATAGTCGCGGCGGTGGTAACCGCGGTTGGGGTGATGCTCTCGCCAGTGGTTCCAGCATCTCAGATGCCGCCTAATACTTCTTCCATTAACGTGCCCATACTTTTCGACCTTTTTATCGCCATGCTCAAGTGGCCAACAAACGGGAACAGTGTTTTGTTGTTGCATCCGGTCGCGTTCGCAGGTTGGGTGGGCATGATTGTAACTATGCTTAACTTGTTGCCGACGGGTATGCTAGACGGTGGGCATACGGCGAGAAGTTTGCTTGGAGAACGCGCGTTGTACGTACTTACGTTTTTTTCTTTAGCCGTACTACTCGTTATGGGGTACTGGCTTATGTTTTTCTTCGTGCTATTCTTGTCCTTCTATAGGCATCCCGGCCCATTGGATGACGTTTCAAAACTTTCAAGTGGCAGAAAGGTTTTCGTCTTTGTCCTAATAGCCATATTCCTTCTCAGCGTGGTTCCTCTCGCAACAATTTTCTAGTTTCAGCAAAGTTTATGAAATGCCCTTTGTTTCGTATTCTGTTTCTGGAGTGTCGAGAAAACTGCAAAGTGTAGAGAATAACATTCGCGAACTTGAGAGCCTAACCGATTTAGCTGACATTTTTGAGCTTGTCAAACGTGTGGTCAGACAGTATCTTAACCGTCACCGGGCGGGCTTGATGCTCGGCTTGGCAAATTTAGGCATGAAACGAGGCTTCTTCATCGGTGCTTTCTATCCTGTCGGCTCGAACATTATTGTTGTAAATAAGGCTCCCTTGAAAATGGCGTCTAAAACAACTGATAAGAAAATCTATAACGCCTATTGCTTTCTACTTTTGTTACACGAATACTTGCATTCCCTGGGGTATTTGGACGAGAGGCAGGTGCAAGATTTAACGGAAGAAGTTTGTCTTCTAGCCTTCGGGAACGGTCATCCGACCACTGTGATGGCGAGAAAAGGAATCGGTGCATATTTTCCAAAAGTGGCTCATCTTCCTTTGGACAACGAGCCGCCTTCGGAGTATCATGTGGAACTTGTTAGGAACTTTGATAAATCCAGCTCAGCATACATACAGTAACTATGAGGGGCGGTATGCTTGGCGAAAGTGCTGATAGTTTACTATTCGAGAACAGGGAATACTGAGAAGATGGCGCACGCGGTGGCTGAGGGGGTAAAGCTGGTTAAGGACGTTGTGGTAGATGTTAAGAAGGTGGAACAGGCAACGCTGGATGATTTATTGAACGCTGACGGCATCATAATCGGTTCACCCACGTATTATGGACAGATGGCGGGGAAAATCAAAACATTATTCGACGAGTCAGTCAAGATTCACGGAAAGCTTAGCGGAAAAGTAGGTGCGGCGTTCACGAGTTCCGGCGGAACCGCATGCGGAGCAGAAACCACTATAATCTCTATTCTTGAAGCCATGCTTGTGCACGGAATGATTGTGCAAGGGAGAGCACATGAGAAACACTATGGCGCTACTGCCGTTGGTAGACCACGAGAAGAAGACATGGAAATTTGCAAGGACCTGGGTAAAAGAACTGCGGAACTGGTGCTGAAAATAAGAAAGTAAGAGAATTAAGCCTATTTTGTTATGGCGACGTACATCTTAGCATTGTCTAATGGGTATTCATGCCATTCCGCGTTTACTTCGTCTCGTTTTTGGTGCACTTGGACCCTTTTCGCTCTTACCAGTTCAGCCATTTCTTTCAAGAAAGGCATCAGCAGTTTCACGGTTTCCTTGTCGAGTTCGGCTAGGTGCACGGTTTCAAGCATATCGGTCGGCGAGAAGCCTAACTCCTTCCTAAGCGACTGCACGCGTCTGGACAAGTCCCGCATTACACCCTCGCCCACCAAAGCCTCGTCTCGAACAGTAGAAAGCCGCACGTGTACATCGCCGTCAGAAGCCACTTGCCAACCCTTCGCATCCTCTGTTGAAAGTTTATCCATGTATTCAACAACCTTCACGTTCGCGAGTTCAAGAAACAAATCTTCCAATTCTTTCAAGGCTTTCTGGACATTCTTAGGCGCCGCAACCTGAACCGTACGCAACGGCCACCTTCGTTTCAGCTTTGCCGATTGTCGAGCCGAGTATGTCAACGAAACAACTTGCTTTAAGGTTTCAAACTGTTGTTCGACGGCTTTGTCTTCTAAAGCATCGTTTGGTGTGGGCCATCCTTCGAAATTTACCGATTCGGGCAAACTGGTTTCTAATTGACGGTAGACTCTTTGATAAAGGGCTTCGCAGAGAAATGGCGTTGCAGGGTTGAAGAGTAGGACTAGGGTTTTCAGAACGTAGTGAAGCGTCGAGTAGACGGCTAGTCTTCGGTTCAGTGTTTCGGGCTCATCAGTCCACAAGTCCTTGCGAACCATGGGCACGTAATCACGGCTTAACACGTCCACGACAAATTCCTCAAGCTCAGACAAAGCCAACTGAAACTCGCAGCTATCCAGCCTATCAGTAACCCTTTTCACGGCGCCCTGTAGCTTCGACAAGAGCCAACGGTCAACTGGTCTAAGCGCCTTGTTTTTTTCTGCCCATTCTAGGCTGTGTGTTTTTGGGTTAAAGTTATCGTACTCGGCGTTTTGCATGAAAAACCTGTGTAAATGATACAGCGTGCTCAAGACTTGGTAGGGACGCTTGCTTAGTTCTTGCAAGTCAAAGTTCATCGAGTCCACGGGTGAGCATTTCCAGAGCACGTAGAAGCGGAAAACGTCCGCTGAAGTTTTCTCCAATAGCGGGTTGGCTTCCAACATGTTCTTTAAGCTTTTACTCATCTTTCTGCCCTTTGCGTCTAAAACGTGCCCTTGAAACAAGAATGCCCTGTATGGTGCTTCTGCTTTCTCAGTTAAGGTCACGTGCAACAGTAAAAGCGAATTAGCCCAGCCGCGGGTTTGGTCTATGGCTTCGGTCAAGAAGTCAACTGGCACGAACTTTTCAAATTCGGCGTCCGTGTATCTTGCGTAAGGAGAAGCTCCACTGTCAAACCAGCAGTCGAGAACGAAAGGCTCGCGTTTCATCAAGCCTCCACACTTGTCGCATTTGAAAACAACTCTATCTATCCACGGCTTGTGTAGTTCAAAATCCTTCGGAAGCGGCTCCAACGATTTTTCAGCCATTTCTTTCTTGCTAGCGACTAAAGTTTTTGTTCCGCATTTTTCGCAAACCCAAACGGGCAATGGTGTGCCCCAAACTCGCTCTCGGCTTATGCACCATGGTTTACCTTCTTTCAGGAAAGAGAGGAAACGGTTTTTTGGGCTTTCGTTGAAGTATTCCACCTTTTCTGCAGCTGAGACGACGCGCTTGTTTATCTTGTTGGTCCAGAGGTAGTATTCTCTTCTTGCAAGCCAAACCAGCTTATGATGCGAACGCCAACAAGTTGGGTACTCATGACGCACGAGCTTGACTGAAACCAACAATCCGCGTTTCCTAAGTTCTTCCACTACTTTGGCGTCGGCATCTCTTGCGAACAAACCGTCAAACGCGCCTGCTTCTTTGGTGAACTTGCATTCGTCGTCAAACGGCACATAAACCTCCATTTCTCGCTTCTGAGCGGCTACAAAATCGTCTTCACCGTTCCCAGGCGCCAAATGTACGATTCCAGTCGCGGTTAAAACGTCGACAAAATCCTCGCAGACAACCGTGTGCACGTGTGGAAGTTTGTCAAGTTCCTTCTGTTTAGGCACCAAATCCATGAAGGGATAACTGTACTTTACACCTTCCAATTCGCTGCCCTTAACAGTTTCAAGCACCTCATACTTCTCTACTTCCAGTTCCTGCATCAAAGCCTCAACACGCTGAGAAACCATTATCCAAACTTCGTCACCCACCTTGACCTTGGCGTATTCGGCTTCTGGATGCACCGCCAGCATCATGTCTGTAACCAGAGTGAAGGGCATGGTCGTCCAAACAAGGAAAAACTCGTTCTTCCCACCGTCTACTTTGAATTTGAAGTATGTTGAAGGATCCTCGACTTCCTCGTAGCCAAGCCCGACTTCTGCGTTGCTCAACGAAGTTTGACAGTGAGGACAATAAGCAACTACATAGTATCCTTCGCCTAGCAAGCCCTGCTCCCAAGCCTTCTTCAGATACTGCCATTCGCGTTCTATGTATGCATCTAGATAGGTCCAGTAAGCCCTATCGTAATCCATAAACATGCCAAGTTTGTCGTCGGCGCTCCGCCATTCCTTGTAGTATTTCATGACGGTTTTCTTGCATTCTTCTACAAATTTTTCCAAACTAACCTTTTCGAGAAGTTCGCGCTTGTTTTTAACGCCTAACGCCCGTTCGACCTCTAATTCCACGGGCAAGCCTTGAGTGTCCCAGCCTGCCCAAAGGTTCATGTAAAAACCTTGCATCGACTTCCAACGGTAACGCAAATCCTTCATGACTCTACCGCGTGCATGGCCAACGTGGGGAAGACCGTTCAGCGTGGGTGGGCCTTCTACGTAGCCTAAAACGCCTTTGTTGGAGTTTTCTCGTTGTTGCATCAGTTTTGTCGCGGTCTTGTTCATTTTCCAGAATTCGCGTACTTTTTTCTCAAGGTCAAGCGGGCGATAATCTTCAGTAAGCCAACGACGAGAATCAGTTTCGAATTTGGCAGTCACCGGTCATTCTTTCCCGCCAACCCCTACAGATGCCTACACATGCATATAACTTTTTTGAAGTAAGAATCTGTCCAGTCACGATGATAGTTAGGAGTTTTCGCCGTACCATTTCAGAATTTCTCGGGTCGCCTTCTCTGAATAGCCTTGGTCTTTGAGCATCATTTTGAGTTTGTCAGCCTTCTCTGTTCGTCTCAAAATCTGCTGTCTCCTATAGTTTAACACGAGAAGAAGATTTTTAATCTTTTCATCAAAACACGACATATTTCGAGTTCAGATACGTGTCTGAATTAGAACCTTTTACTCAGCAACAATCATCAACCAAGCACATGCAAAACAGTTAAATCTTCAACCTTTTTCCGTTAAAATTCAATTTAAAACGTCCGAATTCATCCTTCACAGCGCGCAATTGTGCTTTTGTGAAAACCGGACCGTCCACGCATACTCGAAACTTGCCAAGCATACAGCTTCCACAAATTCCCATAGCGCATCGCATGAGCCTTTCTAGGCTTGCTTGGAATGCGACATTGTGCTTTTCGGCGAGTGAAAGCATTTTGTACATCATGGGTTCCGGGCCGCAAGCGTAAATCATGTCAAACTTTTCCTTAACCAGCAGTTCCTCTGCTGCGTCAGTGACTAGGCATCGTATTCCACAACTTCCATCATCAGTGGTGACGATCATTTTTCCTCGGTTTTTCCGAGCAAGCAACCCAATTTTATCTGTAAACAACAACTTCTCCTTTGTTTTAGCGCCCGCCATAAAAGTTATTTTTACGCCTAACTTTGCCAGTTTTTCGCCAAGAAACGTTAACGGAATAAGTCCCGTGCCGCCTCCGACGATAAGAACGCTTCCCTTCTTCATTAAGCGGAATCCGTTGCCGAAGGGTCCACGGATGCCAATCAAGTCGCCCGCGCGCAGTGCATGCAAAGCCTCGGTTGCTGGACCCACCTTTTCCACGCTAACAGATGCGCCCTGAGGGAAAGTGTAGGATATGCTCATCGGAATTTCGTCTAATCCAGGAATCCAAATCATAATAAACTGTCCGGGCACGGCTTTTCGGCAGAGTTCATCGTCAAAAAACAGTGTTTTTACAGAAGAGTTCTCTTGTTTCGCTTTCTTTAACGGAACAACCCGTAGACTATTAGCCTCGGTGTGCCAAACCGACAATCTCTCTTACGCTCCCATGCTTTTCCTTCTTTAGATAAGCTTCAATTCCTTTCTTAATCGATTGAAAAACCTCTGGTCCTTCAAACGAGATGGCTGTGCCAACTTGAACTGCAGTTGCGCCTGCCAGTATGAACTCCACAGCGTCTCGCCAACTGCGTATGCCGCCGCAGCCTATTATGGGCACTTTAACTTCGGGGTAAATCTCGTAGACGCATCTAAGCGCTATGGGTTTTATGGCGGGGCCTGAAAGTCCGCCGAGTTTGTTTCCAAGTATTGGCCTTTTGGTTTCCACGTTTATTGCCATGGCTCGGACGGTGTTAATTGCCGTAACCGCGTCTGCACCGCCTTCTTCTGCGGTTTTGGCGAATTCAATGATGTTCGTGACGTTAGGCGTTAGTTTCACAAAAACAGGTATGCTTACGTTTTTTTTCACGGTTTTAACTATGGTCTTTAGTATTTTAGGGTCTTGCCCGATTTCGCACCCGACTTTTTCCACGTGTGGGCAAGAAACATTCAACTCTAAAGCATCCGTGCCTGCTTCCTCGGCTTTTTTTCCAATTTTCGCGTACTCTTCTGCTGAGAAGCCGTAGATGCTCGTGATTACTGGGCAGTTTACCGTTGATTTTGTCTTTCGTATTTCTTCGGCGAAGTAATCTATTCCCGGGTTAGGGAGCCCCATAGCGTTTAGTACGCCACCTTCTGCTTGTGTCACGGTCGGGTTTGGATAGCCCATTCGGGGTTTTAAGCCCACAGACTTTGTCACTACTGCTCCCGCCCCTGCTTCTGCCACGCGTTTCAACGAAAAGCTAGTCATGCCTAAAATTCCGGCAGCAAGCATTGCAGGGTTAGCCAATCGTAGTTCAGCCAAATCGATGCTCAGTTTACTTTTCAAGTTTGGCTTTCTCCAACGAGCCACATAAACTCGCCATCTGCTACGTATTCGCCGGACTAGGATTTATATTATTCACTTTTTGACGAGAAAAAGAAGGAGACGGCGAAGGACAGCCTACTTTATCTGTAGGCGTGTGATGTAGCCTGCGCCGATGTTGAAGGTGATTACACCGTTTACTGAACGGATTTTTATACCCGTAAGCTCGCTTATTTCGCGGGCGGTCATGGGCGATCCGGATCGGTACAGGAGGGTGAATATTCTTTCGGTGTAACCCCTATAGTTAGCAGTGTCTTGCAAGTAAAACTCGTTGCTTTTGCAACGTCTCTTGCCTTCCTCTGTTAAGGCGTACCTATACCTTAACATACCAAACTCCTTCGATTAATATCTGACCTAGCGTTATTATATAAAATTTGTGAAAAATTCTTCGAGAAAAATCTTCAACTTACGTCATTTTTCCAATTTTTTCCTGCTTGTTTTTTCATTTTTCCGCAATTATTACGTGAAGCGGAGTCTATTAAGGAGGAATGGTTTTATCTCGGCTTGAAGGATTCTAAAGTTGCTGAGAAATTCGATGATGGAGGATGAAGCATGAAAGCAAAAATCGTGGGCTCCATACTTGGCTTTTTTGCTTTTGACGAGACTAACCGTTTGATAGATAAAGTTTTGTTCAGAAAGGATGCGGACATGGTTGCGGAGAAGATTTTCAAATCTGAAACTGGAGTGGTGGTTGAAGAGCTTCAATTACTCCTTAAGAAACTTGTCGACGAAGGGTATGGCGAGTTTGCTTTGGAGAGTTCGGAAATCGGTAAAAATGTGAAGGAACTTTTCAACGTCCAAGTGGAAGCAGTCAAACTTTCTTCTGTGGAAAGCTTACTGAACAAGAGTATGGCTCAGTTTGCGGTTGATGCGGGCTTTGTGAGAACATCTGATGAGTTCCGCGATTGGGTTCGTGACGTTTCAGTTGCGTTGACTAAGAGACGTGTGCGGGTAGCTGTAGAAAAGCGTGATTTGATGGTTGCCCAAGTCATTTTGTCAATCGACGACTTGGACAAGACGGTTAATCTTTTCATGAGTAGGATACGTGAATGGTACGGTTTGCATTTTCCAGAGTTAGACGGTCTCTTGGAGAGACACGAGACCTACGCGAGACTGGTTCTGAATCTTGGTGCGCGAGAAAATTTCACCTTGGAGAATCTTGAAAAAGAAGGGTTGCCACGTGACAAGGCTCAACAAATCGCGAATGCTGCAACGTCTTCCATGGGAGCGGCAGTAAGAGAAGACGACATGAAGCAAGTAAAAGAATTATGCAAAACCACATTGGGGCTTTACGAGGTCAGGCAAGCATTAGAGGCACACATTGATTCAGCCATGAGTGAAGTTGCGCCCAACATAACCGCTGTGGTTGGTTCGCTTCTCGGCGCGAGGCTGATCGCAGTAGCCGGCGGGTTAACCAACTTGGCGAAAATGCCCGCGAGCACGATCCAAGTTTTGGGTGCTGAGAAGGCGTTGTTTAGGGCGTTGAAAACTGGGGCTCGACCGCCAAAGCATGGACTACTGTTTCAGCACGCATCAATTCACGAGGCAGCGCGGTGGCAGAGAGGGAAAGTTGCCCGTGCATTGGCTGGAAAAATCGCTATTGCTGCGAGGATAGACGCTTATGGTGGCAAATACGTTGGCGACGAGTTGAAAGCAGATTTAGAGAGAAGAATTAAAGGAATCCATGAGAAATACGTCGAGCCGCCTTCTACTTCCGCATCGCAATGGCAGAAGCCTAAGGAAACGCCGTCGAGGAGATTCAAACGTGGTCGTAAACGTTAAGCCTCACCCAGAATTTTCCGGAGTATACCTTGCTGTGTTCGAGGATGGCGCAGAAAAACTTGCCACAATGAATCTGTCGCCGGGAAGACATGTTTATAATGAACGGTTAATCGTTTGGAAAGGCGTGGAATACCGAGTTTGGGATGCTTTCAGGAGCAAACTTGCGGCCGCGATTTTAAAGGGATTAAAAACCATGCCGATAAAGCCTCAGCATAAGGTGTTATACTTGGGGGCAGCGTCTGGAACAACCGCGAGTCACGTGTCTGATATTGTAGGCGACGGCGGACACGTTTATTGTGTAGAGTTTTCGTCGCGTTCTATGAGGGAACTGGTGAACAACGTGTGTGCTTTTCGGCGTAACATGACGCCGTTGCTCGAGGATGCCAGAACACCTCAGCGGTATGCGATGTTTGTGGAGCCCGTTGATGACATTTACTGCGACGTCGCCCAGCCCGAGCAAGCCAAAATCTTAGCCGATAACGCCGACCTTTTCTTAAAACAAAATGGCTGGGTCATGCTTGCGGTAAAGTCTCAGAGCATCGACGTGACGAAGGAGCCGTCAGAAGTGTATAGGCAAGAAGTCAAAGTGCTAAAAGAACGTGACTTCAAAATAAGCGACATCGTGCCCCTCGAGCCTTTCGAAAAAGCTCACGCCATGGTTGTAGCCAGAAAACACAAACAATAAGTTTAAAGCGTTGGCAGTTTTTTGTTTTTTACAAAAAATTTGAATCCTTTTGTGTTTAAGGGTACATTTTTGAGTAAGTAGGTTTATATCGGACGCTTCTTAAGGTTCTTTCTTGTTTGAGGGAGGACCGTGAATCGAGCAGAAATGACCGACATTACTGAATCTGCTCTGAGGAAAGCTGGCTTCGACGTTTCCGAAAGATGTTGTTCAAGACCTAGTTGTTTCGACATGGTTGCCCGAAGAAAGTTTCAACTTGCTTTTATAAAGACCCACGAAAACATAGGCAACGTTTCCGTTAGAGATGCGCTGGAGCTTAAAATGTTGTCCAAGCATCTTTCGGCGGTTCCCTTGCTTATCGGCGAGAAAAGTCATCACAAACTCATGGAAGACGACACGATATATTCTCGCTACGGTATTTACGCCGTCACTCCCATGACGCTTGAAGAAATAATCCTTCACGGCAGAAATCCACTCGTGGACGCCACCCCCGGAGGCTATTATGTGAGGCTTGACGGCGAAAAAATTAGAAAGAAAAGGCAAAGCCTCGAACTCTCTGTGGGCAAACTCGCTGAGATGACGGGAATTTCGAGAAGAACGCTTTATGGGTATGAGAAAGGAAAGGTCAAGGCTTCAATTTCTGCGGCTTACAACCTCGAATATGCGCTTGGGGTTCCGTTAGTGCAGGAAATCGACGTGTTTCAACCGCCGCCGGAACAAGACACGGGTTTTCTTTCGAAAGCGAAACTTCTGCTGAGCACCCACCATTGTCTCCGCGTTGTTGAAAGAAAACTGTCAAGGCTTAATGTTTTTGTTGCTCACGTGAAAAGAGCACCGTTCGACTTTATCGCCAACTCCAAAAAAGAACACGTTAACATAGTGGGCGGCGTAGCAAGCAGAAAAGAACCCAACCTCGAAAAAAGAGTCGAAGAAATCATCAGCGTAAGCAAAGTAATCGACGCTCAACCCGTGTTAATCACTGAAAAAGAAAACGCCAAAAACGACCACATCAAATGCATCGACCGCAAAGAACTGGAAAAAATCGACAACCTACGCCAGTTGCGCGAACTGCTATAGGCTAACTTCTCCTTCAAAACGTGGTCTGCTTCGCCTCGGCGTTAGTTTTGAGCCTCTTCGCAGGTTTCCAAGATTTTCTCACAAAATCTGGGTATGAACCATACCGCCCAAGCCACTCTTCCAAGAAATTTATGGTCGCTGGGTCGGAAGGGTAACCGCAGCCGATGTTTCCAAATTTTTCGCTCAACTCGGCGATTGTCTTGTCGCGTTCTACTTTTGCTATGATTGACGCTGCTGAGACGATGGGGTAGTTTCGGTCGGCTTTGTGTTCTGAAATTATTTGAACCTTAAAGGAGAGGCATTCTTGTATATGTTCTCCGAAACGTTTTTCCAGTATGTCAGACGCGTCTACAAAAGCAACGTCGGGCTTGAGGGTTTCGATGACCTTCGCCATGGTTTTTGCTTCTAAACGGTTCAGTTTGTACAGTTTTCTTCCGCTGTCAACAACTTTATCGATTTCGGCGGGCCACAACTTTTCCACATGGAATTTTAGCACAAGCTTCTTTATCTCAATCGCCAGTTCTTCGCGTCTCCTAGGTGAAAGCATCTTAGAATCCTTCACCCGCAATTCTGTGAGTTTCGGCAGATTTTTTTCTTCCAGCAAAACGCCTGCAATTACGAGTGGGCCGATTATGGCGCCTCTTCCCGCGTCGTCCACGCCTGCGATTAACATGTCAACTATGCCCTTCTTTTAGAATTTTGGTTACTAAGGCGATAATAACGTTATGGACGTTTTTTCGGTTTTCGAGTGTAACTTCGAACATTTCTGCGTCTTCTCGTGTCTTGATTTTTTTCACTAATTGGTCTGTAGCCTTGAAGTGTACGGTGGCGATTACGGGTTTTTCGCCGTCTACTACTCGAAGGATTGCTCGTCTAAACGCTTGAGAGCAAAGTTCCATCGGTCCAATTTCGTCAACGACTACGATGTCCGCGTTTTCTGTGGCGTTTTCGACGGCTTTTGCACCGATGTTTTCAAGGTCGTTTATGTTGACGCGGTATTTGCCTATTTTTGGTCCGTTCGGTTGCCTGATATGCGCCAGCCAGCCTTGCTTTCCGGTTGTGATGTCTTGAATTTGGAATCCCACACGCGCGCCATCTTCGCGTTTTTCTCCGCTCGTCATGCCGCCTACCTTACAACCCTTGGCTCTTAACTCTTCCACAATCTTCATTACCACGGTTGTTTTGCCAATGCCCGGTCTGCCCGTGATGAGGATTACGCGTTTTGTTTGATGCATAAATCATTATATATCAAGTGTGGATGTTAACGAGTTTTGTGGTTCGCTGAAATGACAGAGTTGGGTTTTCCGGTTGAGATTGTAGAAGAAGGATCGATAAAGGTTTACGTGCCGAAGCGCGGCGAGGTTTTGCCTTCTTGTTTGCCCGTGTTTTTTAATCCAGTCATGGAGTTGAACCGTGACTTGGCAGTTTTGGCTCTGCAGGCTCAACAGAAAATCGTCGGGCGGAAAGTGATTGTTTGCGAGCCTATGACTGGCTGCGGGGTTCGAGGTGTCAGGTTCGCGGTTGAAGTAAAGGGTGTTGGCCGCGTTTTTTTGAACGATATCAGAGAAGAGGCGGCGAGGCTTGCCAAGTTTAACGTCAAAGAAAACAATGTTGCAGGCAAGGTTAGCATAGAGAATTTGGATGCAAACTTGTTTCTAAGCATGTACGCTGCGCCGCGAAAGCGTTTCGACTATGTTGATGTTGACCCGTTTGGTTCTCCAGCGCCCTATCTGGACAGTGCAATTCGTGCCTTACGGGACGGCGGATTACTGGCTTTGACGGCGACGGACATGGCGCCGTTGTGCGGTGTGCATCCTCGGGCTTGTGTTCGCAAGTATGGAGGTAAACCGTTAAGGACAGAATATTGCCATGAGTTGGCAGTGCGGTTGTTGGCTGGATGCCTAGTCACAGTGGCGGCTAAGCACGATGTTGGCGTTAGAATTGTGTTTTGTCACAGCACTGACCATTATCTTCGCGTTTACGCAGTTGCCAGCTACAGCGCTCAAAAGGCAGACAGTGGCCTAAAGGAAATGGGTTACGTTTTGCATTGTTTCCGTTGTTTTCACCGAGAAACCGTCAAGGGCTTGTGGTCGATGCCTAAACTCGAATGCCCAGAATGCCACAGCAAACTAAGCGTCGCGGGTCCTCTTTGGTTGGGAAAAATTTTCGATAAAGAATTCTGTTCCAGAATGAAGAAAGAACTCGCCGGGAAAAGGTTAGGCCAGACAAGAAGGGTTCATAAATTGTTGTCTCTGGCTGAGAATGAAGTGGATGCTCCGCCAACATATTATGTGATTGATAAGATGTGTGACAAGTTTGGGTTACCCGTGCCGTCATTAAAAAATGTCATTAATCAACTGGAAACCGCAAACTACCACGGTTCGCCCACGCATTTTCACACAAGAGGAATAAAAACAACCGCACCATCCGAAGTTATGAAAAAGGCTTTGATTGAAACGACCAAAAAGTGAATTACAGTTTTTGTTTTCCTTCAAAAAGTTAATAAACGGTCTAAAACCCGTGCCTAAAACACAAATCACCCGATGAAACAACCCTAGGCTCAAGTGTCAAGTTGTTCGTAACCCTTGAAAACCTCACCCAGTTGACGCTTCATCAATCGCACATCGTGGCTCAAACCGAAATAGTCCGCAAAGACCTCGGTAGTGCGAATCACCATCCCACGTTTAACACGCTCACGCACGATCAACCCCAACTCTTCCAACTGTTTAACATGCCCATACGCATGGCTGCCTCGCACCGCGATTACCCGAGCTTGTGGAATTGGCTGACGGAAAGCGATGTACGCTAGGGTTTTTAAGGGACCTGTGGACAGCAACGGGCGGATTGCAAGCCTTCGCACTTGGGGGGTAAATTCGGGTTTCAACTGTAGCACGAATCTTTTGTCCGCAAGTTCCAGAATCTCTAAAGAAGTGTTGCGGGATTTATACTCATCAGCAAGAATCTTAGCCAAACGCTTCACTTTCTCCTCAGAACGCGTCTTCAACACGGAACAAAGCGTCTTCAAATCCAACGGTCGACCCGCCACGTACAACGCGGCTTCCAACAAAGCCAAATCGCGCTTCTGTTTTTCTTCAAGAAGAATCTTAGGCATTTCCTGCCTTGTTTGTTCCATAAGCGTTTTCTCCCAATGTAATATAAATATCGCCAGATTCTTGGTCCTGCCACAAACTAACCTTTCCACGCTGGGCGAGAAAGAGAAGAAGAATGAAGGTTTTGATCGCTTCTATGCGCTCGTAGCCCTTTACAAACTCGAAAAACTGGATCGGACCGCCGTCTTTTAAGCGTCCAACGAGCGAATCGTAAAGAACCTCCATCTGCTCCTCAATCGCCATCAAATACAAATCAATCTGCGGCAACAAATCTGAGGGTGGCGGAGGCAAAATTGGCTCCAAATGAGGCTTTAATGGAAGCAACCGTTCTCCCTTCAGGACCTCGTCCAAAACTTCAAGCAAATCCTTGATCGTTGTCGAAGTCAACTCGTACCTTAGCGGAAGGAAAAGAGGCGGAGGCACAAAATCCGACGGCTTCTGTGGAGTAACGGGCGGCTCTTCTAACCTCAACAAAAGCTTAGTCTTCATCAAATAAATAAACGCGGAAGAATCCAATGCCACACCCGAAGCGCGGAAATCCACCTTCCCCCGCTTCGCCATCTCATCCAAAAACGAGTGCAAGAGAAAAGAAATGTTGATGTTCCAAGGCGAAAGCTTCTCCAATCTGTGAACTTCGAAGAGAATGTTCCACGGCGGGTACATAAAGAACGGCCGTTTAGCAGGTGCTGACAGCTAAGCCGCAACCTCCTTTAGGTTAGCCGCAACCACGTGTGAGATGCCGTTGCGTTCGTAGACGCCGTAGATCTTCTGCGCTTTGTTCACGATCTCGGGCTTCAACGTAATCGCGATAAACTGTGTCTTCTCAGCTTCTTCCCGCAAAAGCTCTCCAAGCTTACCAACGTGAAACGCGTCCAAATGCGCGTCGATCTCGTCGAAAATGTAGAACGCAGCCGGAGTGAATTCTTGAAGCGCAAAAATGAATGCAACCGCGGCTACAGATCTTTCGCCGCCGCTGGCGCCGCTCACGATTATTGGGGGTTTGTTGGGGAAAGTGACGATCATGTCGATGCCGCCGCGGAAAGGTTCTTCGGGGTCTTCGAGTTTGAGTACTGCTTCGCCGCCGCCTGTGAGTTTGGAGAAGTATTTGCCGATGTTGGTGTTTATTCGTTGGAAGGCTTCTGTGAAAATTGTCCGTTTCTTCCGTTCAATTTCTTCCATGAAGTCGAGGATCGCTTGTTTTTCTTTTTCCAGTTCGTTCATGCGCACCGATAGTTCGCGGTAACGTGAAACCTGTTCCGCGTAGTGGGAGAGGGCTAGTTGGTTGACGGCGCCTAATCTTTCGAGTTCCAGTTGCATCATCTTCAGTGACGTTTCGGCTTCGGCTAATTGTTCAGGCGACACGACGAGTGGTTTTTCGCAGCCGAATTCTCTTAATCTTTGCCAGTATTGCTCCAGTTGAAGCTGAGTTGTCTGAAGGCTGAGTTGAAGTTGATTGTATATTCGTTCGGTTTGTTCGTACTCCGTGTCTAGGTGCCGAAGTTTTTTGTCGATGCTGTCGATTTGGTCGGTGAAGTTTTTGGCTTCTTTACGCGCCGACAAGACTGAGTGCGAAAGCTCTTCTCGTGACTTTTCAAGTGTCAAAAGTTCTTCTTTTAATCGTTCTCGCTCTTGGAGTGCTTCGTTGACTTCTTTTTCTACGATTGAAAGTTGCTTCCTTACTTTTCCAAGTTGAACTTTGATGTTTTCGTAGGAAGGTTTCAGAACATTTTCGTATTTTGAATGAAGCGTTGACATTTCAGTGTCGATCGTGCCGAGTTTGCGTCGCATTTCTATGATTTCGTCTGCGAGTTTTTCGCGTTGAACCTCCATCGATTGAATGAGGGAAAGGTCGGTTTTCCGTCTTAACGTAGCCAATTCGGTGCGGAGTTGCTGTATTTCTTTTCGGATGCTTTGCCGTTGGGCTTTTTGCAGTCCGGTTTGGGTTTTTTCCTTGTCTAATTTTTCTTGTAAACCCTTTATGTAGTTGTCAACGCGTCGGATGTTGTGTTGAGTAATCTTTGCGCTTCGTTTAATTCTGTCGATTTCGCCGTCGAGGGTGGCGATGGCTTCAGACATCTTCGTGATGTCCACGCGGAGCTTGTCGATTTCTTCCTCCAAACTCGAGACCGCGCTTTCTCGTCGAGTTAAATGTTCTCTAAGGGCGCTGACGGCTTCGTCCAGCCTCTTAATCGCGCTTTCGCTCGGGATTATTGTGGAAAAGTCGATTGGGGCACGGTAGTAGCCGCTTTCAAGTGCGCCTCCGGGTTCGTAGAGGTCGCCGTTGATTGTGACTGTGCGGTGGCCTTGCTGAGCGATTTTCATGGCGGTTTTTTCGTTATCAACTATAATCGTATCGCCTAGGACGAAATCAACGGCGGGCATGTGTTCTTTAGTGCATTTGACAAAATTTGAGGCTATTCCGCCTCGACTTTCGGTTCGCGGCAGTTTCAACTCTCGATGTTTGACCAGCCCTTTGATTGGGATGATTTTTATTCTGCCCAGTTTGAGTTGTCTTAGTGTTTCTGTGCATGTGAAGGCTGTTTCGATGTCTTTCACTACGAGTGCGTCGAGCCATCCTCCTGCGGCGACTTCGATTGCTTGTTCGTAGGTTTTTTCGGTTTTGATTAGGTTTCGTAAGCGTCCATAAACGCCTGTGATAACTCCGATTCGGGCGAGTTCTTCTATGTTTCTTAACGCGTTTTCTTCTGCTGCTACGGTTTCTGCCAGTTCTCGTTGGGTCGCAAATTCAACAACTGCCTCTCTTGCTGTTTCGGCGATTTTTCCTGCCTCGTCTACTTCGCGTATTACAGCGTCTTTTTGCGCGATTCTTCTCTCCAGCGTGTGTTCGAGACTTTTCAACTGTTTTTTCTGTTCCTTCTGTACCTCTTCAAGGTCTGTGCGAGATTTTTCCAATTCGCCCAGCGTTGTGACGAACCGGTTTTTACGGTTGTTCAGGTCTTCCAGCCTACGTGTAAGAATTTTAATCGTTGTTTGGCTTCGAGCGTGCTCGGTGCGGAGGTCCATAAGGTTGCGGTAAAGGTTGTCGAGTTGTTTTTCTATCTCTCGAATTCTTGCGTTGTGTTCTCCCAAGTCTTTCCATAACTGGTTGGTCTCATTTGCCAGCGCGTCGTGGTTTGCTTGCTTCGCGTCCATTTCTTTCTGTAGCCTGTCTTTTTGGCGTTGTAGGCGTTCGATTCTTTTGCGGTTTTCAACGATCTCTTTCCTTATCGACTCCAACTGTTGCGTGTTATTTTCGTCGACTTTTTTTAAGCCTTCAAAACTAGTGGTTCCAGCTCCGATTTTTGTGACGAGTTCGGTAAGTTTGGATTTTAGGTCTCCGATTTTGATTTGAACCTCTAAAACTTTTGAGCCGCCTTCTTCGACCATTTCGGAGCTTAGTTTTCTCCATTCCGACTCGATAGCGTGTCTTTGCGTGCGGTGTTGTTCTCTTATTTGGCGGAGGCTTTCCAATTTGCTGTTGATTTCCTCAAGCCTCGCCGTGACTTCGCTGGTTTTCTCTTTTATTTTGTTAATTTCGTAGCTGAATTTCATGGCTTCGAGACGTTTTATTTCTTTCTGTATGAAGTTGTAACGAAGCAGCTCAGTGCGTTCTCTCTCCAAGTCATCGACTCTTCGTTGCACCTCATCTATTCTTCCCATGGCGGTGCGGATGGAAATCTCGGCGGTTCGAAGTTTCTGCTCAGCCTGCGCCTTCTCGGCGTCATACTGCGCGATGCCTATTAGGTCTTCGATAATTTTTCTTCTCTCGTCAGACGAAATCTCAGTTAAACGGGTAATCGTGCCTTGAAGAATCACGTTATGACCAGTTGAACTCAAGCCAGCCATAGAAAACAAATCGAGAACGCGCGCTCGGGGAAAGGTTCTGCCATTAACGCGGTAAACGCTTTGTCCATTCCTAAACACTTCTCGAGAAACTGTTACCGTGCTGGTTTCTATGGGAATTCGTCCGTCAGTGTTGTCGAATTGAATAACGACCTTTGCCATGTTCGCCTTCTCGACGCCAGCCTCCGGGGAACCATGAAAGATAAGTCTCGAAAAATTCTCCGCCCGCAAGCGCCTTGAGCTTAATTCGCCTAAAACAAAAAGCACGGCGTCGACAACGTTTGTTTTTCCGCTTCCATTCGGACCCGTGACCGCGGTGAAGCCTTTGTCTAGAGTGATGGTGACGGTTTCTGGACCAAATGATTTGAACCCTTTCAGTTCTATTTTTTTGATGTAGGGCATGGCTTCCCGTGTCGCTCCGCGGCGTGAGTGATTTTCTCTTCTATAAGATTATTCTGTAATATACATCCAGCAGTTTTAACTCTTATGTTCATGAGCTTGTTCAAGTTTTTCTTGCGCCACGGAATTTTTCTGTTAACTTCTTTACAAACGACTTGATTTTTTCTTCTTCACCATAAACCAACAAAAACTCATTATCTTGCATCTTGGTTGAGAGTGCAGATTCCTGAGCGATCGCTTCGACTGCGACGCGTGGAATATCCTCAGAAATCTTTACCCGAATCCAGGTTGCGTCTCTAGGTACGCCGGGTACGAACTTGGAAACTGTAGAACCCTCAACCGTCTCTTCAAGAATGCCCGTCCTAGCGTTCTTGATTTTGTTCATCCACTGCTCGGCGAATTCTTTGCCAAACTTTTCCTGCGCTTTAGATATGAGATAAGATTCGACGTTTTCTAAGTAAACCTCAATCTGAACACTGTCTTTCAAGTGAGAAGGGTCGGCACGTTGGACGTTTATGAGCGACTTTGCCGAACGCAAATCTTCCATTATCTCCGAAGGCACTGTTTCGTCCCGTTTTCGGAACTCCTCAATCAAATCCTCTAATACCTTCCAAACTTCCATGTAGGACACGTGGAACACCATTTTTAACTATTTCAATGTACCCCTCTTTAACAATTGCTACAACGATTAGAGTGCCGGCAAAAAGGAATGAGAGTGTTTTAGGAATGTGTGGTTACTGTTGTGTTGTCTATCCATCCTGTAAATTCTGGGCGTCCGTATATGCTTAATTGCACGGCAGTGTGGGTTGATGCTGGGAGGTTTGCGGTTACGGTGGCTGTGTGCCAGATGGTTTGGTTGTAGTAGACACGGTTTCCACAAATGACTCTTAAGCCGACTGAATCGTAGTACCATATATCCGCCTCCATATAGTACGAGGCGTTAGGCGGTATTGCCGCGGGACGGAACTGGAAGGTAAATGTTATTTGTTTGCCCTTGAGCGTGTCCACGACTGAGCCGTTTATCCACTGCCAAATTATATTGCCAGTTCCGCCATCAATGTAGCGAGAATATCCGCCATGAACACGATTTGCACGTTTCTGCCAATCTCCACTCATTATATTAACGTCTGCAATGTTGATGATGCCGTCGCCGTTAAGTCACACCGCCAATCATAGACTCGATCTCCTACTCTAGAGCCCCATTTTGGGTTTATGAGGTTCATGTCTATAATGTTCACGAGACCATCGCCGTTAATGTCGCCTTTGAGCTCTCTCCAGCCACTGGCACTGGTTTGCCAGTCCGCTGTTTCCCAGACGCCCCTTAATCTGTCTTCGAAGCTTGGGTTCCTAAGCTGAGCTGAATGCTTATCATACCATGCGATGACGGCGGCTGAAACTTCTTCGTTCGGGTGAGTTAGACAATGGCAGTTGAAAATGTCATGCCCATTATCCCATTTGTGCCAATCTTTATGTGCGTTTGTGTTGTGGAAGTATCTTGACGTTTGGTTGTAAATGTCGCCTAATGCATAGTCATCTTTTCCAGCAATGAAAGATGTGCACGTTTTCACGTTTGTAGCGGTTTCTGCTGAGTTAAATATGCCTGTTCCAGGTCCCAAGTTTACTGGAGCGGAAGCAACCACTGCGGCTGAGAAGACTTTTGCGTAGTCTTTTTGAATTTCATATGCTGCGACAACGCCTCCAGCAGAAAACCCAAACAGGTACTAGTGGTAACCGTTCTGAATAGCCCACACAGTAGCGTCATACACCCAATCTTTTGTTCCATTATACTCAGTAATATTTTGGTAGACTTTATCGTGCCATGGCGATAATACATCATAGCCATTTTCTTGTAGATCGTAGATTAGTTTTTCTTTTTCGCCGATAGCATCTTGTGTGAAGAGGGAATAAACGTAGACGCGATCAGGAACCCATGCCAATCCTCCATACATGACTATTGCGAGCTTGTCTCTTCCCGTAGAATTCCA
>JABFQO010000006.1 GCA_019685575.1 Candidatus Bathyarchaeota archaeon A05DMB-4 | reverse complement strand
TTACTGCTCCCACGATCAAAAAAGGCTAAAAAGACCGAAAAGCTAAATACGCACGTTTTTCCGGGTTCTACTTGTTCATTACTGGGCTTGCTATTAGTTTTCAGTGGCCTTTTAGTTCTTCTGGTGGCATTTATAATGTGCTCTTTGGTGGCGCTGCTACGTTAGGTGGGCTCGTGGTTTTGTCGACTGCTGCGGCGTTGTATTTTGGTCATGGTTTACAAGCAACTTCGTACTTTGCTCTCGTGGTTGGGCTTTATTTGATTGTCGATGCGTATTCTATATTGTCGTATTCAACTGATGCTGTTAAGATTACCAAAGAGCCCTTTTTGAGTGCTCTTCTTTATTTGGCGCCTGCTGCTGCGTTGGTTCTTTCAGTTCCTGCGGTGCATTTGCAGAATAGATGGGTGCGGCGAGTTTTCGGTGTTTTTGCTTTGTTGTTCGCTGTTGCTTGGCTTTACTTTGCGTATACTGTTACGTACGGGCATCTTAAGCCTGCTTAGACGCTAATTTCCTTTTTTTTCTGTTTTCGGTAAATAGAAGCGATTTTGATGGGGAGTCATCTTCTGCGTGTGGAAGTGTGACTGTGCAGCGCTTCCCTCTCCCCTCTTCCATATATGATCCTATTAGGCTCCAAATATACCGCAAATGCGCACACAATTTTATATTCTTAGGACCCGTCGCCCACCAGCGTGGGCAAGTTGCGTATAGCCTTGTTCAGTATTCTATGGGATGTTGACAAAACATGCAGGGCATCATAGGGATAGGTTACGGAAAACGACTGTATGGTCATGCCTTAACGATTCTGATTAATTCCTTAGGTTCTGCTATAACGCTTCCTCATTTCTTACAATTATCAGTATTCAGAGGGTTATACATGGGGATTAGGGCTTGTGGTTCTGCTGGATTAAATTGCTCAATGAAAATCTTGTCAACTTCAAAACGATCCAAAACCCACAAGCCTTACACTTCACTCTGAGGCTATTCTTGAATCTCATATTTTCTTTTTTTGGCTTGATAGAGTCCGATTTGGTTAAATATGAACATGATTGAGGCTATGAGGATTCCGCCGATGAAGCCGAATTCTATGCATATTATTATGGTGCGTGTGAAGTCTTCCCAGCCTTTTACATAGAGCCAGAGTGCGCCTATGCCGCCTGTTAGCACGAATGGAAAAAGGAAAATCATCAGTGCTGCGTCTTTGAGGTTCATGCGCTTAATCACAGTCCAGTTTCCTCGTATGCGTGCTTTAAGCAAGTCTCTGAAGTGCCATATCCAGATGACATATGGTGAGATTGCCATAATTATTAGACCTACAAAAGTAGCGGTCTGCGTTACGTCCAACGCAGTTTCCTCTCTAATTTTAGTTTAAAGGTTTTCATGCTTAAAAACCTTTAAAGTGATGGCTCGGCATAGAAATCACAATTGTCGAAGGAATGAAGGGTCATTTTTGGGCAAGTCGTTCACATTGCCACCATTTCGAAACAATTCTTTACAAGTTTTTTGAATACTATTTCCTTTTTGTGGTTGAAATGAGCAATTGAAAACGGAGGAATTTTCCGATGCTCCAAATATGCCGCAAATATGATTAGGGAAAAACAGGGTTCTCCGTGTGAAAAACAAGGCGTGGTTTGGGTTTGTTATGTTGTTGGGAATCTTAGCAGCGCTGCTATTCCACCCAATGCTTGGAGTTTTTCGCCTGCCTCATGTTCTGAACTGATCACGACGATCTTTCCGTTTTTTGCTTCGACTTCGTTCATAATCTTTTCCAGAGCCAAGCGTTTTTCGTCGGGTAGACTGCGCAGGGTTAGGTCTGAAACAAGTAGAGTCTCGATGGCGCCGTACATGTCGGCGTTTTCCACGTCGGCGAACCCGTAGCTTACGTCTCGACGGTTCATTCCCAACCTTTTTAGTACCTCCTCCATTAATTCCGCTTCTTCTGCGATTCGAACATGTTTTATCGCTTTGCTTAGTACGCCTGAGCGGAGGGCTTCGTGTATTCCTGCGACGCCGCTGCTGTTCACGCTTTTGATTTCAATCACGTGTTTTGCAATTTCTGGCGCTTCGTTGCTGAGGTGGTTGAAGAACTGGTTTTTGATGAAGCCTAAACCTAAAATGACTATTGGGCTTCGTGTGCTTTGCCATACGTCTTTTAGCGCTGTTGTGGCGTTTTGGAAAGCCTTGTGTAAATCTGTGGTTCGTTTTTCCGCCTCCAGTTTGCCTGAAAGTTTTATGTTCTTCTCTATTTTTACGTCGACGCCGTACTGTCTAATCAAGGCGATGCAGTATTCTTCGTCGTCGATTGAAAGCACGATTATCGGAGGCGTCTCGGTTCTGCTTGCCTTTTCAAGACGATCAACGTGATGCTTTGCCCACTCTTTTTTTACTATTGTTAAAGAATCGCCCAGAGTAATGTTAAGCGTTTGAAAGGTTCCTGTTCCAGCAACGTCTTCTGGCGCGTCGACTATGGTGCCGTGGAGGCGCAAGCGATTCAGTGACTTGTCCCATAGGACGTTTTTAATTTTTATGCCCATAACAACTGAGACTCGTTTTCCTTTTTGTGGACGGGAATATTCGTTGTCAATTTTTATCTCGCGTGTTGTTCGAGCGTAGGCGATGTCGTTCTCGTAAATAATGTTGTACAAGTGCCACAAGTCGTCAAGGGTTTCTGGAATCAGTTTGACGACGCCTTTCTTGTAGTTTTTTTCCAAAATCTTCAAACCTACGCCTCGGTTGAAATACATTGACGCTGGCTTATTTAAAAGTTAAAAACGTGTAGCCCCCATTTTAATTCGTAGGCGTTTAGAGTTGAAGAAGATTTTTTGGCTTTTAGACGTGAACTACGAAGTGGCAAATGGACGACCCGAACTATGGATGTGGGGCGTAGACGAAACCGCCAAACGAATACTAATAATCGACAAACAGTTCCAAACCTACTTCTACATAGTCCCCAAAGAACAAACCAACCCAAGCACAATAATTGAACGTATCCGACAACACAAGCATGAGTACCCTACCATAACAAAGATGGAAATACTTGACAAAAAATACTTTGGGAAACCAGTAAAAGCAATCAAGGTTTACTGCCAAAACCCCGAAGACGTAACAAACTTTGCTAAAAACATTCAGAAAACCAACGACGTAGAACACTGTCTTGAAACCGACATCCGATACTCTATCCGCTACCTCATCGACAACGGCGTAGTCCCGTGCGGATGGCACGAAATCGAAGTTGAAGAAGCAAAAACCCCGATAAAAGCCCAAATTAACAAGGTTTACGAAGCAAAATCCTACCCGCGGTATATTTCGGAAACAAAGGTTCCTCCGCTTAGAATTCTAGGCTTCTCAATAATTTGTTACAGCGAAAAGGGCACGGCGAAACCGGACAAAAACCCCGTAGTTATAATTTCTGTAGCAACGAACAATGGCGAGACGCGTCAGTTCACGGCGGAGGAGTCTGATGATAAAACAATAATCGAATCTTTCGTGGCGTATGTTAAAGAATTCAACCCAGACGTAATTGTTGGTTATGGAAGCAACAGTCACGATTGGCAGTATCTCGCCGCGCGTGCAAAGAAGCATTGTGTGAAATTCTTCGTCGACCGAACTGAAACCGAGCCGCACCCAAGCGTGTATGGGCATGTCTCTGTTACTGGAAGAGCAAACGTGGATCTTTTCGATTACGCGGACGAGTTTCCAGAAGTGAAATTGAAGACGCTTGAAAACCTTGCAGACTACTTGGGCGTGATGAAGATTAAGGACCGGACACTCATCGAGGAAACCGACGTGGCCGACTACTGGCAAAACAAGCAAAAACGCCCCTTGCTGCTTAAGTATTCTCAAGAAAACACCGTGTGCATCTTAGGCATCGCGAAGGCTATACTGGATTTTGCCATACAACTCTCCAGTTTGGTGGGCTTGCCGCTCGACCATGTTGGAACCGCCGCCGTAGGCTTCCGTGTAGAACGGTACCTAATCCGGGAAGCATTCAAAAAAGACGAACTCATTCCGCAACGACAAGAACGCCCATACATTCCCTACGCGGGCGCCGTAGTTTTAGCGCCTAAACCGGGCATGCACGAAAACATTGCTGTTCTCGACTTCAAAGCCATGTATCCGAGCCTTATGATTGCATACAACATCTCGCCAGACACGTACGTTTCACCCGAAGAGCCTATTTCACCGAACAACGTAAACACCGCGCCTGAAGTGAATCACCGTTTCCGCAAGGAACCACCAGGCTTCTACAAGGAAATATTGTCCAACCTAATTCAAACAAGGGATGAAATACGCCGTCAACTCGGCAAACTCGACCCGAAAAGCCCCGAATATCGTGCTTTGGACGCGCGGCAAAAAGCAGTGAAAGTTATCACGAACGCATTATATGGCTACGCGGGCTGGATCGGCGCTCGATGGTACATCAAACCCGTCGCCGAAGCCGCCACCGCTTGGGGGCGAGAAACTATACAGAAAACCATAGCCCTTGCACAAAAAACGGGCTTGACAATTATTTACAGCGACACTGACAGCGTGTTCGTAAAAAACGAACCGGAAAAAATCGACAAATTTGCCAAGGAGATCAATGAATTATTAGGCTTGGAGATAAAACCCGACAAAACATACACACGCATTCTTTTCACTGAAGCCAAAAAACGCTACTGCGGACTGCTGCCCAACGGTGAACTCGACATGGTAGGCTTGGAAGTCGTACGCGGTGACTGGGCAAACGTGGCGAAGGACTTGCAAGAAAAAATTCTCGAGGTTCTGCTAAAAGAGAAATCTTCCCAAAAAGCCGTGAAACTGACCCGCGAGCACATCCAAAACATGCGGGAACGCAAGGTTCCATACAAGGATTTTGTTATCTGGAAAACCCTGACGAAACCGCTTGAAGAGTACAAGGTGAAAGCACCGCACGTGGAAGCCGCGAGACTACTGGAAAAGGAAGGCTTGACGCTTTCGTTTGGCGACAAAATAGGCTACGTAATCACAACGGGCGAAGGAAAACTTTACACCCGCGCAAAGCCTTACATGCTGGCTTCTCATGACGATTTGGACATTGAATACTACATCACGAACCAAGCCGTCCCCGCGGCTTCAAGAATACTCGCCATGTTCGGCGTCAAAGAAGAAGAACTCTACCCGCCAAAACAACAGCCAAAAACAAGCCTCACAGAATTCTTCAAAAAAGACTAAACACCAAGCGTAAGCTCAGCGATTTTCTTTCCGAGTTCTCGGCACTTTGCAAGGCCCACTTGGTCAGGCTCATACTTCACAATTAACGGAGGCTCAACAGTACGCATCTGAAACTTGTTCTTCAAAATTTCGAGAACCAATCTCGGTGCTTCACCGCTCCAACCGTAAGAGCCGAAAGCCGCGCCGACTTTGTTTTTTAGTTCGAGTTTCTTCACGGCAACTTCTTCAAAAAGAGTTTTAATGTCAGTGCTCATGTCGTGATGGTAGGTTGGCGTTCCCACCGCGACAGCGTCAAAACTCGCGAGTTCTTCGGGCGTCACATGATAATCCAGTTTCACTTCAACGCCTTGAACCGTCCTAGCGCCTTCCGCCACTGCATGCGCCATTTTTTCCGTGTTGCCAGTTCTGCTGTAATAGAGCACAAGGATTTTCTTCATAGTTTTCTCCACTGAAACGTGCCTGAATGTTGATGCTTAGTTTGAGTTTATTCCAGATATAGAATTTTCCTCGAGCAACTGTTGCGCAACTTCTTTTGCCCAAGACCCTGTGAGCGGGTTTTTTATGATTTCGTCTAGGTAGACTTTCCACGTGACGCCTAGGGCTTTGTTCCAAGAGTCGTATTTATCGACCACGTTTTCGTATGCTTTCGCGTGGTGTTCGCAGTATGCTTTTCCTTCTTTCACCCTTTTATCGCATACCTTGCATTTCATCCGTCAACCCCCAGACCCTTTCCGTTTTTGCGGGCATGCCGGGTTTACGCAAAACTGCCACGGCCTTCGTCCAGCAAACCGCACGGTTACCGTTGGCCAGCCACACACTCTACAGGTTCGACCAGTTGCTTTAACCAAGCCTTTTTGCGGAAGAGGTAGGCTTGTTTTGCATTGGTTTTTGAAGTAGTTGGTGCAGCCGATGAAGCGTTTGCCCGTTTTGCGCGAGTAGAGTATCATGAGCTTGCCAGTTCCGCATGCGGGGCAATTGCCGAGGATTCTTTCCTGAATTCTCGCCTTTCTAACCGCCTCGCTTAGGGCTTTGCCGATGGCTTCTTCGTTTCGTTTGAATTCTTCAAGCAAAGGCGCTAAATACGCTACAGCCTCGCGTAGTACGTTTTCGCGGGTTTCTTCGCCGTTTTGAATTTGTTCCATCTTCTGCTCAAGTTGTTTAGTGAGCTCAACGGAGATTACGCCGGGGCAAAAGTCGTGTAGGGTTTCGGTTACGTCGAAGCCCAAATCCGTAACCGCGATGGTCTTGTCTGTTATGTATTTGCGGTTGTAGAGTGTTTCGATGATTTCGGCGCGTGTGGCTTTGGTGCCGATGCCTTCAGTTTCCATTTTTCTTAACAGGCTGCTGGGCGTGTACCTTGGTGGGGGGATTGTGAATTTATCGTTGCAGATTATTTTTCGTACGTCTATTTTGTCGCCCTCTTTAACGGGTGGAAGTGCAATTTCTTTCGAACGTACGTAGGGCTTGTAGAACCGCATCCACCCATCTCTGAGAATTTGTCGACCATGCAAGAAAAAGTGATGCCCATCTACGGCTACGGAAACTCGCATGTCCTGCTTGAGAGCCGGCTCGCCGAAGACAGCCATAAAACGCCGCACTATTAAATCCCAAATTCTCCTCTCAGAGACATCTAATTGCCGGTCGGGCAAGTTTCCAGTCGGATAAATCGCTGGGTGAGCAGGGTCCTCTTGTTTTCTTTCATTTGGCTTTAATGTTTCTTTTGCAAGAAGGTCCTGCGCTAGATTGCCGTAAGTTTTTTCCCGTTTCAGCCCGTTCAAAATTTGCCTGTAACCGATGGTTTTGGGAAGTTTTTGGCTGCTTGTGCGGGGGTACGAAATTAACGCGTCCAAATAGAGCCTTTGAGCGATGCTGCTTGTGCGGCTCGGTGTATAGCCGAAAACTCCGTAAGCCTCGTACTGTAAAGCACCTAAATCAAACGGAAACGGAGGTGCCACATGGCTCTCTTTTACATCAACTCTGTCGACTATGCCAGACTTACCCTTGCAAGCCTCCACAATCGCGGCTGCCTCAGCCTTACTGCCAATAACGCTTTTCTCGTACGCAGCCTCGAAAATTTTGCCATCAATTTCCAATTCAGCATGGACAGTCCAGTAGGGCGTAGGTACATGGCAGTTTATTTCGTGTTCTCTCGTTACCAAAAACCTTAACGTGGGTCCTTGCACTCGCCCTGTGCTTAACGTGGCGTATGTTCCGCTTTGGCGTTTTGCGGCTTGAGTGAGGGCTCGTGAAAGGTTGATGCCGTACAACCAGTCAACTTCATGCCGCGTGCGTCCTGCTTCGATTAGCGCAAAGTCCAAGTGGGCTAAGGGCTGTTCGTAGGCTTTTTCTAAATCTGGCTTCGTTAAGGTAGAGTATTTCATTCTCTTAGCTACCCGTTCCTTGCCGTTGCATGCGTATTTGAGTATAGTGTAGCCGATAAGGCTGCCTTCAACGTCATAGTCGCATGCGTCGATAAAATCAGCAGCGTTTTCTGCAAAACTGGATATGGTGTCTATCCAGAGGCGGGTTCTTTGCGCAGTTTTCTCTGCCGCATAACGAGGTGCCCATTTAAAATTAAAAACTGGATAGCCGCCGCGTTTTCCGTCTTCTTGCATAACCGTGTAAAGGTGACCGATTGCTGGAACGACTAGGATTGTTCTGTTTCGTTGAGCGACGAAGTAGGGCACACCGTTTCTTTTTGCGTTTTGTGGTTTTCCATCAGCGTCGAGTGCTTGGGCAATGCGTTTCGCGGCGTCGGGTTTTTCGGTAACTATAAGCGTATAGTTTTCCATTTTGAGAGAGCCTTTTCGTTGAAGATTTTTCGATAATTATAAATAGGTTGCGGTAGTTGAGATTTGGTGCTGTAAAGGGAGCAAAGGGAGAATGCCTCAAAAAGTTGTTTGTCAAGAATGTGGTCAAATGTTGTACGAAGGCGAGGATCTTAAGCCGCCCGACGAGATCATCCAAAAACACAACGGCAAATGCCCGAAATGCGGAAGAAAACTGTCGTTCATTCCTCAAAACGTGGAAGTCAAACCCATAAAAAAACAATAAAATTTTAAGCACGCTTGCGTTTTAACGAGTAACGTTCATTTACGCAACTGGACGAGGGAAAATGCTTGATTAAAAAGACGCATTTGTACGAGTTTCACCGCAAAAACGCCAAGATGGAACCTTTCGCCGGGTTCGAAATGCCCATGTGGTACAAGAACATCACCCCAGAACACATGGCAGTCCGCAACGGAGCCGGCATTTTTGACATTACCCACATGGGACGCGCTTTAATCATAGGCAAAGACGCCGAAAAATTCCTTAACTACGTGACCACAAACGATGTTGCAAAACTAACCCCCTTGAGCGCGCAGTATTCAACCTTCTGCAACGAAAACGGCGGGATAAAGGACGATTTTGTTCTTTCAAGGCTTGAGCAAGAAAAGTTCCTCGCGGTGTACAACGCTGCCAACCGAGACAAAGACTACGATTGGCTCGTTAAAAACGCTGCAAATTTCAACGTCCAAGTCGAAGACGTCTCCGACAACATCGCAATGTTCGCCGTACAAGGACCAAAAGCCGAAAAAACGCTGCAGAAAATCTCCACCGAAAACCTCAGCATGATTCAACGTTTCAAATGCGGCTGGACAAAACTGGCGGACATAAAAACCTTTTTGTCAAGAACAGGCTACACGGGCGAAGACGGGTTTGAAGTGTTCGTCTGGGATACTCCGCTGGAAAAACCCGGAAACGCCGTGACAGTGTGGAACAATGTTTTAAAAGCGGGCGAAGAATTCGGCATACCACCGTGCGGCTTGGGCGCACGCGACACTTTGCGGTTGGAAGCTGGCATGTGCCTCTACGGAAACGACATTGACGAAACCACTACACCACTAGAAGCAGGATTAGGTTTCGTCGTGAAGCTCGAAAAAGAAGCCTTCATAGGAAAAGACGCCTTGCAAAAACAGAAAACCGAGGGCGTGAAAAGAAAACGCGTCGGTATTCGCATGTCGGAAGCAGGCATCCCACGTCAACACCACGAAGTGTTCAAGGGCGGGCAAAAAATCGGCACCGTAACAAGCGGCACGTACTCTCCTCTACTCAAAATCGGCATAGCCATGGCATACGTTGCCGCCGAGCACGCAACAGTAGGCGACAAGGTAGAGGTGAGGATACGCGAAAAAATGACTGAAGGAGAAATAGTTAAATTCCCCTTCTACGACCCAACAAAATGCGGCTATGCACGAAAAACTGTTTAAGCATCAACCGTAAGGAAAATAAAAGGGTTCACTTATCTTGATGTGAAAAGAAGGGTTACATGTTGACAACCAGAGAAAAAATTTGGAATACTCTGAAGAAGATAGGAAATCTGCGTCCAAAAATTTCTCATTCAACTCTCATAACAACCTCCATAGTCGTACTTATTCTTCTGCTTGCTTTTGTACTCCGCATTCTTCCGATGCGGTGGGGCATGTACTTATCCGAGTTTGACCCCTACTTTCAATACCGCTTCACGGAATATTTAACCAACACTGGAATCCCAACATGGTTTGACGCGGGTAACCCTTCTTCGTGGCTGAATTGGCGGGATACGTATCGTTGGTATCCTCTGGGCGTGAATGTTCCAGGCCTTGCGTATCCTGGTTTGCCGATGACGGCGTCTTTTCTTTATCAAATTGTACACTTGCTAGGTGTTAACATTACCCTCAAAGACTTCTGCATACTCTTCCCAGCCTTCTTCGGCACCCTCGCATGCTTGGTCATATACTTCTTGGGTAAAGACATCGGCGGCAAAACTGTCGGAATCTTCTCGATGCTTTTCCTTGCTTTAAACCCGTCATTCATCTCGAGAGTGTCGCTCGGGTTCTTCGACGACGAGTCGATCGGTATAGTAGCCATTCTATTGTTCGCCCTTTTCTTCTTGAGAAGCCTAGACAAAGAGCGCCCCACAAAATTCGCCGTAGGCTATATGGTGGCAGCGGGCTTAACGTTGGGCTATATCACTGCTGGCTGGGGGGCTTCGCTTTATCCGATCGCTATGACGACGCTTTTTGTGTTTGTCCTAATCCTGACGAGACGATATTCTAGCCGTCTACTCTTTTCCTACAGCATCACCTTCGGCTTGGGACTCTTCATCGCGATGCATGTGCCAAAATTATCCCCCGCGTTTCTGTTTAGTTCTGCTATATTGCCCGTCTTGGGAGTTTTCATGCTGCTTCTGCTTAGCGAAATACTGCGAACGGTGCAGACGCCCCGTTGGAAAATAACGTACATAATTCTTTTCTTTGCTGCGTTAATCGGCGCGGTGGCTCTGCTCTCACAAGTTGGGCTAATAAGTTCTCCTGTTGGAAAGTTTATTTCCGTACTGAACCCGTTTGAACGGCTGGGCGTTCCGTTAATCGAGTCTGTGCAGGAACACCGCATCACTGCTTGGGGCACGTTTTACTACGACTACGGCGTAGGCATAATCTTCTTCCTGATCGGACTCGCCTTTGCCATCTGGAACCTTACGGAACGAAACTTGTTCATAACAATTTATGGGTTAACTGGGCTCTATTTTGCCTCGTCCATGGTACGGTTGACTGTGCTACTTGCACCCGCGTTTTGTATTCTTTGGGCTTACGGTTTGGTGAGCATAGTTAAGCCCTTCCTCACTCTGGTCAGAGAAACGCCGAAGATTTCGATCGGAAAGAAGATCGGTGTGGAAAGAGTTGGTAAAGAGTTTAGCGGTATCATGGTGTTGCTCATGTTCTTCCTTGTAGTATGGACGGTGGCTTTGCCGTTTCCAAGAGTGTTTAGTCACGCGTATTCTCCGGTTACCATAGCGTCAGACAGCATAGGCGTACGCGCCACGTTTCCCCTGACTGACTGGCTTGACGCGTTGGCGTGGATGAGAACTGCGACGCCGTCGGGCGCTACTATTTGCAGTTGGTGGGACTACGGCTATTGGATAACTGTAGAAGGTAACAGAACATCCCTCGCTGACAACGCAACATTCAACACAACACACATATCGTTAATCGGCGCCGTTTACATGTCCAACGAAACTCAAGCAATAAAAATCTTGAAGGAACAACTCGGCAGACCCGACTACATCCTCGTTTTCGTCACTTTCAAAGACGATTCGGCGAATAACTATCCCGAAGCACAGTACGGAGACGAAGGAAAATGGAGGTGGATGGCGAAAATCGCGGCTAACTTCACCTTCGCTAACGGTAACGACAACGTTTTCGGGAACTATAGCCTAGGAAAGGACAACACAGCCCCGGCTGGACAGACCCCGAACCTTGTCGATAACAAAGTGGGGATGAGTTCAACGCTGTACAAGTTAATGTACTATGCTCATGATCGTGTTCTTCTAGGCTACGACGCAGAAACTGCCGCGGAGACAGTGGGCATGCAAGGGTACTTCCAAGAAGCCGCATTCTTCCCGTCAACACGACCAGCCTACAACATAGGCATCGATCCGATCGTGGCGATTTACAAGATAAACTATAAGGACTAGAAAGCCTTGTTCCCAAAGGCAGTGGACCAACATAAACCAGACAAACCGCTTGTTCCAAACGGCTTGGGCGTAATCTACGTCATAATCAGTGCAGTGTACTTGTTCTTGCTACATGCCTACTATAACCAGTCAGATTCTTCCTTCTCATCCGCTGCCTTGGCACTTGCCGTCTGCATACTCTTCGGCGGCTTTCTAGGCTTATTAGACGACTGGATGAGCCTCAGATGGCGATACAAAGCATTCTTACCCCTCTTTGCCGCGTTGCCGTTGGCCGTGATGCGTGAAGCCTTACACCCGGAAAGCACGGCTATGGCGACGTACATTTTCGGCAAGATAGAGTTCGGCATCTACTTCTACATAATAATAATCCCCCTCATAATCACAGTAACCACCAACGTAATCAACCAACTCGGCGGCTTAAACGGCCTAGAAACCATTGGGCCGTCCATCATTATGATTGGTTTGATGGTGAAATCTGGTCAAGGTGTTCTGCTTTATGCCTTGCCGTTGGCGACGTACCTCTTGCTTGCAGTGTTTAATTTTGCGGGAAAAATTTTCGTCGGAAACACGGGTACCTTCGCCATCGGAATATCTCTTGCCTCGTACGCGTTAATCTCAAACGTGGAACAAACTCTACTAATCTCCATTCTGCCTTACGTGTTTAACGCTGCGCTTATTCTGTTGAACTTCTTCATTTTTCGAACAACCGCGCGCCTGATTCTTGACGGGAACAAGCTTCGCGCAGAACACAGAAGAAGCCTACTAACCTTCATCGCCTATTATCGACCGCTAACAGAACGCAAACTCGTCGCAACCGTAGCCCTTATAATCGCAGTTTTCACATTGATAGCCGTTCTCATGTGATGCACATGACTATAAAACGCATAATGGCAACGGGAGCAGGAGGACCAGCGGGAATAAATTTCATCATGTCACTAAAGCTTGCGCCAGAAAAACTGCACATAATAGGCACAGAAAGCAACCCTAACTTCTTCCATTTGGCGCCTACGGAAAAGAAGTATCTCGTTCCACGCGCCAACAACGCCGACTACATAGCAAAACTAAACGAGATTATCGAGAAAGAAAAAATCGAGTTTCTGCATCCGCAACCAGACATAGAAGTGTTTACGCTTTCTGAAAATAGAGAGAAAATAGAGACTAACATGTTTCTTCCTTCCAAAGAAGCAGTCCGTGTCTGCCAAGACAAATACGAATCCGCCAACCGTTGGAAACAAAAAAACGTCCCAGTCGCAGAAACTTTAGCAATAAAAAACGAAGCCGACATCGACCGTGCTTTTGAACAATTAGGAACCCCCATATGGATAAGGGCAACCCAAGGCGCCGGAGGCATCGGAAGCACACCAGCGACCAACAAGGAAACCGCACTGGCTTGGATAAAATACTGGAAAGCCCGAAACGAAAAATGGGCATTCATAGCGCAAAAGCATTTGAAAGGGAGAAACTTGGCCTTTCACAGTTTATGGAAGGACGGCGAACTCGTAACCAGCATGACACGGGAAAGGCTGGAATACATCTATCCACACCTCGCACCGTCAGGCGTAACGGGCACGCCCGCTGTTCAGAGAACAATCCATGACGCAAAAGTGAACAGGATAGGAACCGAGGCAGTCTTGGTGGTTGATTCGAATTTTAACGGAATCGCATGCGTAGACTTGAAAGAAGACGAGCAAGGTGTACCGTGTGCCACTGAAATAAACGCTGGAAGAATGTTCACGACGTCTTATTTCTTCTCGTTTGCGAGCAAGATACTCAGAGGCGACTATTACGGCAACATCCCATACCTTTACGTAAAACTCGCGTTTAAGGAAGCAATCCCAAACATACCAAAGTATGACTCGTTGCCAGAAAACGTTTACTGGATAAGACACATAGACGCTCCAGCCAGACTCGTTAAGGACGGCAAAGTGCTCGGAGCGATGTACACGTGATTGAAGCCGCCATCTTCGACCTTGACGGCACATTGGTTAACTTACCGATAGACTATGAAGGATTGTACGCTGAGTTTAAGAAAATAACAGGAAAACCCTGTGTTGAACCCGTAACAAAAACGATCGCCGAGTTAAACCCGACGCTGAAAAAACGCGTCTTCGAGACATGGACCAACATGGAATTCGCGGCTCTCCCGAGAATGACGATTGTTGAAGAAGGAATGACGCTTTATCAACAATATCGAAACCTGCCGCGAGCACTCGTGACGATGCAGGGAAAGAAAACCGTGCAAAGAATTCTCGAAGCCCTCACTCTTTCATTTAACGTCATAATCACCCGCGAAGACAGCCTCGACAGAATCACGCAGATTAAAATGGCGATGGAAAGGTTAAGATTAAAACCAGAAAACGTAATAGTCATCGGCGACAGAGAAACCGACAAAACCGCAGCAGAAACAGTTGGCTGCAAATTTAAAATGGTGAAAAACTGATGCGAGTTTGGTATGACGCTTGCACGGGAAAGCATGTGCGGTACGCCGTTGCGGTGGCAAGACGGTTAAGGATGTTAGGGCACGAAGTTATTCTAACCACCAGAAAACACCCCGACACGACTGCGCTAGCCGAGGCTTTAGGCGAAAAATTCATAACGATCGGGAAATACGCTCCCACATCCGCTTACACGCGAGTCTTAGAGAGCACGCGCAGGCAACTACGGTTCTGCCGGATGTTTAAAGAAACCCCACCCGACTTGGCTGTTTCTCACCAGTCGCCCGAACTGTGCAGAGTAGCGTTTGGATTGGGTATCCCCGTCATAACTACGTCCGACGCTCCTCACGCAACCGCCGCAAACAAACTTACTCTTTCTCTAAGTAATGCCCTAATAATCTCAAAGGCGCTACCCATCGGATTCTACAAAAAATACGGCCCAGAAAAAATAGTTCAATTCGACGGCGTCGACGAGGTCGCATGGATAAAAGATCACAAGCCAGCCAAGTTACATTATGAAAAGCCTTTGATTGTGGTTCGCCAAATGGAAACCAAGGCAGTGTACGCCGCGGGAAAAGACGACTTGACCGAAACACTGGCGCACAAACTGACAGCGCTTGGCCACGTCCTGTTTCTTTCACGCTACGAAAGACGTGACCGAAAAAACCTTGTGGTGCCGAAGGGTTTTGTTGATTCCGCGAGCATCGCTGCGCATGCCGACCTTGTCGTGACTGTTGGCGGAACTCTGTCCCGAGAGGCGGCTTTGCAGGGAACGCCTTCTATTGTTGTTTCGACAACTATTGGGCGCTTGTACGCAAACGAGTACGTTGCCAAGAAGGGTTTTCCGCTTTTCACCGTGCCACCGGCGAAGGTTTTAAGCTACGCTAAGAAGTATATGGGCAAAAGGTTCGATGTGAGGGCGCGTCTTGCAGCGTTGGAGAACCCGTTGGACGTGATTGAACGTTTAGTCAAGGAGGGATTAAGCTAAAACATGCAGACTGTTACGTTGCGGATCAAGACAGAAAAGCCCGTCAGCGTCGCGGCGTATTTGGAAGAAACGATTCGCCAAATGAAGAAGAACGAGTATTTCGCCATAGCCGAGTATGAAGTGAAAACCGAATGAAACTTGCGATGATTAACGACTGCGCCTACGTGGGCGAAACCATACTGAAATACCTACCAAAAGACGTCGAAGCCACCCACATAAAACGCTCACGCGGCTTGTGGAGCAAAACCTTCGGCGTCGCCTACAAAACTTTAAGGGCAAAAGCCGACATCTATCACGTGCATTATTTGCTGCAAGACTGCTATCTTGCCTCACTCTTCGGGAAAAAACCTCTTGTAGGGCACGCTCACGGCAGTGACTTGACGGCAACTTTGAACCGCTTTGCTTTAGGCAGGATTGTCAAGAGCAACCTGAAAAAATGCAGCGAGCTCTTTGTGAGTACGCCTGACTTGGTGGAAATAGCGCAGAAATACCGAGAAGACGTCGAGTACCTGCCAAACCCCGTTGACACTACGTTGTTCTACCCGAAAAAGCCTGTTAAACGAAAGGGAAGATTAAGGGTTCTGATTGCGAGCGGCTCAAACTGGGCGGTTAAGGGCACCGACATAGCGATTCAAGCGTTAGCGAGACTAAAAGACAAAACCAAAGTCTCCATCATAGAGTACGGCAAAGATTTTGAGAAAACACTAAGACTGGCAAAAGCGCTAGATCTAAAAATAGCAATACTGCCAAAAGTGCCGCATCAAAACCTGAACGTCTACTTTTGGAACGCCGACTTGGTCCTAGACCAGTTCAAGGCTGGAACCTTCGGAATGACCTCTCTAGAAGCCATTGCGTGCGGCGTACCGACAATTACCAACGTGTCTTCAAAGCATGAAGCATACAAGGACTTCCCGATAAAAGACGTGAACACGGTTGAAACTCTGACAGAGGCAATTGAGAACTTGTCGCCCCAACTTTGGGAAGCAGAATACGCTTATTTGAAACAAAACCACGACCCACAGAAGATTGCAAACCGTGTATTGCAAGTCTACAAGGATTTGGTTAAACCAAGTTAAAGGATATGCGTTATGGGATTCGACGAACTATGAACCGCAATCCCATGACGAACAAGACTCCTGGAATATAAACGGGTTCTTTTAGAAGGCGTCTGAATATTCTGACACGATTGGTCGAAGTTCCACCTAAACCTGTTATTCGCACTAGTTCTGGAAGCTGACAGACGTAGGCGATTTCGCTGAAGGGTTTTCTTCCGAAAAGGCTCTTGAACAACACGCCCCTTAGGGTTGTTTCTTCATCATGCAGCATAAAGCACGTGGACACCTTGCCTATTCTGTAGTTATTCTTTATAACGCGTTCCAGAATTTCCACGTCATCACATAACACATACTTTGGGTTAAACAGTCCAATTTTTTCCAACACGCCCCGCCTGAAAAACATCATTTTAGGCGTGTTTGTTCGTGTTATGGCGATGCATCTTGACATGTAGGAAACGGGTGGTTTTTTAATGATGGGCATAGCGATCACGTCGTAGCCCTTCTCGGCTTCTCTAACGCAATCTTCGATGGCTGTGGGGCTGAGGTATTCGTCTTCGTCCAAGAAGAAAACATATTCTCCTTTGCTTTTGGTGAACCCGTAGTTTCGCTTTTCGGCTGGGAACCCCTTGCGGTCTATGGTGATTATTTCTATGTTTGGGTACGTTTGCCGTTCGAGTGCCTTTAGGCATTTCTCTGCTTTGGCGGTGATATGGACGGGTATAACTATCGAAACGAGAGGATTATTCTTGGCTTTCGCAATTTTCTTCTCTCTCTTCATCTCACAACGGCGCTCTCCCCAAACTCAACTGCCCTTTTTAACAGCGACAGTCCCTATTATGCCCATAACGACTTGCTTGCCACCGCTATTTATCCTTCGCTCTAAAACAGAATACCGCCCCAGCCAAAACAGACCATGAAAAATATCGTCGAATGGTGCGGCCGCCGGGATTTGGACCCGGGTTAACGGCTTGGAAGGCCGACGTCCTAACCAGGCTAGACTACGGCCGCGTTGCACAATGAATGCCTATTAGAAAGAGGGTTGCTTCCAAATTAAAATTTCCCAAAATGCATTGTATAAATCAAGCAAGATTTATCATGCTCGGAAACAAAAGTGTCGATTATCGAAGGCGAGAAACGATGACAACGTTGAACGCGGTGGTTTTCGATTTTATCGGCACACTCGCTATGGTGGAGGAGTATTCTTTTGAAAAATCTGTAAGAAAACTGTACGAAAGCCTTGGAGCTGCTGGTTTTAAAATGGACTACAATAGGTTTGTTGATGCTTACGAGAAGACGCATCAGAAGTACAGGAGTATACGCTACGAAAAACTAGTGGAAGTCACCAACGCAGTCTGGGTTTCCGAGGCGCTAAACATGTTGGGATACCAAACAACACATGCAGATAAAAACATCACCGCGGCGATCAATTCCTTCTTTGAAGATTACATCGCATCGTTAAAACTACGACAAAACGCAAAGAAGGTTCTAGAAAAACTTTCGCCCGACCTTGCGTTAGGGCTTGTCTCAAATTTCACTTACGCTCCGGTCGTTCATACGGGCTTAAGAAAACTCGGCATAAGGCACTATTTCGACCACGTGCTCGTTTCGCAAGACTTTGGCTGGCGCAAACCCAGCATCAAGGTTTTTCGAGAAATCTTGGAAAAATTGCACGCGACCGGTGAAAAGGTAGCATATGTAGGTGATAGCCCGTTAGAGGACATCAAAGGTGCTCAGAGCGTGGGTATGAAGACAATTTTTATTCCCTCACAGTTCTACAGCATGACAGACTTGGAAAAAACAGCGGTGCGTCCTGATTTTGTTGTAAAAGATTTAAATGAAATCCTTTCTGTGGTTTCAAAATTTTAGGTGCCCTGGAAAAAGAAAAAATTTGGGTTATTTTTTGACGGCGTTAATGAATTCGTCTATGGGAATTGCGGGCATGCTTTTGATTTGAACGGTGCCGCGTGAGCCTAGTTCTATGGACACTCGTGCGATTGTTTTGTTGTCTGGGGCTTCGACGATGTTAACAAAATCGTAAGGGCCAAGCGTTGCGTATTGATAAAGCACCTTAACGCCGTATTTTTCGATTTCCCGGTTGACTTCTTTGATGCGTTCGGGTTTTTCTTTAACTGTTTTCCAGCCTTCATCGGTAAGGGTCGACATGAGAATATACAGGGGCAAAGTTTACCCTCCAAACATTCACCTTCTCCTTCTAAGCATATCAGTTTTTCGTTAAAACATGGCGGTTCGGGTCTTCCCGAAAGTTTTTTATGGACATATCTTCTATAACAAAGTTCTACATTTCCAAGGGATCGTTTAGGGAGGAAGAAACGATTAAATCGGATAATGGTAGCCTTGAGCCTCTTGCAGTGAACCCGAATCTTTTCCATGTGACCATGGGAACCTATGCTTTTATCCTTTTGTTTCTTTTGTCGCGGGTTTATCCGTACGTTTTCTTTGGGTTTTCTCTGGTTTCATTGGTGGTTCTGTTTTTCGACGCACTGTTTGTGTTTCTAGTTTTTCCATTAACTGGGCCACTCTTTTACAAAATTTTTCTCTTGGCGGCTGGTCACGGTCTTGGGTTTGTTTGGGAATATTTGCTGGCTTTTATTACGGCCAATCTTACTCATTATTGCGGTGATGGTTTTGATTGTTTGTACGTGGTGATTTGTCCTTTTTTCGAGTTATTTTGGGTCGTTTCGATGTGGGCTTTTGGGCTTTCCGTTTTGGTTTCAGTGAAGAGAAGGGGGTGAGATATTTTGATTTTGGAGATCGCCTTCGTGTTTTTGACTCTTCTTTTGGCGTTGTATATGGTTCGTCACTATGTCTTCACGCTGGCAGTTTTATATCGTTCAAAGAAGCAACCACCCGAGAATAAAGATGAAAAGTTCGAACCGCGCGTTTCAGTGCTTATTCCAGCGTATGACGAGGAAAACGTTCTTGGGCGTCTTCTTCAAAGAATGTGCGAGTTGACGTACCCTAAGGACAAACTCCAAATCATCGTTATAAACGACGCGTCCCGAGATAAGACAGGAGAGATCGCGGATGAATTTGCAAAAAAACACGGTTTTATCAAAGTAATCCACCGTGATCATGTTAACGGAGGCATAGGGAAACCGCATGCGTTGAACGAAGGCTTAGCCCACGCAACTGGTGAGATTATCTATTGTTTTGACGCTGACTACTATCCCAAACGCGACATAATAGAACGGTTTAACGTTCATTTTCGCAATCCGAAAATTGGAGCAGTTCAAGGAAGAGTCACAGTTCTAAACGAGCCAGTCTCGCTCATCACACGGTTGGTAGCGTTGGAAAGAATCGCTGGTTACCGTGTAGATCAAAAAGCCCGAGAAGATTTAGGCTTGATCCCGCAATTCGGCGGTACCGTGGGCGGCTTCAGGAGCGAGTTAATTCGCGCTTTGGGCGGTTGGGATTGTAATATTTTGGCTGAAGACACAGATTTGACTTTTCGCTGTTACCTCGCAGGGTACAAGGTTCGCTACGTGAATGATGCAGAGAGCTACGAAGAAGCAGTGGAAAATTGGCGTTATTATTGGAGTCAAAGAAGTAGGTGGGCAAAGGGGCATATGCAGTGTGCTTTTAAGCATCTATTCAATTTTATCAAGTCCAAGAATTTGAGGTTAAGAGAAAAATTTGATGGTTTGCTTTTGCTTAACATTTATTTTGTTCCAATCATTGTTCTGCTGGCTTGGATAGTAGGCGCCGCCTTGTATTTTTCTAACCCAAACTTTTGGTTTTTGTCGCTTTGGGCTCTCGTTCCGCTTTCGCTTTACAGCGCCGTTGGAAATTTCGCGCCGTTTTTCGAGATCGGCATAGGCGCATATTTAGATGATCGCAGTCGCGTTTATTGGCTGATCCCCCTGTTGTTCATTACCTTCTTCATTAACATAGCTATCTGCACCAAGGCGTTTATCGAGCTTTTTGGGTCAAAATTGATGGGTAAGAAGCAGTTTAGATGGAAAAAAACGTTGCATAACGGCTATGGAAACAATTATATGGAGTGTCTGCGCAAAAAGTGATAAAGATAAGAATTGATTCCGATTCCGATCTCGACCCCACAAATCTTAACGCTTGTATTGTTCAGTGCATTCGTGCTTTTCATTGTGCTTTTTCTTCCAGCAATTTTGGAGTTAAGGAAACCAAAGGATGCAGGTCCGCGGAGAATTTTTGAGGCGGATGGTAAAGAGGTTGTTGGGTTTGACATTCTTTTTGCGGTTTATTTTCGAGAGAAAACGAATAGTTTGTTCGGGTTTTTAGAAGACATCGAACCGCAAGAACCTGTTTTTCCTGTTCAGAACAGTTTTTCGTTGGCGCTTCCAGACATAGAATTTTAGGCAATGCCTTTTTACTATTCATACATCTTTGAGATGAGCAACTTGGCGTTTTTCAGTTGGTCCTTGAGAATTTCGAGGTTGCCGTGGACTCCGCTGTGGATTGAGTAGAAAAGATAGCAGACATAAGTGCATTTTTGGCAAGCGTTGTATTTAGCCCGAAGCAAGTCGAACCGTTTGCTCCTCCAAACTTTTGGAAGTTCCGTCACTCTCGCAACAGGCTTGTAGAGGTGACATCCAGAGACTTGCCCAAACTGGTTAACCATGCAAAAATTCTGCAATGCATGGCATTTCCATGTTCTTTCGCCCGTCGAGAACAGTTGTTTTAACGCCTCGAGCGTTTTGTCTGTTATGAATACCCCGTTTCTCTCTTTTTTCATTTCCCTCAACACGTCGCAGAGTTTCACCATGGCTTTTCTGTCGACAATCTCCAACTCATCATTCTTTTTACCTATACCGAACAACGAATCATCCATGTCGTCATGAGAATACACCGCGTACCAAACTGGGATTCCGCGGTCAGTAAAATAACGTGTGAATTTTTTTATTTCGTAAATGTTCAGTTGCGAAATGGTCGGTGCCACGCCTACGTTGATTCCTTCTTTGTGAAGTGTTTCGATGGCTTCCATAGACTTTTTCCATGCGCCTTTAACCCCCCGCATGTAATCGTTCTTCTTTTCATCCAAAGTGTCTAAAGATATAGCGACAAAGTCTGCGTTTCGAAGCGCGTCGATTTTTTTGACTGCCATGCTACCGTTATCGTAGACCGTGGTTATGAAATGTTTGGAGGCGTATCCGATTATTTCGTCAATATCGTTTCTAAGGAGCGGGTTTCCGCCGGAAAGCACGATTTCTGCGATTCCTATTTTTTTCAGAGAATCCAGTCCGAGTTTAACTTCCCTCGTGGAGAGTTCGTTAGCATGGTTTTTTTCCCGCCAAACCCCGCAACTTCGGCATTTGTAATTGCAACGTCCTGTAAGGAACCACTGAGCATGGAGTGGGGTGTTTGGCGTGAGGAACCGACGCATTAGGCTTAGGGTTTTTTGTGAAGAAAACTGCATCAGTCAAGGCTCCAACGTTGCACTTCTGCAGATAAAGTATTGACTATGTCTTTCCTATTTAAGGAGTGACGATTACATTTGCTTTAGTGCCTTCCATAAGTGATCAGACAGGGGGCGCACGAGAGGTTTCTTCACGCCGTCCTTCTTAACGATAACGCGTTTTTCTTTGTCTTTCAACAATTCACCAATTATTGACGCCTCAATTTCATGTTCTTTAAGCGCTGCAAGAATATTTTCTGCACAGTTCTTTTTCGCCGCAATGAGCAGGCCGCCGCTGCCGATGAGTTGTAAAGGATCGATTTTGAAGAAACTGCATATTTCCAAAGTTTCTCGGTGTATTGGAATTTTTGTTTCGAACACTTGGACACCGACATTCGACGCATCAGCGAGTTCATGAATTCCCCCGGCAACTCCGCCCTCCGTTGGATCATGCATCGCCGTGACACCGCCCGCTTCAAACGCTCGCATTGCATCTTCAACTACGCTTATGTAACTGTAGAAGTTTGCGGCTTTTTTAAGAAATGCAGCACTGAATTGTTTTTCAAGTTGCTCTCGCTTGTCAGCGGCTAATATCGCCGTGCCCTCTATCCCAGCGCCCTTAGTCAAGATTAACGCGTCGCCCGGTTTTGCACTGCTTGAAGTTACATAACGATTTTTCTCCGCTATTCCCATGGCGTTCCCGACTACTATCGGATGACGTATGCCTGGCGTGGTCTCGCAATGCCCGCCGATTATGGCGATTTCTAGTTTCTTAGCCGCAGTGTTCATTTGTTTGCAGATGGTCTCGATCGTTTCTTTTGGGGCTTTTTCTGGGAGAAGTATGCATGAGGCGAATAAGGTTGGGCGCACACCGAACGTGGCGACGTCGTTGGCGTTCACGTTTACGGCAAGCCAGCCTATTCTCTCTAACGCACCGGTTATCGGGTCCATCGAAGTGATTAAAGCCTTGTTTCCAACTTCGATTATTGCACCGTCCACGCCGACTTTTGGACCTAGGAGCACTTCTTTGCGTTTTGCGCCTAGGTGTCTGAAAACAACATGTTGAAGAATGTCGACTGGAATCTTGCCAACTGGTAACCTCAAACTTGTCGCCTCTGTGTAGTTTATGAAGATGTAGGTTTCAGTTTTTAAGGTGTACTGAAGGCGAAAAAAGAGCATTATTCTTGTGTTTCTCTCAGAGTTGGCAGCGCACGCCAAACTGCTTTCACAACTGGAATGGCTAATATTAGGCCTATGAGCATTTGACCGATGTTTACGGGGACCTCTAGTATTGCTGCCTTTCCCATGACGAATTGTTCATAGAGGAAATAGCCCGCCACCATCTCTAAACCGCCTAAGAAGATTGCGAAAACAAGCCATCCGAATTCTGGTTCAAGTTTAAACCCGACATACGTTGTCAAAACAACAACCAGCGCGCCCAAGGCGTACCAAAACTCTACTGGGACAAAAAATGTAACTGTAGGCGTTTCTACTGGTGGCATCCCGAAAAAGAGTTGGACCTCCCCAGTGTAATAGAGCGAGCCGATTATGACGAGCAGGATTCCGGTCACCAAGCCAAGAAAGAACGTGAACATCTTCCATTGCGTTTTGGAACCTATTTTGAGAGTTTTTCGGCTTAGAAATCCTATTATAGCGCCTTCGAGGGCTTTGGCAATTAACGTTGCCGGCGCGAATACTGGTGCCAGAAGCAAGTCTGCGATTGCGGCGCCTACTCCGCCGGCGATTGCGCCAACGTATGGTCCGAAGATTATTGCGGCGATGTAGATTATGGTTTCGCCTATGTTGAAGTAGCCTGAAGTTGCGGGTATGCTTATGACGAATACCATTGTTGCAACTGCCACTAAGGCCGTAAAAACCGGTATCATAGCCAATTTTGTTGTGGTTAGCGCTGTCTTTTTATTAGCCACTTTGACCGTCTCCGTTATTATCTGGGTGGTGAGAATATAAGAGTTTTTAGCCTAAAGACATAAGAAAAGGAGTCGTCAACAAACAAGTGTTCAGAAAGACAGGCTTTCTACTTTTTGCGGTGTTTTGGCAAAGCGTACGTCTTCTTCGGTTTTTAGGCTTTCTGTGTATTGGACTTCGCCGTGTACTTCGCTTTTGTATTCGAGATGAATGTTTTTGCCGTAGAGGTTTCGGGCTTGGGCTTTTTCTTCCAGAACAATCTTATCCGCGTACACGTCTTCGACGCGGGCTCTCTCCTCTACGACGACTTCTTTCGCGTGTATGGCACCTTTAACCTCGCCTCGTCTCCCGATTCGCACGGTGTCTGCGGTTGTGCCGTTCGTGGTTTCGATAGAGCCGCCAACGTCTACGTTGCTTGAGGCTTTGGCTTGTTTGGCTTTTAGGCTTCCGCCGACGTCTATTCTTTCGGCTGATAGTTGCTCGCCAACTTCGGCTCTGCCGCCGACATCGAGTTTTCCTGAAAGTTGTAGTTCCTTTCCTACGTAGACTCTTCCGCCGACGTCGATGTCTTCGCCTTCGCCTTTGCCTGTGATTTCGACGATTCCGCCGACGTCGAGAGTTTTGAATTTAAGGTTGCCCTCTACTTTGCAAGAGCCGCCGACGTCGACATCGCCGCCAATGTTATCTTGAACCAGTTTTACCATACCACCAACGTCGATAGTTTCGAATTCTAGCGAACCAGTTGACACAAAACTGCCACCAACGTCGACTTTACCTATTCTTCCACCATTAACGTGCGCGCTTCCGCCTACGTCGATTTCTTCAGCGTCGATTTGAGAGTGAATTACTATTGAACCGCCGACGTCGATGCTCTCAGCTTTCACTTTGCCTGTTCCTTCGAAGGCGCCGCCGACGTCGATAGTTTGGGCTTTTGTGTTGCCTTTTACTTTTAGGGTGCCGCCGACATCTACGTCTTCAGCCTCGAAATCCTTGCCCACCTCTATGCTTTTGTCTACGTCAACTTTCTTTGCGGTAAGGTTGCCTGACACGGTTAGTCGTCCATCATCAATGTCGATGTAGTCTTGAATAACGAGGTCACCGTTTATGATTATGTCGTCTTCGCCCTCAAGATTTTCGGCTTCGAGGCTACATTCGAAAGTGCAGAGACCGTCGAAGAATACGGTGCCTGAAACAGTTAGTTTCTGGTTTGGCGCATCGGTTTTCACGGTGGCATGTTCGCCTACTTCGAGGTCGCCGTCAACACGACTTAGTATAATCGTGCTTTTTGATGGAACTTTGTTTCCGTTCATCTTTGTCTTTCCTTCTTTATTATTTTGTTCGGTTCGTGAATATTTGCCAATACGCTATTGCTGTTGACTTCTTTAATTCCACACTCATGTTCTGGCTATTTGGCTTTTCTATCTTTCTCACTAAGCTTATCACTTTGCTTTTCACCTTCAATCATTGCTAGGGGCGTTGGAGAGTATAAAAGGCGACGCACATGCAGAACACACAAAAAGTAGACACAAAATGATACTAGATTTTCTCTTCCAGCGCCGCGAATAGCTTGCGCATTTGTTTGAACGTTTCTAAATACTCTAAACCACGTTTGGTTATCTTGTAAACCCTAACATCGTTCACGTTCTCTTCTTTTGCGAACCCCTTTAAAGCCAGAAATTGCAAAAACTTTTTCGCTCTGTCCACGGGCAAGTTGGCGCCGTAGGAAGCCCGCGTAAGGGTGCACTCTTGTCGCTTGGCTATCGTGCGGAGTAGGTCGGCGTAAATCTCATACTTTGTCCGTCTGTCGCTTCTGTCCAAGTTTCATGCCCTCCATGACTGCCTTCAAACCTACCCACTCTGTCACGCCGAAAGATATCACAAATTTGAACCAAAAAGAAACGATGCGGCTTAAAATAGTAACTGCCGCGCTCATGTTAGCCGTAATACCCAAAGGCGCGCCCAACTCCGTATAAAACACCGCCATCACCAATTCAGGCACACCCACCTCCGCAGGAACTCCAACAGGCACCGACTTGATTGCCATGCTTAAAGAAAACACCACCACGATTATGCTTAACAGGTTCCAGTCCACCTGACGTCCCAAAGCGGCAAAAACTAGGCACGAAACTAATATGCTGAAACCCCAAGAAACAAAGGAGAATACGACTGGACTAATAAAATGCCGCAAATTATTTCTCAACATGCCCAAGCCGTCGTAAAACGATTTTAATTCCTCCAAAGCCCTTTCCCTCAATTCCTCGATACGCCAGCGTCCTCGAAAAACGCGTACGGCCAATCTCAAGATGGCGTTCACGAATTTTTCCATCCAATCTTTTTTTGCACAAAACAACCCTACTCCTACCAGAAACGCAACCGTGACGATGGATACGAGCCAGATGAGATACATGATCAAAGAAGAAAGCGGGTAATGCGAAACGACGAGGATCGACGTTCCCGTAAATAAAGTGGCGATCGTGATTAGCACCATGATGACTCTGTGAACCACGAGGGACACCACAACCTTACCCGTTTCCGCGTTTGGTTCTTTTGACATCAAATATCCCCGGCTAATCTCGCCGCTAATCGATTCTGCGGGCATAACCGAATCCACAAAAATGCCGACCCACATAAACGCATAAGCCTTCCACACCGAAATCTTCACCGAAAGCGCCCGCATCAAAAAACGCCAAGCCACCGAGAAAAAGAACACGTCCAAAATCGTCGCCAAAAAAGCCAAGGAATAAATTCGCATGTCCGCTTGTCCGATAATGGTTACCATTTCGTCAATCTTTACAAAGAAAACAAGATAGACAATGAAAATCAAAAGCCCAACGAGAAGAAAAAACACTGCTCTTAGCAAGAATTTCTTTTTTTCACTATTCATTAAACGCTACACCATTCATTGCGACACAACAAAATACCAAACTACTAAACTATTATAGTTTACCTAACGTCGCGTAAACCTCGGTTAGAATTGGGGCTTGGGTTTTCCCATCTTTTTATCCAAACAAGCCCGAATAAACCCGTAATACTCAGGATCCGGCTGGTTGGGGCGGCTCTTGAATTCTCCGTGAAATTGTGATGCGAAAAAGAAGAACTTGTCAGGTAATTCGAGAATTTCCATGCGTCGGCCGTCCGTGCTAACCCCAGAAAACACTAGCCCATGTTCCTGCAAAATTTTCCAATAATCCGGGTTTACTTCAAAGCGGTGGCGATGCCTCTCGTAAACTTCGTCGTTTCCATACAGCTGATAGGCGATCGTGCCTTTTTTGATAACAATCTTATGTGCTCCCAACCGCATGTTTCCTCCTTTTTCCTCCAGCCCGCGTTGCTCGGGCATTAAATCGATTACTGGATGCGTGGTTTTAGGGTTAATTTCAGTGCTTGCGGCGTCTTTTAAACCGCACACATGTCGCGCGAACTCTACAACTGCTAGTTGGAAGCCAAAGCAAACGCCCAAGAACGGCATGTCGTTTTCTCTCGCGTACCGAATCGCCGCAATTTTACCCTCCGCTCCGCGTTCGCCGAAGCCATACGGAATGAAAACGCCGTCAAAATTTTTCAACGTTTCGAGTTCTTCGGGTTTTTCTTCGAATTTTTCTGCTTCCATGTAGGATATGTTCACTTGGGTTTGGCAGACTGCACCGCTGTGCCGCATGGCTTCGTTCATGCTCACGTAACTGTCGGTTAATCCTGCGTATTTGCCGATTAACGCAACCTTAACTTCGCACTGCGGCTTCAACACTGCGTCCACAAAACTTTCCCATTCAGTCCACTTTGGGTTCTTTTCGGGTAGCCTGAGTCGTTTTATTATGAAGTCGCCCATGCCCTGCTTGTCAAGAATGAGCGGCACTTGATAGATGGTGGGGACGTTATAAGAGCAGAAAACAGCGTTTTCTGGAATTGTCCCGAACAAAGCGATTTTACGCAACGCTTCCTTGTCAATCATTTTTCCGCTCCTTGCCACGATTGTGTCGGGCTGAATACCGATGCGGCGTAGTTCGTTTACGCTATGCTGGAGGGGTTTGGTCTTCATCTCGTCAGTAACATCGAGGATGGGTACGAGCGCAACATGGACATAAAGCGTGTTTTCGTAGCCTTCCTCCAGCCGCATCTGACGGATGGCTTCAAGAAACGGCAAGCCTTCGATGTCGCCGACTGTGCCGCCGCATTCCGTGAGCACCACGTCGATGTCTGGCTGATTGGCGACTTGGCGGATTCTGTGTTTAATCTCGTTCGTGACGTGAGGCACGATTTGAACGCATCTTCCCAGATAATCGCCGCGGCGTTCCTTGTGAATAACCGCGTCGTAAACCATGCCTGTGGTAAGGTTGTTGTTTTTTGTGAGGTTTAGATTAAGAAAGCGTTCGTACCAGCCGAGGTCAAGGTCGGTTTCGCCCCCGTCTTCGGTTACGTAAACCTCTCCATGCATGTACGGGTTCATCGTGCCTGCGTCAACGTTTACGTAAGGGTCGATTTTGATCGCGGTCGGGTTGAACCCGCGAACTTGAAGCATCTTCCCAATGGAAGAAGTAATTATTCCCTTGCCGACAGACGACAAAACACCGCCGGTAATGAAAATATACTTAACCACTTGCGGGCCTCCAGACAATAACAACACGATACACGGGTTCGGTTTAAAAACCTTTTATCAAGCATCACTAAAAGCGCGGCATAAAACTATTCGAATTTGCATCGGCATGGCGTCGAATTGCATTTTGGGCATTTGTTTGCGTATTTGGTGGTCGCGGCTTTCTCTAAATCGATGTTAAGTATGTTTGCCAGCGATGCGAGCCACGCGATTACATCGGCGAATTCGTCTTCTACGTCCTTCTTGGTTTTGTTTTGGACGGCGTCGCCTAGTTCGTGAACTTCGTCTACGAGCCAGTTGAAAGTGCCGTCGACTCCTCGTTTCGAGTCACGGTGAAAATATAGTCGACGCATTAGGTTTTGAAACTCGTGAATTTGCATGCCATGTTGGCTCCTTTTTTGTGCATGTTTTCTTCATTATTCTTCAAGCAAGCGCTTCTTAAATGTTAACTAGGCTTCTCTGCCCTTCGCATAGGATGTGAATCACGGTTACTCCCTTCTTTTCCAAAGTGGCTGAAAGAAAGCGGCGGTGGCAGTATTTCGGGTTTGTTTCCATGCACATTATGCATGTGCGTTTTTGCTTCGCGATTTTGAGTAGTCGTTCTACGCCGGTTCGGAACAGTTTGGTTTTCATGTGATGTTTGTAGCCGCCTTTTCGGTAACCGCCGAGTTCTTTTCCTAGCCATACGTATTCTACGCCGTTTTGCGTTAACCATTTCTCCATGTTTTCATGTTTGAAATGTTCTATCTTCGATGTGGGGAATCTGCGGATGTCTACTAGGGTTTGAATGTGATGCTCGTTAAGAAGGTTGAGAAAAGCGTCTTTAGAACGGTTGCTGTGCCCGATTGTCCATAGCGTGGTGGTGTTTGGCATTGTTTCGTGTTAGCGTATTTTGATGTATTTGTAGGCTTCTGTGGCGTTTTCGAAGCAGAATTGCACTTTTTGGAACTGTTTGCGAAACTCGGCAACGTCTCGTTTAACCGTGTTTACGTCTTCTTTGTCAACGATGACTCGTTTGACGAACTCTGCAATTTCCGTCATGTCCGACTCTTTCATGCCCAACCGTGTAATCTCAGAAACGCCCATTCGTATGCCTCCCGGATGCATAAAGTGTCGTCCTTCTTTAATGTCCCATGGCAGAAGGTTGCGGTTGATGATTATGTTTGCCTTCTCTAATTGTTCCTCAATCGTGCCTCCGTCGCCGTACTGAGTAATGTCTATGAGGATTACGTGTGATTCCGTGAATCCTTTATGTTCGGCTAAGACTTTAAAGCCCCGTTCATGCAACGCTTGTCCCAAGGCTTTCGCGTTTTTCACAATCTGCCGCGTATACTTCTCGCCGAACTCCAGCATCTCAGCGCACGCCACAGCTAAACCCGCGACAGCGTGTAAGTGATGGTTGCTAACCATGCCTGGAAAGGTGGCACGTTTTATTTTGTCCGCGTGTTTCTCCCATGAGACGACTCCGCCGTGTTGTGGTCCAAAGAAAGTTTTGTGAGTGCTTAGGCTGACGACATCTGCGCCTTCGCGGAGCGGATCTTGGAAAACCCCACCAGCAATCAGTCCAGCCACGTGTGCTGCATCGTAGCCTACCGTTCCGCCTACTGAGTGAATGGTGTCTGCCAGTTCTTTTACTGGATGTGGAAACGGAAAGACGCTGGCGCCGAACATGACGAGTTTTGGCGGTCTTCCTTCGGTTTTGAGTTTTTCGATTCTTTCCTTTGCTTTGTCGACATCGATGTTCAACTCTTCATAATCCAACGGTAAATATTCAACCACCAAGCCGCGAACTGCACCTGCCGTGCCCCCGAGTTCTTTTTTGCCCGTGGTTATGTGGCCACCGCAAGGAATAGACAACGCCATCATAGTGTCGCCAGGCTCAGTGAAGGCAGTGTAAACTACCAAGTTCGCAACCACGCCGGAAATCGGGCGGACGTCAACGAACTCTGCTTTGAACAATTTTTTCATTAAATCAATACACAACAGTTCCACTTGATCAATGTAAACGCACCCAGCATAGACCCTTTCACCCGGCCAGCCCTCGGCGTAACGGTTGCCGAAATCGCTTATTATTGCCTCTCTCACGGCGGGGCTCGGGATGTTTTCGCTTGCGATTAGGGGGATGCTTTCGCGGAACCATTGGTGGTGTTTCTCGAGAAGTTCAAACGTCTGGTCATACGCTTTACGAGCAGACATCCACGTACACCTCATCTTTGTCTTATCAGTCTACAACGAGAAATAAAAGCTTTGAACAATAAGACGCAACATATATTACTGAGACGATGCATAAAAATTTCCGCTGGGACGCGAAAATGGCAGTAAAACGAAGAAAGAAGAAAGGCGGTTCGCCGATGCCGGCACAAAGCGCCGGGCTTCTGAGGTTTTTTGAAGAAGAAACCGAAGGAATCAAAATGCGCCCAGAGCTTCTCGTAGCTTTTACCGTGGGACTAATAATAGTTGCTGTTATAATACAACTCCAGGCCGTGGGAGTACTTCACTTCTAGCGGTTTTTGTGCAAAACTTCGATGCGTTGAACCGAGTTCAAATGGAGAAAAATTTCGCTCTTTTCTTCTCGCGATGTCACTTGGGGAATAGGTTGGGCTATTGTGGAGCGAAGAGTGACGGCTTCGGCGTTTGAAAGCCAAATGCCCGGGGGTTGATGCGTCACCGCGACGAGTTCTCCTTCGAAGCCGTATGTCTGCTCTAAAACCACGAGTATCTTTTTCCCCACGTTACGTTCGAGCATGTGAAATATGCTAGGTGGTAGTGGAGTTTCTGGCATAAGAGTACCGGTAAATAGTTACATGTATAGAGTCTCAGATAAAACTTTATCCCAAAAAACTCTTGAACCCCCTTATCCATTATTCACAGAAACCGATGGTCGCATTGTTTCGACGTTTTTCTTGTTTGATAAAAAATGAAGCGTGGTGGATACGTTGTTCTTGCAACGATTGTGTCGATTTTGCAACTGGCTTTATATGTAAGCGCATCAACTTATGAGAAAGTGCTCAAAGTGCGTCGCCCATGACGTCAAAAACCACTCAACAAGACTTCATCGACCAAGCGGTCAAGCGGTATTCTTCCTTGTTTACTTTGCCGCCTCATTCCACGATTCTGTTTTTTCTCGCTTTATTGTGCATCGTTGGCGGATTTTTCGTCATTCTCCCTTTTACTCAAGCATATTTAGGCATTCTTTGGGGAGCATGCTTGTTTCTCATCATCGGTTTGTCTGATTTGTCTGTCTGTCGCTTGTTGCGCTCGGAGCCTGTCTACAACGCGCGACGCTGTAACGGGCTTTCACTCTTCTCTACCACGCTGTGGGTTGGGTTAATGTTAATCGGTGCGGCCTTGGGCATGCTTTTTCAAGACGCTGAGGTCTGGTTGAAAATTTTTCTCTTTGGTTTTTGTGCTGTGTCGCTTTTGCGGCTTTTGGTGTACTCGGCGACATTGTTTAAGGGGTTCTGGATGGCTTCTGTAGCCGCTTTGTTACAGCCGGTTTTGTGGGTAGGCTTCCTCTATTTCACGTGGCCTTGGTTGACAGGCAAATCGCTTGAAGCGTCCTTTTTTCTTTTTCCGCTAGTTTCGATTCCAATAATCGTGGCAACGATTCTTCTTTTTACGTTCATCATTAACCGTGTTGGAAAAAAATCGCTTGGAGTTTCTTCCATGGCGCTGTTGAAGGCTTTTCTGGCCAATTGGATAGAAGACGTCAATAAACCCTTAGAAGATCTTCTTGAAGCCTTAGGAACAGAACAAACAGTCAACGTCTCGCTCTTGGCGTTTACAACGGAAAACCACGGGAAAGCCATGATCGCCGTGCCTGCCTTGCATCCTGGTCCTTTCAAAAACGTCGGCAGCAGTCCTCTTCCGTACATGATGCAAGCAACGTTGGAGAAACAGTTAGGCTGCGTGACGGCGGTTCCACACGGATTGTTTGGGCACGAGTTGGATTTGGCGTCTCAAGCCCAAAACCACAAAGTCCTCGAAGCCGTAAGCAACTCGCTTGATTTTCATGATTTCGCAGATGAGGCTTCTCCGTTTGTGCACGTTAAAAGTAAGACGGCGACTGCGTGTTGCCAAATTTTCGGAGATTGCGCCTTGTTGACTTTAACTGTCGCGCCGAAAACTACAGAAGATTTACCGCAAGAGTTAGGGTTCTTGGCGATTGAGGAAGCGAAAAAGAAAGGGTTAGAATCAGCATTCGTGATTAATGCGCACAACAGCATCGACGATGATGGCTTTCGTCTCGAAGAGAACATAAACTCGCTCAAAAAAGCAACTGTTGAGAGCTTAGAAAAGGCGGCAAAATCTAAACGTGCAACGTTGAGGGTGGGTGCTGCAAAGGTTGTGCCGAGTGAGTTCAACTTGGAAGACGGTATGGGCGCCGGCGGCATCGTCGCCATAGTTGTTCAAGTGGGAAAACAAACCACTGTTTATGTGACCATTGACGGCAACAACATGGTGTCGGGGCTTCGAGAAAAAATATTAGCCGCTTTAAAAGACGTTGGCGTCGACGACGGCGAAGTCCTAACCACCGATACCCATGCAGTAAGCGCCGTTGTACTCAATCGTCGCGGTTACCATCCAGTCGGCGAAGTCATGGATAACGAAAAACTCATCGCATACATTAAAAAAGCCGTGTCGGACGCTTTGGGAAACTTGGAACCCGTCAAAACGTCATGGCGAACGTTTAGTGTTCCGAACGTTAAGGTTATCGGTGGAAAACAAATAGAGGCGTTATGTGCGCTTACAAATGAGGCTTCTAAGCAAGCGAAAAAATCGGCGATTTTCTTGTTTCCGGTCGCGAGCGCGGTTTTGATTGCCTTGTTGCTGCTTCTTTAGGTCTTCGACACTGCAACTTGTGGTATATTGCATTTTTTGAGTAGGCGGTTCCACCGTTTGTCAGTGTCGTCTTGAATTTCCTTTATTATATGTTGAAACTTTGGCTGGAACAAATGCGCGAAGCGGCGTTGCATCTTGAGGTAAACTTCAACGGGTTTTTTGCGGTCAGGCTTTAACGCAATTGCTTTGCTAATGGGCGACAAGCCGTATTCGCCGTTTACGGCTTCCCAAAGCGGAAACACACAAGTTTCTACCGCCAAGCGGGAAATCTCCATCGTCTTCGCCGTGTCCGAACGCCAACCACGAGGGCACGGAGCCATGACGTGCAGGAACGCTGGGCCTTCGACTTCCAATCCCTTTCGCACTTTCGCCATCAAGTCCTGCCAATACCCGATGGAGGCTGTTGCAACGTAAGGAATGTCGTGGGCAACCATGATGTCGGCTATGGGTTTTTTGTGTTGAGTTTTTCCTGGAATAACCGTACCTGCGGGTGATGTTGTTGTGGATGCACCCAGCGGGGTTCCTCCGCTTCTTTGAATGCCCGTGTTCATGTAGCCTTCGTTGTCGTAGAGCACGTAGAGAAAGTCGTGTCCTCTTTCAGCCGCGCCTGAGAGGGCTTGTATGCCGATGTCGTACGTGCCGCCGTCTCCGGCCAACGCAATTACGTCTACGTGTTCATGGGTTATCCGTTTCTTTCTCTTCAAAACCTTCAAAGCGGCTTCAATACCAGAAGCGTTCGCCGCGGCTGTCTCGAATGCCGTGTGCACCCAAGGCACGTTCCAAGCTGTGTAGGGATAAATGGTGGAGACTACTTCCATGCATCCAGTCGCTTCCGTGACAATTGTTGGTCCCCTTAACGCTTTCATTATCTGTCTCAAGGCGATCGCTGGTCCGCATCCGGCGCACGCTCGGTGCCCCGCGGTGAAGAGTTCGGGTTTTTCTGTGAGTTCTTTTATGGTAATCATACTCGTTCACTTCTCCTATTCTCTAACTCCAGCGAACTGCACCAAATTTTTCACCTTGCCAGTTTTCGCGATTTCCTCTAGGTCCTTGTAGATGTTTTGAATCAATGCTGGGGGCATGTCTCTACCGCCTAAACCGTAAACGTAATCAACTATAGGTGGGTGCGATTGTGCACCGTACAGCACGTGACGGATTTCGTGGAAGAATGGGCCACCTTGACCTCCGACACTGTTGCTTCTATCTAAAACTGCTACGGCTTTTTTGTTTTCTAATGCTCGCATGATGTCTTCCACTGGCAACGGTCTAAGCGTGCGAACGCGTAGTACTCCTGCCTTTATGCCCTTGGAACGGAGTTGATCGACGACTGTTTTTGTTGTTCCCGCCGTCGAGCCTAAACAAACCGTAACTATTTCGGCGTCGTCCACATTGTAGGCATCTACAAAGCCGTTGCCGTAGCTTCGACCTGAAAGTTTCGCGTACTCATCATGCACTTGTTTGATGATTTTCGGCGCGATATGCATGGCTTCTTCTTGTTGGCGTTTGTGTTCAAAATAGTAATCGGGTAAATCTAATGGACCCATAGTTAAGGGGAAATCGGGGTCAAGTTTGAAGGGTACTTTTTTGCCTTGTGTGTCGCTCACGAGAGGATACTGTCTGATTCCCACAAATTTTCTTACAACATTATCCGGCAAGACCTGCACGTTCTCGAGAGTGTGGCTCAAGAAGAACCCGTCCAAATTCACCATAACAGGCGTCATCAAGTCGGGGTGCTCGGCAATTCGAAAGGCTTGAATGATCGAATCATAAACTTCCTGAGCATTTTCAGCCCAAAGCTGTATCCACCCGCTGTCCCGTTCCGCCATGACGTCCGAGTGGTCGCAGTGGATGTTGATAGGCGCAGACAAAGCACGGTTAGTTACCGCCATCACAACGGGTGCTCTGCAACCAGCCGTCACGTAGACCATCTCATGCATCAAAGCAAGCCCAGCGGACGCCGTCGCAGTGAAGGCTCGAGCCCCTGTCAAAGAGGCGGTTAAGCTCGCAGCAAGAGCGCTGTGCTCTGATTCTACGCAAACAAATTCTGTGTCAACTTCACCGTTGGCAACGTATTCGCTGAATCTTTCCACTATGATTGTTTGTGGCGTAATTGGATAAGCAGCGACCACGTCTACGTCTGACTGTTTAACTGCGTAAGCAACAGCTTCGTCACCGTTTAACGGTATAGTCTTTTGCTCGATTATCGCCATTTTTATTCGCCTCCTTCCTGCACCATCACAATCGCTTTGGCTCCGCACTCGTTTGCACATATGCCACAGCCCTTGCAAAAGTCGTAGTTAAACTCGATGTCTTGAGTTTCTTTGTTCCACTGAATAGCCGCGTCGGGGCAAACTATGTGGCAAAGCAAGCATTTGGTGCATTTCTTTGGGTCTCGAACTGGTTTGAACGACCGCCAATCGCCCGTGTGGTAGTCTGTCGCGGGTTTCCAGCAAACACCTGCTATTGAGATTTCTTTCCAACCCTTCGGTTGCTGGCTCATTCTCCCTTTGCCTCCTTGTAGGCTTCCTTAATCACTGCGATGTTCTTTTCCGCCAAGTCTTGCCGAAAACGCTCTCTGACTACTTTTTCAACGCTTTCAAGTTTCACGGGTTCCGCCGCGCGAATCGTGGCGCCAACCATTGCAGTGTTCGTGATTGGCGCGTTGAGAGTTTTTATTGCTATGTCTGTTGCCGGCAGAGCCCACACTTGATATTTTGGCGAACCGAATCTTTGACGCAGTTCACTTGGGCTTTCCCGCGTGTTAACAATCAAAATTCCGTCATCCGAAAGCCCCGCGTTCACCTTCACCGACTTCAGAAGCGTCGGATCAAGAACAACCACGATGTGCGGATTATAAACCGCGCAATGGAGATTAATGGGACGATCGCTGATTCTAGTATAAGCCGCTATGGGCGCGCCCATTCGTTCTGGGCCGAACTCTGGAAAAGATTGAACGTACTTACCCTCGTCGATCGCGGCTTTTGCGACAAGTTCACCTGCAGTCCACGCGCCTTGCCCACCGCGACCATGCCACCTGATCTCTTGGAATTGAGGCATTTTTGGGTTTCTCCATTTTCGTGAGAGCAAAATACATCACGTTTCCTAAATATACATGTTTCTCTGAAAATACGCGTTTTGCGAAACCCTTTTCCTTTAGCAGTGCGATTTGTTACTTCTCCACAAACGATGGAAACCTTCAAAGGAAAGATTGCCCATGGCAAACGTAACAAAAACCGAAAAAAAAGAAAGACGCGCCATGATAACGATTAACGAAGACTTCTGCAAAGGATGCGGACTATGCGTTGCAACGTGCCCGCAACACTTGATTAAAATAGCAAACCGAATCAGCCAAAAAGGGTATTTTCCCGCTGAACTCGTCGACCCTGAAGGCAAGTGTACGGCGTGTGCGCTGTGCGCGGTGATGTGCCCCGACGTGGCGATTGAGGTTTTCAAGGCAAAGAAACAAGGCGGAGGCGAAAAGTGATGGAAAAAAAGTTTATGAACGGAAACGAAGCCATCGCCGAAGCCGCGGTTCAGGCTGGTTGCCGATACTTCTTTGGTTATCCCATTACTCCTCAGAACGAGATTCCAGAATACATGTCCAAAAGAATGCCCGAAGTCGGCGGAGTTTACTTGCAAGCAGAAAGCGAAGTGGCGGCGATTTACATGGTCTTCGGTGCAGCAGGCGCTGGTGGGCGGGTAATGACTTCTTCTTCGAGCCCTGGAATCAGCTTAAAACAGGAAGGCATCTCCTACATTGCCGCCGCCGAGTTGCCGTGCTTAATCGTGAACATCATGCGTGGCGGTCCAGGGTTGGGTGGAATTCAGCCTTCGCAGTCTGATTATTTCCAAGCGACCAAAGGCGGAGGGCACGGGGATTACCATTTGCTTGTGTTGGCTCCGTCGACGGTGCAAGAGGCGGTTGAGTTGACGATGGACGCGTTTGATTTGGCTGACAAGTACCGTAATCCCGTGATGCTATTAGGTGATGGTTACATCGGGCAGATGATGGAGCCCGTAGTGTTTGAAAAGAAACCGTCGCCGATTCTGCCTGCCAAGGATTGGACGATCACTGGTGCAAAGGGGCGGAAGGCAAACTTGGTTAAAACTCTGAATTTGGACCCCGTGATTCTGGAGCAGCATAACTTGAAGATTCAGCATAAGCTTCAGGAGATGGCTAGGAACGAGGTGCGGGTGGAGCATTATTTGACTGATGATGCGGAAGTGATAATTGCCGCGTACGGAACCGTGGCGCGGATTGCTAAAACGGCGATTCAAATCTTGCGTAAGAAGGGGGTTCGGGCGGGGTTGATTCGGCCGATTACGTTGTATCCGTTTCCGTACAAAGCATTCGAAGATATTGCTAGTCGTGTGAAGAAGATTTTGGTGGCTGAGATGAGTCTTGGGCAGATGGTTGAGGACGTTAAACTGGGCGTCTGCGGCAGGGCGCATGTGCGTTTTTATGGTCGGACGGGCGGTATGGTGCCGAGTTACGAGGAGCTTGTTATGGAAACTGAGAGGCTTGTGAAGGAGGCGCTGTGAGGATGGTGGAAGTGTCTGGGTTGGAGCGGGTTTTTTCGCGGCCGAAATCGCTCTTGCCCGTTGTGACGCATTATTGTCCGGGTTGTGGGCATGGGATTACGCATCGTTTGGTGGCTGAGGTGATTGACGAGTTGGGTATTCGTGAGCGTACGGTGGGTGTGGCGCCCGTGGGGTGTGCGGTGCTTTTGTATAAGTATTTGGATGTGGACATGTACGAGGCTGCGCATGGGCGTGCGCCGGCGATTGCGACGGGTTGTAAGCGTGTGCATCCGGATTTGGTGGTGTTTACGTATCAGGGTGACGGCGATTTTGCGGCGATTGGGACGGCGGAGAGTGTGCATGCGGCGGTGCGTGGGGAGCGGATTACGACGATTTTCATTAATAACGCGATTTATGGGATGACGGGTGGGCAGATGGCGCCGACTACGCTTGTGGGGCAGAAGACGACGACTACGCCTATGGGGCGGATGGTGGAGCGGGCGGGTTATCCGATTCGTATGTCGGAGATGCTGGCGACTTTGGATGGTGCGGCGTACATTGCCCGTGTGGCTGTGTCGAGTGCGAAGTACGTGGTTCAGGCGAAGCGGGCGATTAGGCGGGCGTTTGAGACGCAGTTGAAGGGGTTGGGGTATTCGATGGTTGAGGTTTTGTCGCATTGTCCGACGGATTGGCACATGACGCCGTTGGATGCGACGCTGTGGGTGGAGGAGACGATGATGAAGGTTTTTCCGTTGGGCGAGTTTAAGGTGCCGAAGGAGTTGGTGTAGGATGGCTTATTTGGAGAAGAAGGGTGTTTATACGAACGTGTTGATGGCTGGTTTCGGTGGGCAGGGCTTGATGTTTATTGGGAAGTTGTTAGCCTACTGTGCCATGAAACGCGGTTTAAATGTAACGTGGATTCCGAGTTATGGTCCTGAGATGCGGGGTGGCACGGCAAACTGTACCGTGGTGATTAGTGATGAGCCGATTGGTTCGCCCGTGATTAGTGCGCCCGAGGCTTTGATTGTGATGAATAATCCGTCTTTGGAGGCGTTTGAATCGAAGTTGAAGAGTGGTGGAAGGTTGTTTGTCGACAGTAGCTTGGTTACGCGTAAGGTGATGCGCAAGGATGTGGAGGTGGTGGCGGTGCCCGCGGACGACATTGCCATGGAAGTCGGCGAGAAGAAAGCTGCGAACCTTGTCATGCTGGGTGCTTATATTGCGAAGACGGGTGTGATTTCTAAGGAGGATGTTGCGGAGGGGTTGAGGGAGCTTTTCGGAGCAAAAATCCAGTTCTTAGACGTGAACATGAAAGCACTAGAAAAAGGAATACAACACACAAAAACCTAACTTACCCGTCCTGAACACCTTTTCTTCTAAGCGCGCGTTCCAGATTTTCCTAATTCAGAAAACCAAAAGAGGTAAATCTGAGAAAACAATACAAAATTTACAATATCAGTATTCATTTGAGGCGGAGAAATGCAAAATGAAAATGAGCTCCCCAGAGAAATATATAGTGAAATGGAAATGCAAAATCTTATTGTTTTCTCGATCTATTCAGTTATTAAGAATGGTGAAGTATGCACATTTGAACGGCTTGTGGCAGAATGCTTCTTGAAATTTCCTAAGATTTTTGGTTTTAAACGATATGCTCAATGGCCAGATTCCTTGAAATTTGACCGCCCCTTGAGGACCCTTCGAGAGAAAGGGATAATCGTTGGGAGTGCACGTGATCATTTTGAGCTTAGTAAATTTGGCATGCAAATTGCAAAAGAAATCGAATCCATTTTACTTGGTAAGAAGCAGGTTACTGCTGCTAAGAAAGCAAAACCTAGTGGCAGAAGCGTAGATGACAAACTAATAGAATATTTAAAAAATAGCGTCCCATTCAAAAAATACATGAAGAATCAATCAAATTTCGCTATCTCACAATCAGAATTTAGAAGCCTTCTCAGGTGCACGTTGGAAACACCCGAGAGAGTGCTGAAGCAAAATCTGGAATATTATAAAAACATAGCTCGAACTTACAACGAGAAAGATTTGTTGCAATTTTTATCGGCTTGTGAAAAGCAATTTGTAAGTCGGAGAGAGGATAATGGTCAAAGAAATACCAATAAGCTCTAGAATAGTGGAACAATTATCCAGAGCAACAGTAAAAACGATAATGGATGGCATAGTAGAACTAGTGACAAATAGCGACGATAGCTACAGGCGGCTGGAAGAAAAAACCAGTCTAGTAATGGGAAAAATAGAGATTTATATTAACAGGAAAAAGGGAGGAATTTGTGAGGAACTTGTTGTCAAAGATTCTGCAGAAGGCATGACAAAAGAAGAATTAGAAAATGCGCTTGAGTTTGCAGGGGAGACAAGTGGATTTTCGAAAGGGAAAACAGTTCGAGGGCTCTTTGGAAGAGGATTAAAGGAAACCATCATAGCCTTAGGTGAAGGAGAAATTACAACAGTTAAGGATGGTAAGGTGTATAAAACAAAGGTTTGGGTTGATAAGAAGACGAAGAAACCTGTTTATGATGATGAATTGCTCAATCATGTGGAAGAAACAACGTTAGAAAATTCAACTGAAGTGAGAATTAGAGTAACAAATGAGAAAGCAAAGGTTCCAACATATGAGAGCTTTAAAGCTCAATTTACTAATCACTATGCTCTGAGAGACATAAATAGTTCCAAGAATCGTGAAATAATTCTGCGTTTTGATGATATAAACAAAAATATTATGAAGGGCAAAATAGCCTTCTCTTACCCAGAAGGCGACAAGATTGTGGAAAATGAAATCTCATTGCCGAATTATGGCGATAAAGTCAAAGTAACAATCTATGAAAGCCCAACACCTTTGGAGTCGCCACGAAATAATCCATATGGATTGGCGGGCATTTTGATAAAAACAAAAGGGGCCATCTTGGACAATAAATTGTTTAGATTTGAAAATGAAAACGCGGCCCTTTATTTTTTCGGAGAAGCATTATGCAACGATTTGGAAGAGAGATTGAGAAGAGGAGAAACAGAGTTAATTGACATGAACAGGGGCGGACTAGAGTGGCGTCATGAATACTGTCAATGTTTAGAAAACGAAATTGAACGAATCTTAGAACAGCTTGTTCTCAGGAAGAAAAAAGATCTGGAGAAGCGACCTGCAATAGACGTGGAAGAACCAACTAGAAAAATGTTAGAAAAACTACGTAGTTTATTGAATAATATGGCAGAAGAGGAACTTGAAGAACTTGAAGAGTTGCCCGTTGACCCCGGCCCTGACATTAAAACTCTCGTATTAAAGCCAGAATGGACCAATGTGGCAAAAGATAAGCCGCGTACGTTGTCCATATATGCGCCATCCGAAATGGTACAAACGGAGGGCGATGAAACAAACATAAAATCAGATACGTTGGACATTCAGCCCTTAGTATCCGTAGTAAAACTGGAAAAGCATCCAAAGTATCCTGAAAGATTATGGTATAGATATTTTAAAGTGGTGGGAAGAACTGAAAACGCATCGGGAATCATAACAGCCACATTGGGAAAACAAAAGGCAATAGCGAGAGTAAAGGTAGCTCCCCCTAAGAAAAAGAAAAAGGGCAAACTTCCAGGTCAAAAACGCGGATTTATAAAAGATATTACACCTGATGAAGAAGAATCACCTACTCAAAGAACTTTCTACGACAAAAATACAGGAATAATCAAAATATACGTCAATTTCCCTTCAGTTACGAAAATTATTAGAAAAGGACTAGAAGGAGCCCAAACCCCGGAAGGAAGAATTCTATTAGCTGAACTTGTTGGAGAAGCATTTTGTAGAGAATTGGCACGCCGTAAGTTGGACATTAATCCTGCTGCTCCCGGTGGTGAGATTGACGCATTTAATAACGAGATGAATAAGCTGCAAAAAAGGGCATTACACCAAATTCAACGGTTAATATTCAATTGGAACTTCCCTGCATAATTTGTAACTTCTACGTGGAATTTGCTGAGAGCGATTAACGAAAAAATCCCGAAAATGATGCTCAATATCATTGGAAAAGATAGCCAAAAACAATGGCCAAACGGTTTTTATTTCTGCAGAACACAACAAAAAGGGGTGAAAAATGAAAAATGCCGGAGATAGTAAGTAAATCGTATGAGGATGGAAAGAACTGTAACTACTGCAATTGGAAAGTAAGTAAACTCTACAGTTTTGACACAAACCCGATAGACGCGGAAGGCTTATGCGGCGACTGCTTCATGGATATGCTAGAAGAAAGCAACCATAAAATTCTAAACCAAAAAGAAATCGTACAACTGAGCGATATGATCGCAATACGTATCAAAGAAAACCCATACTAAACGACCACAACGCGTTAAGAGAACTAATACAAGAAACAATAGAAAAATACCCCAAAAACAAAACCTAAACCCCCCTTCACGTCACAACCACTAAAAACATACATTATGCTAACTGAAACCCCACTAAATCCAAACACCACCCATACACGCACACACCAAAAAAAGTGAACCACAAATTCTCTGTTCATATTTGCCGTATATTTGGAGCCTAATAGGATCATATATGGAAGAGGGAGGAGAGAAACGTCGCGCACACACAAAACACGAATAACAACTTTTAACTTAACGATGCTACATCTGTTAGAAAAGGCAAAAGCCATGATACTTATAATCGCCTCGAACAAAGACCCGGCGAGCATCAACATCAAAAACCAAATCATAAGCCTCTACAATTTTGAAAAAACCAACGAAACATTTCACGAAAACCCCGTGTTTCAAAAAACCGTTGAATCCAAAGCAGTTAAACTCGTTACCGTTAACACAGAACTCATTCACACCCAAAACATAACAAGCCATTTCGCGCCCACACTCATAATCTTCATCTCAAGACACAGCAGCCAAAGCGGAATCCCAACACTTTCAGTGCACACACCAGGCAACCTCACAAATCAAGCCGAAAAAGGCGGGCTACCGAACCAAATTTCCATCTCACCAGCCAGCGCAATGAAAGAAGCACTAAGAGAAATGCAATTTCAGAAAGAAGAAAAACAACTTGCCTACAAAGTTTCCTACGAATGCACACATCACGGACCATCATTAAACACGCCTACAATGTTCACAGAATTGGGCAGCACACCCAAACAGTGGAACGACCAAAAAGCCGCAGAAGCCGTAGCTCACGCAACCATAGCAGCAACCAAAACTCACACGGCTTACCCCGCGGCAATAGGCATCGGCGGACCACACTACAACGAAAAATTCACCAAAATCGCGTTAACCACGCCAACCGCTTTCGGACACATAATCCCAAAATACCTCACCGCAAAAACAGACGTAAACATGCTTAAACAATGCGCCGAAAAAACAGTTGAAAAAATCGAGCGCGTATTGCTGGATTGGAAAGGAATAAAAAGCGAGGACAAAGAAAAACTCGTTGAAACAATCAACTCAACCGGCTTAAAAATGGAAAAAGTATAGAAAGATTGAAAATACCTTTTTATATTAGATTTCATTGTTGAAAGTGTGCGAGAGAATAAAGAATGGGATTAAGGTCGTTTCTTTCCTCTGCGCGAAGGTTGTTACGCTTAGCGACGAAACCTGGGCGAAGCGAGCTTTGGCTCTCGATAAAAATCTGTTTTCTCGGAATCGCGCTTATTGGCGTAATCGGGTTTGTCATCAAGCTGATTTCAACGGCGTTGCAAGGAACGTATTGAACGAAAATGGAAGGATGATGAACCTTTGGCAGAAGAAAAAACATCAACATCAATATTCGCCGTACGCACAACCGCTGGCCAAGAAAAAAACGTTGCAAACTTAATTGCCGCGAAAGTGGAAACCACAAAGCTTCCAATCAAAGCGGTGGTTGTGCCAGAAATGTTGAAAGGGTACGTGTTTGTTGAAGCTGAGGGGCCGCACTTTGTAGAAGAAGCCATTTCAGGAATAAAGCACGTGCGTTCTCGAGTGCCGGGCATCGTTAGTTTTTCCGAAGTGGAAAGGTACATTGTCATAAAATCAGTTATTGAAGAATTAGGCGTCGATGACGTTGTAGAAATTATTAGCGGGCCTTTCAAAGGAATGCGCGCCAAAATCACACGAATTGATAAGACAAAAGGCGAAGTTACCTTGGAATTGTTGGAAGCAACTTTCACGCTTCCCATCACAGTAAACGCTGATTATGTTAAACTCGTGGAAAAAGCAAAGCGAATGTGAGTGGTTAAGCATGGTTGAGAAAAAAGTTGTTGAAGCTCTTGTAGCAGGTGGGCAAGCTACAGCGGGTCCGCCTTTGGGCCCAGCGTTGGGACCGTTGGGTGTTAATGTTGTGGCTATCGTGAACAAAATTAATGAGTTAACCAAGGATTACGCGGGTATGAAGGTTCCGGTTAAGGTGACGGTAAATCCTGAGGATAAGACGTTTGAGGTTTCTGTTGGTACGCCTACTGTTTCGGCTTTGATTGTTAGTGAGTTGAAGATTGAAAAGGGTTCTGGGACGCCGAAAGCCACGAAAGTTGGCAATCTTTCGATGGAGCAGGCAGTGCGGATTGCGAGGTTGAAGAGTGCTCAGTTGTTGGCGAAGAATTTGAAGCTTGGGGTGAAGGAGGTTTTGGGTAGTTGTGTTAGCATGGGGGTTACGGTGGAAGGTAAAGATCCGCGTGAAGTGCAAAGGGAGATTGATGAGGGTAAGTATGACGCGATTTTGAAGGAAGAAGAAAATTAGGGGTTGTGTTCGGCTTCGTTTCCTTTATGTGCTTGACGCGTTTGTTGAAGGTTTTTTAATGTTGCTGCTTGGACGGTTGAAGGTATGCGTGTAGGCATCGAAGCCGTGTTTTTTTGTGGCGGGCAGGTTTGATGAGTGGTGATTGTTGAAAGAGAGCTTCGTGAATGGTTTTCTAACGCTCAACGAGTAGTGATTGCGGGGATTGGAAATCCAATTAGAATGGATGATTTTGTGGGTGTTAAAATCGTACGCGAATTGCGCGGCAAGGTTCCTGCGAATGTTCATCTAATCGAGTGCGAAACCGTTCCCGAAGGCTTTGCGCATGAAATCGTGGAATTCAATCCGACGCATATTCTTCTCATCGACGCCGCAGCGTTAGGAATGGAAGGCGGCCAAGTAACGCTTTTTCCTCCGGAAAAGTTGGCGTCTTTTTCCGTGGTTTCGTCCCACATGCTTCCGCTACGGATTTTTTGTGACTTTCTCAAAGAAAATACGAAGGCGAAGATTGCTTTATTGTTGGTTCAGCCTGAGAAAGTTGGTTTTGGAGAAAGCATGTCCCGTGTTGTTGAGGCTTCGGCGAAAAGAATTGTTGCATTTTTGCTTAAAATTTTAGTGCATCAGTGAAAGAAAACTGTGGGCGCGTGTTTTTCTGTTAGTGTTTTCTCGACGCTGAGCTAGGCCCTCTTCCATATATGATCCTATTAGGATCCAAATATACGGCAAATATGATGGGAGAATCTGTGGTTCGACTGGGTTGGGCTGGGTAGTTTGGTGGGGGTGTGGCGTGGTAATTTTTGTTTGGTCGCTCGTTTGTAGAAAGTTCTAATTGTTTAATTTACTTAATTACTGAGTAAAGTTGGATGGGGTGGTGATTATGTTAGAACCGTTGGCTGATGTGAAGGTGTTTTTGGATAACGAGTGGATTGCCTGTTTTGCTACTGTCGATGTTCATAGTCGCCGCATGTTGTGCCCGTTTGGTTTACTTACGATGAAGGTAAAGTGTACATGCAGACTAACCGTAAGTCGGTTAAGGTGAAGAATTTGTCTAGAAAACCGTGCGTATCTTTGACTGTGTATAACTACCGTGACGAGGCAGTAATTATCAAAGGTAAAGCCTGCTTAATAGAGGCGAAGCAGAGTTCAGAAAACATACGCAGGCTCGTATAGACAAATACAACCGTCTCTTCAACAAAGCCCGCGGAACCCGAAACGTGGAATACATCAAACTTGACAATCAAGGCCGAGATAACATGGGAATCCCGCTGTTCGATTCAAAAATTCGATGTGTTGTAGAGATAATGCCTGATAAAATCCTGTTCTGGTGAATTTCCATGTTTATTTAAATTTTTATCTAAATAAAGTTTAAATTTTTAAACATTTAATTATACATTCATGGGTTTCGATGCCATCTTAGTGTTCGATTTTGGTGGGCAATACTGCCACCTCATTGGCAGAAGAATCAGGGAAAACAATGTCTATTCCGAAATTGTCTCTCACGACACAACGTTGAATGAAATCGAAAACTACAAACAAAAATTCAACATCAAAGGGCTGATTCTTTCCGGTGGGCCGCAAAGTGTTTACGATAGAGGGGCGCCGAAACTTGATCCCGCCATCCTTGGCATAAGCTTACCAGTTCTCGGTTTATGTTATGGACATCAACTATTAGCTCACTTGGCTGGTGGGGTTGTCAAACCGAGTTGCAAAAAAGAGTTTGGTGTCACCATTGCAACCATAGACCGCGCTGTGGGCGTTTTAGAGGGGCTTGCCAATCAAGAAAAAGTTTGGATGAGCCATGGTGACACAGTTTTTTCGCTTCCACCCGATTTCGAAATCCTTGCGCATACTGAACACACTCCAATCGCTGCGTTTCGGCATAAGCAGAAGCCGATTTATGGATTGCAGTGGCATCCCGAGGTTATCCACACCGTGAACGGTATGAAAATGCTGCAAAACTTTCTGTTCAGCGTTTGCAAGTGTAAGCCAAACTGGACCATGGAAGACTTTATTGAAAGGGCGACAGCGGAAGTAAGACAACAAATCGGTAACAAGAAAGCTATAATCGCCCTAAGTGGAGGCATAGACTCCAGTGCAGCGACCGCAATCACCGCAAAGGCCATCGGCAAAAATCTCACGGCAGTGTTCGTGGATCACGGCTTTATGCGAGAAGGCGAACCAGAATTCGTGCAAAAAACCTTTCAGAAATTCCCAATCAACTTCACCGCCGTAAACGCTAGAGCAAGGTTCATGGAAAGGCTTCGCGGCGTAATCGACCCTGAAAGCAAGCGAAAAATCATCGGTGAAGAGTTTATTCGTGTTTTTGAAGAAGTTGCTCGCGAAACCGGCGCCGAATTTTTGGTCCAAGGCACAATTTATCCTGACCGTATAGAATCGGGTTTTAGAAAATTCTCGGATAAGATAAAAACCCATCACAATGTTGCCGGATTGCCTACAAAAATGGAGTTCAAGGGTGTAGTCGAGCCTTTACGTGACCTTTACAAAGACGAAGTCAGACAAGTCGCAAAGAAACTCGGACTACCCCCACAAATCGTTCTGCGGCAACCCTTCCCCGGTCCAGGTTTAGCGGTGCGAATTATTGGGGAGGTCACCAAGGAGAAAGTAGACATTGAACGAAAAGCTGACAAGATTGTTACAGATGAAATCGAGAAAAGCGGATTAAAAGACAACTTGTGGCAGTATTTCGCCGTCTTAACAGACTCCAAAAGTACTGGAGTGAAGGGCGATGCAAGAGCCTACGGTTATACGGTTGCGATAAGAGCCGTAGAAAGCCGTGAGGCCATGACCGCCAGCTTTGCCAAAATTCCCCACGAAGTCTTAGAGAAAATTTCTACGAGAATCACAAACGAAATCCCCCAAGTAACACGGGTCGTTTATGACGTTACCCACAAGCCGCCCGCGACCATAGAGTGGGAATAACTTATTTTACACATTTCACAAATATCGTACAACTCAAAGAGCGTGTTAAAAACTTGAAAGCGGTAATTCTTGCCGGCGGCTTCGGCACGAGACTGCGACCACTCAGCTGCACGAGGCCAAAACTGCTGTTCCCAATCGGCAACAAACCCTTGCTCGACTGGACGCTGGAAAACTTGGCAAAAAGCAAAATCGACGAAGTAATACTTGCAGTGAATTATATGGCAGAAGCGTTCGTTCATCGTTACGGTAACACCGCACACGGAATGAAACTCCACTACTCAAGAGAAACCATGCCGCTCGGAACGGGCGGACCGATTAAAAAAGCCGAAGACCTAATTGGCCATGACGAGCCCTTCCTCGTCTTGAACGGTGACATTTTCACCACCATAAATTATGCCGAAGTCGTGAAAAAGCACAAGCAAAACGACGCCACCGCCACAATCATGCTTTATCAAGTGGAAGACCCCACTAGATACGGCACAGTGGAATTAACAAAAAATCATCAAGTCATCAAATTCGTAGAAAAACCCCAAAAGGGAAAGGCGCCCAGCAATCTCATCAACGCGGGAGTCTATGTTATCGAGCCGGAAATTTTCGCCCTCATACCCAGCAACAAACGCGTCTCAATCGAACGCGAAGTGTTCCCTAAACTCGCGGCAAAAAAGAGGCTTTATGCATACTCGTTCGAAGGCTTATGGATAGACATCGGCAAGCACGAGGATTATTTGCATGCCAACCGCTTACTGTTGAGCACTGAAAGAAGAAAACTCGCAAAAACAAAAGGAACCAGCAGAGAAAAAGACGTGGAAATAGACGCCCCCGTGGCGATCGGCAAGGATGTAAAGATAGAGGAAAAATCGAAAATCGGCCCTTACGCGGCAATCGGAGACAACGTGGCTGTGGGAAAAGGCGTGCACGTCGAAAACTCCATAATCTTCCCAAACGCGATAATCTCTGACTTCACATCGATAAAGGGCGCAATAATCGGCGAAGGTGCAATTATCGGCAAATGGGTAAAAATCGAAGACAACTGCGTGGTGGGCGATTATACGATGATAAAGGACAACGTCACCTTGACACAAGGCGTCACCGTTTGCCCATCCAAAGAAGTCACAGAAAGCGTGCTCTCGCCAAAATGCGTAATGTAAGGAGAAGCTGAAAATTTGAGCCAAGAACGAAGATTGTTTGGCACCAACGGAATAAGAGGCATAGTCAACCAAGACCTTACGCCGGAATTTGTGATAAACATCGGCGCAGCCATCGGCACATTCTTCAAGCACAAACGACTACTAGTAGGCTACGACGGCAGAACAAGCAACATCATGTTCGCACATGCCGTAACCAGCGGGCTCACGGCGACCGGCTGCGACGTTTACGATGTGGGAACCGCGCCTACGCCAGCCATCCAATACGCAGTTAGAAAGCACAACATGGACGGCGCAGTCATAATCACGGCTTCTCACAACCCGCCCGAATACAACGGCATAAAAGTCACAGGAAACGACGGCATAGAAATCTCGCGAGAAGACGAAATAAAAATCGAAAACATTTTCTTCGACAAGAAATTCAACCTCGCCGAATGGAACAAAATCGGTCAAACCCACACCTTGAACGGTATTATAGACGAGTACGTCGAAGCTGTCGAAACACACGTAAACATAGGAGCCATTCAGAAAAAACACTTCCACGTAGTCGTCGATCCCGGCAACGGAGCTGGCGGACTCGCCGCGCCACGGCTGCTGAGAGATTTGGGATGCAAGGTCACTGCTTTGAACGCGAACGTTGATGGTACTTTTCCAAACCGCCCATCGGAACCGCGCGTGGAGAATCTTGGTGACTTGGCAGTCGCAGTGAAGGCTTTGAGTGCGGATTTAGGTGTGGCTTACGATGGCGATGCTGATCGTTCGGTTTTCGTAGACGAAAAGGGCGAAATCCACGCTGGCGACCGCACCTTCGCACTTATCGAGAAGTATTTTCTGCTCAAGAATAAAGGTGCAACCATCGTCACGCCCGTCAGCTCGTCTTATCTTGTCAAAGAAATCGCGGATGCGTACGGCGGGAATGTGGTCTGGACAAAAGTCGGTAGCACCGTTGTCTCGCAAACGATGAAAAAATTGAAGGCAAAGCTCGGAGGAGAAGAAAATGGCGGGGTCTTCTACGGCCCTCATCAAGCAGTCCGTGACGGAGCGATGACCACGGCGCTTATTTTGGATATCATGGCGAAGACCGGTAAAAAAATGTCTACTTTGTTGGGCGAGTTGCCGAGGTATTTCATCGAAAAGGACAAAATAGAGTGCCCCAACGAGATAAAGGAGCAGTTATTAAAGGCTTTTACTGAATTAATGCAAAAATACAAGCCCGATACGACTGACGGGGTTAAATTGTGGTTTGAAGACAAAAGCTCGATTCTCATCAGACCCAGCGGAACCGAGCCTATATTCCGGTTTTACGCGGAAGCAAAAACAAGGCAGAAAGCGGAGCAACTCGTTAGAAAGCACAAGGCCCAACTCGTTCAGTTAATGAAAAAAATCAAAACCTAAACTCCATAGCAGGTACGTGGTTTGCCGTGCGTGTTTCTACACGTCACGTGATGGTGTAAGCCTTAATATTTCTTCGTCTTTCTTATGGCTTTGAGAGTGAAACTGTTGGGCGATACAAAACAAAAGAGGGAGGGAGTGTTTCCACAGGTCGTTACGAATTTGCCGGAAGCCGACGTTCCAGTTAAGGGCATCCGAGCATGGATACTGCAAAGCGAGAGGCATCAATTAGTCTTCTTCCAAATGCAGCCGCGAGTGATAGTTCCAGAACACAGCCACGATTATCCTCAGTGGGGACTCATGATAGAAGGCAAAATGGAATTAACCATCAACGGCAAAACAAGAATCGTCGAAAAAGGCGACGAATACGTCATTCCTGCAAAGGCAAAACACTCTGCAAAATTTCGGTGCATGTCCAGAGTGATGGATCTTTTCTCCGAAAAAACAAGATACAAACCCAAACTCGTCAAATAATCAGTGTAAACGTTATTACTTAACAAATAGGTGCAGAAAAGTGCGAGGCATAAGAAACTCTTTGGAATTGAAACGCAAAACAACTGTTAAATAACTCAAATCAAGTAAGCATAAGACTACCTCGCCTCAACTGGAGAGAACACTGAAAATGCCCAACTTATTAACCCTCAAAAAAGACGACATCGACACTCCAGAAAAACGTGCCAACTACACTGTCGCCGTTGTTGGTTGCGGACGTATGGGCTTGCCTCACGCCGTTCTCTTCGCCGAAGCAGGTTTCAAAGTCATAGGCGTGGACGTAAACCCGCAAATTGTCGCTTCACTAAAAAGAGGAAAAGCGCCGTTCTTTGAGCCAGAATTGGACCCCATGCTGAGAAAACACGTAAAAGAAAAACGGTTCACACCGTCAAACGAACCTCGAGCCGCTGCGGCGACAAGCGACATAATCATGCCTGTCGTTCAAACTCCATTAGACGAGAAAAAAAGACCCGACTATTCTCCGCTGGAAAAAGCTTGCAAAGATATCGGCATGGGAATGCACGCGGGGTGTTTGTTTATTTTGGCAAGCACCGTAGGACCAGGAGTGACGGAAAAACTGGTTAAGGAAACGTTGGAAACAGCATCGGGCTTGAAGGCAGGCACAGATTTCGGGATGGCATACAGCCCCATCCGTGCTACTTCGGGCAGGGTCTTGCGGGACGTTCAGAATTACACGAAAATTGTAGGCGCGGTCGACAAAAGAAGCTTATATGCAGCTTCTCTCGTTTTAGGTACAATAGTAAAATCAGACGTAATCGGAGTCGACAGCATAAAAGCGGTCGAAGCCATGAAGCTTTTTCAAAATGTTTACCGCGACACAAATTTAGCGTTGACGAATGAACTTGCATGCTTATGCGAAAAAATCGGCGTGGATTACTTGGAAGTGCAGAAACTGGTTAACACAGACCCATATTGTCACTTGCTGCTACCGGGAATCGTGGCGGGCCACATTCCAAAAGACCCTTACTTGCTTATTGAAGAGGCAGAAAACGTGGGCGTCAAAATGCGGATGGTAAGCTTGGCGAGGGTATTAAACGACGACATGGTCAATCATGCGGTGCATCTTGTTAGAGAAGCTTTAGAGGCATGCGGCAAACCACTAGCTAGAACAAAAGTCTCAGTCCTCGGCGTATCCTACAGGCCTAACATAAAAGAAAGCCGCGGCTCACTTACACCAGACATCGTGAAAAAACTGAAGGCAAAGAACGTTTACGTACAAGTTTTCGACCCATTCTACACTTTTGAGGAATTGGAGGAGTTAGGATACCCCCCAGCTAGAACATTGCTTAAAGCCATGGAAGGCCAAGACTGTCTTCTCATCGTCGTTGGTCACAATAGTTTTAAACGCATAAACCTTAGACGGTTCAAGTTTCTAGCCAAAAAACCCGCGGCGATAGTAGACATGGGCCATGTTATTAATCCAGCAAAAGCAGAAAAAGAAGGCCTAATCTACCGCGGCTTTGGACGTGGAGTGTGGATAAGGTGACGAAACTCGGCGTCGCCGTCATAGGCATAGGATTCTGGGGCAGAAACCACGTGCGGGTTTTTAACGAACTACCCGAAACCCAATTGAAGGCTGTCTGCGACGTAAACAAAGAACGTGCAACAGCAATTGCAGAACAATACAAAGTGGATGCTTATACTGATAGCCGAAAACTCTTAAAAAGAAAGGACATTCAAGCAGTCAGCATCTGCACTTGGACCACCACGCACGCTGTGGAAGCGGCACGAGCGATTAGAGCGGGCAAAGACGTTTTAGTGGAAAAACCCATCGCAAGCACGGTGCGCGAAGCAAAAAGAATAGTCGATTTGGCAGAAAGACGAAACGTCACGCTCATGGTCGGATTCATTGAAAGGTTCAACCCGGGCGTCCAAGCCGTAAAAAACATGATAGACAGAGACGAAATCGGCACATTAGTCTCCGCGACTTCAAAAAGAGTTTCAGAATGGCCAGAAAGAATCGGCGACGTCGGGGTAGTCAAAGACACAGCAATCCACGACATCGACATCATGCGGTACATTTTCGACGAAAACCCGACAGCCGTCTTCGCAAAAATCGGCAACCTTCGACACTCAAAGTATGAGGATTACGCACAGATTATGCTTGCCTTCGAGAATGGCAAAACCGCCTTCGTGGAGGCTAACTGGCTTACTCCTTATAAGACTCGAAACCTTATGCTCACCGGAAGCCGCGCCATCCTCAACCTCAATTATATTTCTCAAGAAATCACGATTGAAACCGCTGGCCAAAGCACAACGCCTAGGCACGTGTGGCAAGAGCCACTAAAACAAGAGTTAAAGCATTTCGCAGACTGTGTTTTACACAATAAACAGCCCTCAGTAACAGGCGGAGACGGGTTAAAGGCGCTTCAAATTGCAGAAGCCGCGTTCAAATCCTCAAGACAAAACAAGGCAGTAAGACTAAGGCTTTAATCCTCTTTTCTTTTCGTTTTACCCTTCAGATTAAACGGTATGCCTTCTTCCAAAATCTGTTTCGGCACCTTATCTTTCCATTTTTTCAGAAAGGGCAACTCGTCTGCTTCTTCACGCAGTTCATCGGGCAGCATTTCTGGAATCTCTTCACGAATTGGATACCAACGGTTGCATTTTGGGCAGATAATTAAGCCTTCCACGATTTCGTCCTTCTCTTCGAAAACATGTAATTCAAGCGGATAGTACTTGTCAATAGGGCAGGCAAGGATGTCCATAAGTTTCTTCTTAATCGTGCATTCCTCCTGTTTGCTGATTAGTGAAGGATTCTTTTGCATAAAAGATTTATCGCAACCTTTAGCGTCGCCCTCGGATTTGTATGTCCAGCACGATTTGTTGCCACCATGGACCAGTGTCTCGCACCGCACGACCAAACGGTATCGCGTAGGCTATTCTCATTTGGGACAGTTTTTCCGACACTTTTACTTTTGCCTTTTCAACGGGATCTTCATCCTTTTTTGCATGCACAAAATCGTAATAATGTATCCATCCGCCTTCGGGTTTTAATGCGTCAACCGCGACATCGAGGTAATCGTGCGCCTTCTCTGGCAACGGCATAAGAACCCTGTCGGCAGTTTTCAGCAGTTTCGCTGTAATGATGACTCGAGCGTCGCCTTTTAGGGGAACAACACGGTTCACGGTTTTGTTGAGCAGCACGTTTTCCCACATGTACTGAAACGCCGCTGGGTTAACGTCTATGGAGTAGACTCTGTCGGCTTCGGAATGCTTGGCGATGATTATGGAGAAACTGCCCACACCGGCAAACATGTTAACAACAACTTCGCGAGGCTTCACTAGACTAGCCACTCGCATCCGCTCGAACGAAAGCCTGGGCGAAAAATAACATTTCTCCAAATCAACCCGGAAAACGCAGTCATATTCTTTATACGTTGTCGTGGTTCTTCTTTCGCCTGCAATGTGCTCTAACCTGCGCAGACGGTAGTTGCCGCCGACGGGGCTTGTTTGACGCCAAACCGACTTTACGTTGCTGTGGAGTTGCATAATTGCCTCTGCGATGAGAGCGCTGTGCTGTTTCAGTTTTTCGGGGACACGAATCACGGCGATGTCGCCGACGATGTCGTAGGATTTGTAAACAAGCCTAAGCTTTTCAGGGTCTAATTTGTCTTGAAGTAACGAACGGAACCCGCGTTTTCTCAAAAGATTCACCCCTTTCTCATTTAGATGTTCTTTTTAAAAATCGTTCAAGAAAAATTGCAACCCATTTCAGTTTGCCGGGTAAGTATTCGCTGAGTAATTCGATGTCTTCTTTTCCGACTGCACGCAATGCGGCTACCGCGAGGAAATAGGCAACAGCGCCAACAAGAACGTATATCGGAAGCAAGTGCAGACGAAAAACAAGAAACTCATAGGGTAAGCCGAGCAACTGCTGCCTTACAACGTCAAACCCCAAAACCACGGTAACCATAAAAGCACAAGCAACCGAAACCTTCCACAACATTTCAGTAGCGAACTTAACACGAATAAACTGCTTCAAAATAATTGTGCCGAGAAAGAAACCCGCCACCGCGGCGAAAATCTTCGCCAATGCAGCGCCAATCATTCCCGTGCCTAGAAGGGCGATTAAGACGTATGAGAATAAGGCGTCTGTTAAGACCGATGCAAACGCTACTATTGACGCTATTCCTGGTCGTTCCATGGCGAAAAAAGTTGGGCTAATCGCTACACCTAATGCACTGAAAAGCGAAGCAACAGAAAGCAAAACCAACGGAAGCGCCGCAGGTGCGTACTGTGCCCCTGCAAAGAGAATGATTATTGGATACGCCAAAACTGCGACTAGGGTTATCATCGGAAACCCTACGAGAACCACGTATCGTGTTGTGGTGGTGAATGCTGTTTCCAGGCTATCTTTTCCAAACTGCGTGTACAACTGCGAAAGCTTCGGAAACAAAGCCGCAACCAACGCGCTTGAAACCAAGCCCGGCACAACAGCAGCACGGTTAGCGATGTTATATGCGCCAAAAGTTGCCAGCCCTTCATATGGAAGCACGAAAAGTTGGTCGATCCAAAGAACGAAAAATCCGAGAACGCTTGCAATGTAAATAGGATATGAAAAACGCAGTAAAGGCTTCAATGCGTAAGGCTTCCCGAAAATGCCCAAGTGCTTTGCGGTTAGCACCAACACTAGAACACTGGAAACAACAAGCCCCGCAGTCCAGCCCATTGCTACGCCTAACAACCCTAATCCTGCATAGGCAAGATAAAGTGCTCCGCCATACTGAACCACCGTGTAGAGCAAATTAACCGTGGCTATGTGACGCATCATCTGGAGCCCTTGTAAAAAAGGAATAGCCTGAAACAACAACACTACAAAAATCGAAGCCAAAGCCAAGGTTTGAACAACAAGAATAGGAATAGACAAGGCGGCCGAAATCCAGCCAGATAAAAGAAACAACCCTAAAAACGCAGCAGCTGAGGTGAAAACTGAAACTTGCAAAACTCGAACAGCAATGCCTTTTGCTTTTTCACGATCGCCTTCCGCGAGGAACTGTGCGATGTATTTGATCGAAGCGGACGGAAGAGCCAGTAGCCCAAAGGTTTGCACAAGTCCGAGTATAAAGGTGAGAACACTGAATACCCCGTACTCTTCGGGTGAAAGTATGCGAGTTAAGAATACTATGTAAATCACGCCTAAAGCAGCCGAAGCTAAGCCCTGCAAAAAAATATACGTAGCGCCTCTTGCAACCTCTGCGCCGGGGCTTATTTCCTTATCCTTCAAGAAACTTCCTCTGAATCACGTTTGACTTTGAATTAGTAATAGCTTGGTCTTTTAAATCATGCTGTGATTTTCCGCTTCGGAAACGTTTAAATCTGAAATTCGCATGGTTAAATCAAACTGAGGAATGTTTATGGCTGAAGAAGAAAATGTTCGCTTAGTGTACGAATGCGTAAAATGCGGTGCAAAAGTGTTCACTGAGGAGCTTGAGCATCGGGGCGGTGGAATAAAATGCACAGTTTGCGGTTTTCGGGTGCTCAAAAAAATTAGACCCCCTGTGGTTAAGCGAATAAAAGCCGTGTAGCCACGTTTCTTTGAATTCTTTATAGGCAAGACAAAGCGACTTTTGCCAAGCGAATTTTATCTTCCATGGTCTTCATTAAAGTGTCAACTACGATCGCTTTTATGCCGAGTGCCTCAACCCGTGGTTTCTGCTTTTTGTCCGCGGTGTCGAGAATGAACACGTCCAAGAAATCCTTGTAAAGATCAGCCACGGAAAACGCTGAAACTTCCATGCCCAGACCCTTCATCAACTTCTCCGCTGGACCTTTCACCACCGTACCTGCAATGATTGGACTTATGGCGACGATTTTTGCTCTAGTTTTCTTTAACGCTTCTCTGATTCCTCTTACTGAAAGAATTGTCCCGATGCTCACTATGGGGTTGCTTGGACAAACAATTATTCCAGACGCCTCAAGTATGGCGTTCAGAGCCTCCGGAGCCGGCTTGGCTTGTTCAACGCCTTCAAAACGCACTCCGAGCACACGGTCTCGCATGCCCCGTTTCACCATGTACTCTTGGAAATGCATTTCGCCTTTGTCGGTTAGGATTCTTGTCTCGAACCTATCGTTAGTCATGGGCAGAATCGTCTCCTCGAGCCCGAGCGATCGACAAATTTTGGCTGTAACCTCGGATAGGGAAAACCCTTCTTCCAAAAGATGAGTACGATATATATGCGTAGCGAGGTCTTTGTCGCCGAGGTTAAACCAAGATTCGCAGCCTAAATTTTTCAGCATACCGAGGCAACTGAAGGTGTCGTCTTTTACTCCCCAGCCTTTTTCTTCATCCACAATGCCAGCTAGAGTGTATGACACTATGTCAAGGTCGGGTGAAACGTGCAACCCGTAGAGTTCTATGTCGTCGCCAGTGTTTACTACGACCGTTACGTCTTCTCTTGAAACAACCCTCACAAGACCCTGAAGAAATCTTGCGGCGCCAACTCCGCCGGCTAAACAGGTTACCTTTAAATCCGCCACTTACGTCCGCCTAACAAGGCGATACAGCAAAGTAACTATTTATCTCTTTTACCACGCCACACAAGAGGAAAAAGGTTTAGAAAATTTCTTTTTCGCCTATTCTCCTGAAGGCTTTCCCCTTAAGTCTCACTGCGGGTTTTATCTCTTCCAGTTCGTGTTCTACAGTTTTTCTCTTCACGAATTCGCCGCACACACCTTTAGGCAAAAGCCTTCTTTTTATGCATGTAGCATAGGTGCAGTTTGCGACTTCGCAGTCGTCTTCTGTCCATCTGCACCACACTGTGTTGCCACGGTAGACAGCGGCGCCTTTTCCACACTTGAACAGTTCACATGTTGGAGAACATTTTTTTTCTGACAATTTATGCACCAACCTCTCTTATTCGTCGGTTAAAACTGCTCACATACTGCATAGACAATATTGGCTATCATTTCAGAGATTATAAAGCTTTTTGGATTTCAACTCGGCTTTTCCGTTGGTTTCGCAGGGGAGGCTTTTCTTCGGCGGTAAAGCAGGAACAGCACAAACAATGCTAAAATGACGAGTATGGTTACTAAGACTCCAAACTGGCTTGCCTCGATGATCATGCCAAAAATAGTCACGTATTTTTCAAGCTTGAAAATAGCCAACGCGTTCTTTTCAGCGTAGACTGGACCGGTTTCTACGGGTTGCCCGTCGCCAAGATAAATCGAAACCAAGCCATCTCCGCCGATAATACCGCTAAAGAATGCGACGCCGTCAGCGCCGGTAGTTGCAGTTATTGGGTCTGTGCCTTCACGTTCGAATTTCACTTTTGCGCCAGTTACTGGTTGGCCGAAATAGTCGACGACGCGTATGGAAAGGTTTGCGTTGTAAATGGCTCCGTACAGGATGAAGGATGCGTTTTGCGTTGTGAGGCTGTAGGTTGTTTCGTTTAAAACGATTGTTTGCTCAGGGTTGTAAAGACGGAGGACGTATTTTCCGAACGTGGCGGAGAACGCAGCGTTTCCAGAGTTTGTGTCTGTTATTGCTTCGTCGTATAGTCCTCCTCCGTACTCGTAGATTTTTATTGGAAATTCGCCCAATGCAGCATGCTTTGCATCTTCTGCGTGTATTGTAAAGTTGAAGAACGGGCACGTTAGGTTCATCTGGAAGAATCTTTGGTTCGGAGGTATAGTGAAAACGGTGGTGTTGAATAGCAATTCTGTGCGGTAGGCGCGGATGGTGTAATTTGCGTCTACAAGTTGGTTAAGGAGTTTCCATTTGCCAGTTGTGTTTGTTAAGTGTGCTTGGGCCTCCATGCGCGACACGTTTTTTACTGTGGAGTAATTTATGTTGAGGCCAAGGTAGATGAAGGGCATGGGAAGGCCAGTTTTTCCATCTCGCACCGTGAACTCGATGTGGGTAATTTGGCAGATTAAACTCCACGAAGAATCTTTTTGAATGACCACTTGAGTCTCATTAACCAGCACGTCCTTCCAAAAGGCTTTTAACATGTAATCGCCGCCTTGCTCAAGCGTTTTCACGATCCATCCAGTCGAGTTGGTCAAGCCGCTGGCGATCTTAATTTTATTGCTTGTGTTGGACGGGTCGATTCGATAGATAGTGGCGTTTACTCCCCCAACTGGTTCTTCGAGAAGGTTTGTAGTTAGAATTTTTACGGAAATGTTTGGCACTGTGAAGTTTTGGATGTCTGCGACTATTTTGTTTGTGCCGTTTGGGATGGCCGTGGCGATTGTGACGGTGTAGGTGCCTGCGGAAGCGTTGATTGGAACTTGCCAGTTATACGTAATTGTGCCGTTTACCGCGGGGATTTTTTGGGAGGTTAAGTTTCTGCTTCCGAGTTTTATGGTTACGGTTGCGTTTTCGTTGGGTTTCGTGTAGTTTGTGGCTTTTATGTTTACCCACTGGAGACGTTGATAGATCGTGGCGTTGGTTATTCCAATAATGAACGAGTCTTGTGCACCAATGGTGGTCGCGTTTTTGTAGAGGCGGATTTGATAAGAGCCAGTATAGTTGGTATGAGCGCCTACGGGAAGAAAATCTCTCGGATAAATCAGAACGTTGGAGGCAGTCCCGTTTAAGTCGGTTAAGAGTGGGAGTGTAGTGTTATAGTACGTGGCGCCTGCGGGAGATGGAAGGGTTACGGTTATGTTGTACTGGTAAAGTCTAGAGGGGTCTCCGCCCGTTATGTTGGCTTGGATTTCTACTTGTGCATCTTCTTGATATTGACTAGGAGCTGTTGGCACGTTAATCGCCTTTACTGAGTATTTTGGTTTTACCGTGAAATTTTTCGAATCTGTAGTGGTTGCTGTTACGTCAAGCACCATAATAGTGTGTGTCCCGTTTATCGCATGGGGCACTTTAAAAGAATCAGCAAATCTTCCAGCGTTGTTGGCTGTTCCGTTTTTCACCATTATGGAGTCGAAAAATATTTGGTAGCCCCCGTTAATGGTGTCAATTGTTCCGTTAACGTTTATTTGGTCTCCCACAAAGCCGGTATTTGGCGAAACCGTCAGCGCCGTGGGTGCAGCGTAGGTTCTGGGTAAGAATGGAGTAATATACATCGTGAGGAATAGGGCTATTAAAAGAATTGCGGATTTTTTGGTTCTTATTGATACATGCAAGCGTTTTCCCTCTGCTTATTGTTGGAAGGGTTTGAACACTTCTTAGTGAAGCTATATTTTAAGCTTTTAGCCTCTTTAACATGTTTTAATCCATGAACTATCAAAAATTTTCTTCATAGAAAAAGAGAAAAAAGGTTGGTTAAGGCAGTTGTATTTCGTTGATTTCCTCGAGTGTCGTCAGGCTGTTCATTTTAACTTTTTTTTCAGAGATTGTGTAAAGCACGTTGTCTATGTAAAGCGACCTATAGATAAAGTAGGGATGCGACGGATACCCGTAGTAGTATTCCAGTTGAGTAGCGTTTGTGACGTGTGTAATTCGCCCTCTCAAACTAAGCTCGGTAGAATTGACGCTAAAGACATAGGCGCCTTGATAAACAATTTCTCCATATTGCCACGGTTCGGGCTGGGTTGTCTCATTTTTCTCTGCGACCAACACGGGAATCACAAGAAGTTTCTTCGCTTTATCGAATAGCAATGCTTTGTGGTCAGTCAAAACTGGGGACTCAGTTCCTCTGTCACCTATAATCCATTTTTTGACTTCAATTGGATTCTCAACATCAGTCACGTCAAAGAGGGATATTTTCACTCCTTGGAACCAAGAAAAATCTCCGTCTCCAGCTATGGTTTCTTTTCCGATGCCTATTATGTGGTTTTCGTCGTAAGGATGCAAATAGTCAGAGTAGCCTGATATTTTTAGTTGCCCCAAAACCCTTGGGTTAGCGGGGTTTGCCAAATCTATAACAAAAAACGGGTCGATTTTTCTAAACGTCACAAGATAGCACTTGTCTCCCATGAACCTTGCTGAGTGGATGGTTTCGTCTGGCGCGAGATTCTCCAGTTTTCCAACTATTGCAAGGTTTGCATCTAGCACGTACAAGTTATTTTTTGGTCCTGATTCGGTCAGACCTGCAAAGCCAACGGTTGTTGCGATTCGGAAGTACCCGTTATATTCGTCCATAGAGAATTGGTCGCGCACCGTTCCTGGAACCTTGCCCTTTGCGGCTTCTTCAATTTTGTCTTCTTGTATGCGGATTCTGTAAACCAATGTCTCAAGGAGGTTGTCTTCGTAACGACACCGCGGCATCGTTATGTAAATGTTGCTCAAAGAAACATACATCGAACTTGCCTCGCCAAGCAGGAAAATTTTGTATTCGGGTTTTGTCAAATCGAACATGTTTATGGCAACTACAGTGACGAAAGCATAAGAATTGTCAGACACATTTGCATAATAGATTTTGTTTGCCGGAGCAGTTTCTGTATTCGTTGACCATGAAAGTGTAATAGGAAGAATCCTAGAGTTTTTCCAGTAAACAGGCTGATTCGCCACCAGATACACGTATTCGCCAATCATCCTCGAACTGAAATAGGAGCCGTTGATGGAGACGGTTTGTTTCAAAAATGGAGCAGACTTGTCAGAAACGTCATAAAGTCTCACGAATGTTTCACTGCCAACATTGTACGAAAAGTAGCTTAGATCGAGCGGCAGCATTTCCGTAGCGTTCATGGCATAATAGGGTTCGATGGCGAGGTAAAAGAAGGACTGCTCAAAAACCGCCAAGACATCGTCATTAATGAATATCCCCTGAACTATGCCGTTAAGACTTATCCGCGAAACCACTCGGGCTTCTTCGGTCGGAAACGCTTTCAAAATTGTTACATTATTTCCGGAAACAATATACAGATATTCACCGTCTGTTTTCACCGTGTCTGCTTCGTCTACGCCTGCAACTTGAACATTGGTCGACGAATACTGCGGACCGCTTTCAGGCACTCCTACAGCCTTTGCATCCAAAGCTTGAGGCAAGACAGTTCTGAAAAATGTCGGCGTCGGAATTTGACCCGGCGGCAAAATCACTTTTGGTACGTCTAACACTTTTACGTAGTAATACGGTGTTTTCTGATAATTCTTGAGGTATGTTTCCAGTTCTTCGTATGAAGAGAACGTGTTCAAAGCACTGACGGGCGGCAACGTGAAACGCATGCCGAGGTTAAGGACAACCAGACCGAGCGAGATCGCCAAAAAAACTGCTATAACCCCGTATATTCCTGTTTTCTGCTTGATTTGTCTTTGCAACGTTTAGCACCACTTAGCAAAATGGTCATTCCATAATATTATCCTAGTTTCTGGTACATTCCGTCCAGAAATTAGAACGGCTTCAACAACCAAACACGAACGGCTTCATACCAGAATATCACGGAGACGACCGCTCCGAAAATCATAATGAAAAGGTTTTCTTGAGAAAAAGATTGCATTAGCAAGGCGAGGTAGATTATGTAGAAGGTTGTGGAAAAAACCGCATAAAAGAAGTATCTTGGAAAGAGTAGTCTGCCCAGTTTTACGAAGTGCTTGAGCACGCCGATTTTGACCTCGCTGGTTAAAAGATAACTGCTTCCAGCGTTCTGTTTTTGAACCAACCCCAAATCGCACAGTCGTTCCAAGTGATGCTGCGCCACGCTGGGGCTACTAAAGTGCAGGGCTCTTTGGACCTCTCGGGCGCTCATGGGGCAGCCTTTCTTCAAAAGAAGCCAGTAGACCTTCCAAGCCTTGCCGCGAAGTTCAAACTCCAGCTTAACTTCGTCCTCGCCCGACAACAGAAAACCTGCCCACAAATACTCCTCTCAACATGGCTTTATAAATCCATTTTCTAGAACACAGTTAGCCTTTCATGGTTTCTTTTTAAGGTTAGAATCGCAACCGTCAAATACCTTTTCATTTTATGTTGGTAACCACAAAGAGAGTGTTACGGTTTGATTGGCGAAATCTTGAGCCTAGTAAAGCAGCATGAAGAGTGGCGCGGGCAAGAGTGTCTTAACCTTATTCCTTCGGAAAACGTGATGAGCCCTCAAGCCCGAGCGCTTTTGTCTTCTGACTTGACGCATAGGTATACTTCCAGCTACAAGTTTTACATGGGTACACGGTTCATCGATGAGATAACGGCTTATGGTGAAAAACTGGCAAGAGGCATCTTTAACGCAGAGATCGCTGATTTGCGTCCGCTTTCCGGGCACATCGCTGATTTGCTCTTCTTCGCTAATTTTACAAAGCCTCGGGACACTGTTATCTGCGTCTCAGCAACTGACGGTGGCTACCCGGGCATGTGGAAGAACGCGTTGCCGAGGTTTTTGAAGTACAAGACTGTAGCTTTTCCATTTTCAAAGGACAGAATGAACATAAAAACCCAAGAAGCCATAGAATTAATCCACCGTGTGAAACCGAAAGCAATAATCTTCGGAGCGAGCCTTTTTCTGTTTCCTCATCCGGTGAAAGAGGTTGCAAAAGCAGCGCACGAGACTGACGCACATGTCGGTTACGATGGTTCACACGTGATGGGGTTAATCGCAGGCAAAGCCTTTCAAGACCCTCTGAGAGAAGGTGCAGACGCTCTTTTTGGCTCTACCCACAAGAGTTTCTTTGGGCCTCAAGGCGGCATTTTCCTAGCCGACAAGGAACATGGTGAAAAAATAAAGAAATACTTGTTTCCCGCCTACGTGGACAACGCGCACTGGAACCGTATCGCAGCGTTGACTTTGGTCCTTGCGGAAATGAAAGAGTTCGGAGAACGGTATGCACGTCAAGTGATTAAGAACGCGCAAGCATTGGCAAGGGCGCTGTGTGATTATGGTTTTCCCGTGGTATGTCGTGATTTGGGCTTCACTCTGTCGCATCAAGTGTTCTTGGATTATGGCGGATACAAAAGGGGACGAGCGATTGCGGAAAAGTTGGAAAAAGCAAACATTGTCACTGATTGCGGCGTTCGCCTTGGCACATGCGAAGTCACGCGGAGAGGAATGAAGGAAAGAGAGATGGAACAAATAGCCACGTTGATGAAACGTTTACTTGTGGACAAGGATAAACCTTCGAACGTTAAAAACGAGGCCGTTAGGTTGGCGAAAGAGTTTCAAAGAGTCGTATACTCTTTTGAATAAGCATCATTTACGCTATTACCGTGCCGATTTTTTCGCCGTTCACGGCGAGCAGAACGTTCTCTGGCTTGAACCCGTAGACAATTATGGTTTTTGTTTGGTTCTTGCGTAGAATCTTTACGGCTTCTGGGTCGACGATTTGGTGTATGCCTGCTTTGTGCTTGTTTTGTCCTAAAAGCCGAGTTAAATCGTCGAAGGTTAAGTGGTCAAGTTTTTTTGCGTTTTTGTGTTTCCGCGGGTCCTCAGTGTAGATGCCTTCTTGGTCTGTGGCTTTTACGAGTAAATCGGCTTTGATTTTTTCAGCAACCAGAGCCGCAACCGCATCTGTTGTTATGCCGGGTTTTAGTCCGCCCATCACAACGGTTTTGCGCTTGCCCTTGTTCAGCATTTGGGCTACATCTTCGAGTGTAGTCGGTATCGTGGCGGTATTGTTCAACTTCAGCGCAAACAACTGTGCAACTAGGCGGGATACCGTGATAGCGACTGTGTCTTGTTGGGGTTCGTTTAAGCCTAAATCTTTGACGTGTTTGATGAAGTCTCTGGCTAAGGTGCCGCCGCCAACGACGAGGACTACTTCATGTTTTTGGCTTTCTAACTGTTTCAGTATGTCGACGTATTCGCTGATGAGTTTAGTATTGATTGGCGACGCCACGACTGAACCGCCAACACGGATGACCACACGCAACTCTTTAGACCCCTTCCACTTCCACAGTATTGGCTTTCATAAAGATAAAACTAACCAGACAGAGAAAGAAATTCTCCGGTGTACACGTGCAACAGCAGAGACTAGACCATCCTAATAGGCTCCCAATAAACTTCAAATTTTTCTTCGCACATTCCTACACACAACGATGAATTTTTAGCCGCTTGGAATTAATACAACAATAAAATAGAATACTTAAAATCTCTAAACGCTATACCTCTAATTCTTGTTTAGATCAAAGAATCTATTAAAAAATATCTAACGGCATGTCTCAAATTCTAAGGAAAAAATAAGCGAACTCTAATTAAGAAAAACAACAAACCTCACCAACATTCGACTACCGATTCACTTGGCATATTTGGGGTGTATTTGGAGCCTAATAGGATCATATATGGAAGAGGGAGGAGAGAAGCGCGCACACAGCCACACAGAAAAAGTGTGCACATTCTCACACAACATTTTTAAAACTCAACAACCCCAAAACAACCGAGGCACCGCCCCTAATGCAAAAACAATGGCAAAACCACAACATCAACCTCAAACTCCTAGCCCAAACAATCCAAAACACATACACCCAAAAAAGAGGCCTAAAAACAAAAACCCAAACCAGCAAAAACAAGTGGCAAATAAAAATAACCCTCACCGACCCACGAACTCCTGGAACAATGAACATCAACATAACAGGTGCACCTAACAACTTCACAATCGAAACAAAAGCAACAGAAATCGAAGAAGACGCGATGAAAATAGGCCTTGCCACATCACTCTTCGGCGGAGGCTACATACTCTACAGCAGCGTAAAAACCCGAGAAGAACTAGAAAAACTAGAAACCGAATTCTGGACAACCATCGAAGAAACCATCGCAAAACTAGTCAACACCGCAACAAAAAAACACGAAAAAACCTAAAACCAAAACAACCAATCTTCACTCTTCTTATCAAAATATAAAATCTTCCACGAACCCTCCTACAACCCCGCCTAAAAGACACATAAACGCCGGAACAGGAAAAAACTCCCAAAAAACCCGCGTTACAGACAAAGAATACACCACGTTAGAAAAATAATAACCTTCAACATTACCCACAATCACAGGCAAAACCATAAAAAGATATGTTAACCCTACAGAAACGAGAAGCGCCTCGAACGCCCCCAACACAATAGTTTTCATCTCAGCCAAAAGTGCTCCCGCAAAAACTGCTACAAAAAAAAGCAAAAGCCAATCAAACCACTCCAACGGCAACCGCCCACCCAAAAACGCCAACATCACAAGAGACGCATTCAAAACACCCCAAGCTAAGATTATCACAATACTTCTAGGCTTTTTCCACGTAACCCCATTAGCCGCCACAGATTACCATCTCGAAACCGAATGAACGTAACTAAATTAACGTCTCATCCTCAACTTCGGGTTCAAAATCTCATCCAAAGCATAACCCAACAAGATGAACGACAAAGAAAGTATTGCAATGCAAAGCCCCGGAGGAATCACCCACCACCACAACTCAGGCCTACCCTGCGCTATTTGCAGCATTCTTCCCCACGACATGTTAGCCACATCTATAAATCCCAAGAAACTCAAAGCCGCCTCCGAAACAATAGCACCAGGCACAGACAACGCAAGAGTGACATAAATCAATGAAATAACATTCGGAAGAATATGCCGCGACAAAATATACGGTATTCCAGCACCAACCGCTTTCGCAGCCTCCACGTAAGGACGCTCTTTCAAAGTCAAAACCTGCGATCTAACCACCCTAGCGAAACCCATCCAACCCAGAAAACCAATTACCACAATCAAGGTTGTCATGTTATATTGACTCTGAGAAAGCACCGCCATCAAAACAATAATCAACGGCAAACCAGGCAAAACAAGCAAAGCATCCGTAAACCTCATCAGAACCTCATCAACAATGCCACCCATGTACGCAGCAACCAACCCTACAATCAAACCGATAAACACCGACAAGAAAGTAGCAAGCAACCCAACAATCAACGAAATCCTCGTACCATAAACTAATTGGGTAAAAATATCTCGCCCAACATTATCCGTCCCCATGATACCAAACGCCGTCCCAAACAACCGAATGTTCATCTTATCCACATAAATCACCGCCTCCGCCGTAGGCTCAAGTTTTCTAATAGTTAACTCCATACCAAAAACATAATTGCCCGCTTTCGGAAACAACTGCTTCAAAGCAACGTACGCCGCTTGCGCATCATAAATAGGAGGCGACGAAGGCGATATCCAATCTAACACGCGACGAGTAATGGTAAAGTTTTCTTCTGTGTAAACTTCGGGCTTGCCTCTAGGAAACAAACGGACATCGACAGCCCCGAAGTTCCACGTAGTTACGTTATATTGGAATAAATCTTCACGTACATTTGATGGCCATTTTTGCTCCAAAAAGAGACTTGCTTGCACGCTTATTCCATCTATCCTTGCCAATAGCAAATTGCTGCCAAGCATCATTCTTCCCGGAATACCCGAATACGGATAGTAAAACTCTTTTGATATGACGATTTTAATGGTTGAATTTACTGGGAGAGTGTCAACAGCCCTTTCATAAATTATAGCTAAGCTTCCAGGGCTACCGGGGTATCCTACATCAGAAGAATGTTGAACAAAAACGTTTTGAACCAGCGGTGTTATTGATATGTTTAGTTCATTCAACACGTCCATGCTGCTGAAGTCTGAATCTTTTATCGGGTAAAAATTTTCGGAAAGATCCTCTCCGCCTGGAAAGTACCTATACCAAGAAGGTGCTGCAGTGTTTCCTGCAAGTGATGTGCTGTTAATAGGGTGATAGGGCGTCATCCATGGCGCTCCTATGGCTACTAAAACGGCAACTAGAAGAATAAGAACGCCGAGCATTCCTCTTTTGCTTCGTCGGAAGTTTTGAGCAAATCCCTTCAATCTTTTTATATTAAATGCTAACCTTGCTTTCCGTGTGGTCATGCGAGATTTCACCCATATTTGATTCTAGGATCTATTATTCCGTAAAGCAAATCTGATATCAAGTTGGCCAAGATTACGCAAAGGGCTGTAATGTAAAAAATTACATGCAGCACTGGATAATTCATAGAGACCATTATAGAATCCAAAGTCAGTTTTCCTATCCCTGGATAAGAGAAAACGGTTTCCGTGATCATGGCGCCCGAGATTAAGAATCCTAATGCCAAGGCTGAACTTGTAATAATTGGCAATGAAGCATTCTTCAGTGCATGTTTAAATATTATTGTTCTCTCTTTCAAGCCTTTGGCTTTGGCCGTCATTATGTAATCCTCAGTCAAGGTTTCAAGCATAGTGGCTCTTGTTAAGAGGAGATAGTTACCGTATTGAAAGAGAGTAAGCACCGTTACGGGCATGATAAGATGTATTAGTCGGTCTTGAATTTCCACCATTGTTGGGAAAGCAATTTCAGTTCCAAAAAGATGGTAAGTGTTCCACAGTGGCATAAAGTCGCCAACGGCTCGATTGGCGGGCAATAGGTGTAGGTTAGTGCTAAAGATGCTGATGAGCAGCAAGCCCATCCAAAATGTTGGCAACGAGAAAGTGATTAGCGAACTGATCACTGAGACGCTGTCAAAAAGGCCTCCCCTTTTGTACGCTGCAATTACTCCCAGTATTACTCCTATTACGATTGATAGTACCGTGGAAAAGCCCATTAAAACGATTGTGTTAGGGAGATAATCCATTAGGTATGGTATGATTGGTTTGCTTCCTGTGTTTGGGCTGGTTTCTCCAAAGTTCCATGTTAGCATTCTTTGTAGATAGGTTATGTATCTTACGTGTAAAGGTTGGTCGAGTCCCCATTGATGCATTATTGCGGCCATTTTTGCTTTTATTTCTTCGATTGTCATGAATTGTTGTTGTCTTGAGCCGATGAAAAATTCGGTGGGGTCGCCTGGCATTACTTCGAATATGATAAAGTTTAATGTGAGCACGAATAGTATGAGGAAGAATGTGTATAGAAGGCGTTTTGCAACGTATCCTCTGAGGCCCATAATTGCACCGTAGTTTACGGTTTATTCAGAGGTATTTAAATCTTATACTTTTGTCTATTTATCGTGTTGATGATTTGTTGATGGGGGTCACGCTGGTTGTTTTCAATGATTGTGGCGTGTTTGATGTTTATTTTTGTTGTTTTGGTTAAAATTTTTATTTGGGTTGTAATTCGTGTTTTTCGGCGCTGGCTAGGCCCTCTTCCATATATGATCCTATTAGGATCCAAATATACGGCAAATATGAACAGAGAACCAAGAGTTCACTTTAGGGTTTGATGGTATCACGGTGTTTTGCGGGTTGAATGTACGTCGCTATTGCTTCTAGTCTTAAGAGAATTATGTGTCTCGGGCTAGTAGCGTTTTAGCGTGCTGTGATGAGGCTTTTTTATTTCATGTACGTGTTTTTTGTTCTAGCGTTGTTGGTTTGTGTTTCTCGTGTGTTTTTGTGTTAGCAGCAACAACATGAGTGGTGGCTACCGGTTTCTTTAACGTATTTTGTTGGGTTCTTGTCAAAGGTTGTCTTGCACGTCTGACTGCAGAAGTAGTAGGTTTTGCCCATGTATTCAGATTTGAGGTTGGTTTTTTCATCCACGTTCATTCCACAAATTGGGTCTTTAGCCATTTTTGTTTTTCACCTCCTTTTTCGCGTCAACTAATGCATTGGGCACGCGTGGTTTTCTATGCTTTCATGTTGTGACCAAGTGCCGTTTGCAAACTCATCTTCGTCATGTTGCATTCCGCCATGCCACCAGCCGTGCCATCCTGTTGGGTCTCCCATCCACATCTCGTTCTGCGTCGCTACAACGAAAGCTACTGTGCTAAGCACGATAGCCGACGTGATTATTACTGTCAGCCAAAATGTTGAAACTATTCTTCCCATTTTATTTTCACCTCTTTCTCTCTGTTGTCTAGCTGTTTTAAGGTAAAGTGTTTAGTCATGGTTTGATGACTCCTTCTCGTTGAACTTTTCAAATTCGAACTTTGCCAACTTCAGCGTCGCCGAATTAGTGACTACTATTAAAGAGCTAATCGCCATGGCACCTGCGGCGAAAATCGGGTTCATTAATCCTACAGCGGCGATGGGAATCATGACGATGTTGTAGATAAACGCCCAAAACAGGTTAGAGTTGATTTTTTTCATGGTTCTCTTGCTTAACTCCACGCCAAGCGCAACGTCTCTTAAATCGTCTTTGATGAGCACTATGCCTCCGGTTTCTTTTGCGATGTCTGTTCCGCTGCCTATGGCGATGCCTATGTCGGATTGCGCAAGAGCGGGAGCGTCGTTAATACCGTCTCCCACCATGGCTACTGTTTTACCTTGGCTCTGAAGTTTTCTGATAACTTCTACTTTTTCCCACGGCAACACGTTCGCGATTACCTGGTCAATGCCTAGTTGTAGGGCGATGGCGTTTGCAGTTCTTTCGTTGTCCCCCGTTAGCATCACAACCTCCAACCCCATGCTTTTCAGTTTTTTTATAGCTTCAACAGCGTTTTCCTTCAGTGTATCCATGACTGCAATTATGCCTGCAACCTCGCTGTTGACTGCGAGAATCATCGCCGTTTTACCTTGCTTCTCAAGAGTTTGAAGATTCTCTTCTAGTGGTTTAATGTTAACTTTCTCTTGTTGCATGAGTTTACGGTTACCTAGCAGTATTCTCTTGGTATTGTACGTGCATCGCACTCCGTGCCCCGGCACTGCTTCGAACGATTCTGCGTCGGGAATGTCAACGTTAGACTGACGTGCGGCTTTCACTATCGCGTCAGCCAACGGATGCTCCGAGCCTTTCTCAGCAATCGCCGCAAACTTCAAAACGTCTTTCTCATTGTACTTACCGTGCGGCACAACATCGGTAACCATTGGTTCACCTTTCGTCAAAGTTCCAGTCTTGTCAAAAACCACTGTCTTCAGCTTTCGGGCTTTTTCCACGTACTCGCCACTACGCAGCAAAATTCCATACTCAGCGCCCTTCCCCACGCCGGCCAAAATAGCGGTTGGAGTGGCGATGCCTAACGCACACGGGCAAGCGATGAGAAGAACTGCGAGAAGAGCGAAAAAGGCGGCTGAGAAGCCACTGGTAAGATACCAATACGTGAAGGACACTGCAGCAACTGTAAAGACTATGGGAACAAATATTGCAACAATTCTGTCAGCAAACTTTTGAACAGGCGTACTCGAGGCTTGCGCTTCTTCGACCAAGCGTACGATTTGCGACAAGGCCGTGTCTTCGCCAACTTTAGTGGCTTTAATTTTTAACAGCCCAGTTTTGTTGATAGTGGCGCCTATGACTTCGCTTCCTACGCTTTTTTCTACGGGCATGCTTTCGCCCGTGATTATTTTCTCGTCAACAGAAGAATATCCGTCGATTACGACGCCGTCTGTGGGAATTTTTTCGCCTGGTTTTACGATGATTACGTCGCCTACTTGAACATCGTCGATTGGAACCTCGATTTCATTTCCGTTTTTTAGAACCCGCGCTATTGTCGGTTGAAGCTCGAGCAGTTTCCGAATAGACGCCGCGGATCGTCTTCTAATAGTTTCTTCAACGTACTTACCTAAAAGAACAAAGGCCAGAATAGCGATTGCTATTTCTAAGTAGCCTTCTCCGCCCGTTGCAACCGTTGGAAAGAAGGCGTTAACCGCGCCGTACGTCCACCCCGCTATAACGCCGGTGGCTATTAACACGTCCATGTTTATGGCTTTGTTCCTAAGCGACTTGTAAGCCCCCGTAACGATGCCCCAGCCGGCAAGCCAAACGACAGGCGTGGAAATTATGAATATGGCAAGGTTATAAACAGAAACGCCCGCTATTGTGAACGCCATAATAGCGGCTACTAAACCAAACGTTACTAATACTCGTAAGCCAGCGACGGCGACGACGCCTGCAAGCGTCATGGCTACTCGGCGTTTCATGGCTTTGAGTTCTTGTTCTGGCTGTTCGTAGGTTCTGGCGCAGGTTTCGCTGCAGAAGTAGTATGTTCTGTCGCCGATCTTTCTTTTTATTGCCTTTTCTGCGTCAACCGTCATTCCGCATACTGGGTCTCGTGGCATTTTTTATCCATTTTTTAATTGTTTTTTCAGTTTATAAATGTATCTATTTTAGATATATCTTTATAGATAATATTTATATCGTTGAACATGCAAGGTAGTCTTTGGAGAACCAGCCGTGTCTTCGAAGTTAAGGGCAGAAGCGGTCGATGAGTTGCTGTATGATTTTTCACGGTTTTACATACTGATGATTCTGTACGAGGGCCCGGTGCATGGATATAGCATTCTTAATTGTTTCAAGATGCGAATGGGGAAAGAGGTCAGTCCGAGTTTGGTTTACCCGTTTCTTCAGCAGCTTGAGGAAAAGGGTTTGGTGAGACACACGTTGAAGGCTGTCGGTGAGAAAGAAAAGAAAGTTTTCGAGCTTACTGAAAAGGGTAAGGAGCTTTGCAGGGGGCTTTTCAAGCGTTTTGCAAACCTTGTGGCGGTTGCTATCGAGCCTAACCTTTACGTGTGTGCGCATTGTGGCTGCAAGGTATATGAGGGGGGTTACCGCGAGGTTATCGACGGTGAAGAGTTGACGTTTTGTTGTATGCACTGCGCGGGCTCTTATAAGGAGGAAAGGAAGTTTTCCAAGAAGGCAAGGGTCGAGAAGAATAGAAAAAAGGAGAATTTACGCCATGGTTAAGGATCCGGTTTGCGGGATGGACGTGGACGAAAAAACTGCCACGTATAAAACGGTGTACGAAAACAAGGTTTACTACTTCTGCTCCATTACGTGCCAGTCAGAGTTTAATAAGCACCCAGAAAAATACCAGAAAACTAGCCCCACGACACGGCACGCTGCTCATTACGGAGGTTATTGTGGCCCGAACAGTTGTGGCCCACCCGCGCGTGGCGTTGCTTGGTATTTGTATTTTGGGCTTTTGATTCTGCTTGTGTTGTTGCTGCTGTTTTTGCGGTAGAAATCCTTTTTTTTCTCTGTGATTGTGCTCGGCGTGTTGGCTAGACCTTTCTATTAGGTTTCACACGGTAAAGGCGCCCTATTTTTAACAATCATTTCACCGCGTCATTATTCGTGGAGTTATGATTAAACTTGCTTCGTCCACAGAATTAATAAAAGCCTCAACCTATTGAATTGTTGTTTACATCGTTCTCGAGGAAGCGAGAAAAAATTGGAGAAACTGTTAATCGACGGCGAAAGCCTCACAATCGAGGATGTGGTCGCAGTTGCCCGCAAAAACGTCCAAGTGGCGCTTTCAAAGAAAGCAGTGAGAAACGTGCAGAAAAGCAGGAAAACCTTGGAAGAATTTGTTAAAAAGAAGAAGATTATTTACGGTGTGACCACGGGTTTCGGTGCGCTGGGCAACGTGACGATCTCCGCAGACGACGTTGAAGACTTGCAGGTCAACTTAATTCGCAGTCACTCTGCATGCGTTGGGAAAACCATGGAACAGGAAGCCGTACGGGCACTGATGCTACTACGCGCGAATACTTTGGCGAAGGGGTATTCAGGGATTAGGCTGGAAACTTTGGAGACGCTCATTCAAATGTTGAATAAGGGAGTGCACCCCGTCATTCCGGAGAAGGGCTCAGTGGGTGCGAGCGGCGACCTTGGACCGTTGTCGCACATGACTTTGGTTATGATGGGCGAGGGCGAAGCCGAGTTTAAGGGAAAAGTGATGAGGGGAGGAGAAGCGCTGAAAGAGGCTAAGATTCGGCCAGTTAAACTTGACTTCAAGGAAGGCGTCGCGCTCAACAATGGCACACAAATGATGACTGCCCTCGCTGCACTCGCGGTTTTTGATGCAGAAATTCTTCTTAAAACCGCTGAAACCTCGGCTGCCTTGAGCATCGAAGCCCTCAACGGAATTCTCGACGCCTTCGACGAACGAATCCATAATGTGCGCCCGCACAAGGGGCAAAGAGTAGCCGCGCGAAACATACGACTTTTGACCGCTGAGAGCCGCTTGGTTCTTTCAGGCGAAGAAGCAATAAAAAGAGGCTTGCATCCACAAGACCCTTATTCTTTACGATGTGTGCCTCAAGTGATGGGTGCGGTGCGTGACGCTGTTGCTTATGCGCGAAGAGTGGTAGAGGTGGAGATTAATTCGGCAACTGACAATCCGCTTATTTTTGCCAATGACAATTCTTGCCTTTCCGGCGGAAACTTTCACGGCCAACCCGTCGCGATGGCGATGGATTTTTTGGCGACTGCCTTGACCGTTTTGGGTAACGTTTCAGAGCGGCGTACGGCGAGGCTTATTGATGAAAACCTCAATCGGGGACTGCCGCAATTTTTGGTGCATAAAGACGTAAAAAAAGGGCTGCATAGCGGTTTAATGTACGCACAGTACACAGCGGCGGCGTTGGCTTCGGAGAATAAGACCCTAGCGCACCCCGCAAGTACGGATTCAATCCCGACATCGGCCAATTTTGAAGACTTTGTGAGCATGGGACCGATCGCTGCGAGAAAAGCCAGAGCAGTCTTGGAAAACGTCGAGTACATCGTCGCTATAGAGTTGCTTTGTGCTGCGCAAGCGGTTGATTTTCGAGGACCAGAAAAGTTGGGAAAGGGCACGAGGGTGGCTTATGAATTATTGCGTAAACACGTGCCAATCTTGAAGGAGGACAGAGTCTTAAGCGGGGATATTGAAAATCTGAAGACCATCGTTCACGAGGGTGGTTTTGTGGAAGCCGTAAAAACCGTTGCGGGCGACTTAGAGTAGCGTTTAGGCGGTTGCTTCTTTCTCGAGTTCTTTCAGTGCTCTCAAGCGTTTGACGATGTTCGGGTGTGTTGAAAGCGCTTCTTGGATTCTATCGAGAGTTGTTATTTGTTTTTGCATAACTCTTTCAACCAGTTCACTGTCTTGCAAACGTGAAAGTTGTCTTGCGTCCGCGGAGGAAGTGTCCGGGTCAGAGATGAATAAGGCTTTGAACGAGTTCAGTTGGTTGCTGCTCATCCCTCTTCTAGTGTGACGCATTCTCTCAGTCGTGCTTACTATTTTCGCCAAGCCTTCTCTGAGTTTGCGCGGACCTTCTTCTACAATGGATGCGCTATGGTGGTCAGCATAGTATTCTCTTGTCCTGCTTAGTTGCAACGTGAAAAGCGTGAGTAACCAATAGATTGCTATGGCGGCGAGGCCTATGGCGGCTGTTCCGCTTTCATTCCGGTCGCTTCGCCGGTACATTGAGGAAAACAGCATGGAAAAACCGATGTAATAGAATATGGCTGGAAGTATAGAGACGAACATCATAACTTGCACGTCGCGATGTTTCAAATGGCCAAGTTCATGACCAATTACTGCTTCAACCTCTTCATCGTCTAAAGTTGACAAAAGTTCCGACGTAACCGCGACACGTTTGCCAGCAATGGGTGAACCATAAGCAAAAGCGTTCGGGACCGGCATGTTCGCAATCATAACGCGTGGCATTTTTATGCCGCTTTTCGCGCTAAGCCTTTCCACCATACTGTAAAGTTTTGGGTTTTCGTTTGGTTTGACTTCTTTAACTCTATAGATGCCATCGATGAGGTAGGGCGCAATTAGCCATTGGGCAAGATTGAAGACGACGACGAAGAGAATCACCGTCGTAACGTCAAAAGCGCCTAGAAGAGACAAAATCACCGCTAAGAACAGCGTAGAAAGGCCTATTATTATCGTTAACGTGCCAACGATAGATGCTCTTAACTTCCAAACACTCATCATTTTTAATCTCGAAAATCATGCCATAATATGGAGACTTATAAATCTTTACCCCTTTCAATCATTTCTCTAACTTCTTGCACCTTCTGCTGAACTGTTTTCGCCAATTTTTCTGAAACGTACCCTTTGTTGACTGCTTTCTCTAGTTTCGCTTCATCTATAACCCTAATCGCGCCGTCTGGTAAGACGCAAACGTCTACTTCCAAATCCACGTATCTAACGCAGTTAGGGTACAGTTCGATTGGCGTGTTCAGATTCACGTAGCATCCTTTGTATTCGCCGTCTTTGGAGAAGTACTTGGTTTGAAAGTGCCATTCGCCCAATTTCGCCTTCGTAATTGCCACGTCACCAACTTCTTTCTTAACGCCTAAGCCGTCGTAACCCCCTTCCTTGGAGAAGATTCTGCGCAAACAAACAACGTTGTCATCCAAGAGTTCCACGCTGGCTTTTCCCAGATAGAAAACCAAGCCCGACACTTTCACATGCTCAATTCCAATAGTAGCACCCGTAAAGGGAAACTCTGCTTCGACCTCTTGCTTGAAGAACGCTTCAGCCTCCTCCTTAGTCTTTCCCTTCTCCAGCAAAGCCTCAGCCATCTCCAAACTAGACGCAATTTTTCCCCCGCACACTTTATAATAATGATGCAACGGCAAAGTCGGACACACCGTAGCCCTAACGTCATCCAATTTTTTCTTAGACAAAGCGGGCAACTCTATATCCATGACAAACGAGCCTTCCCAAAGCATCGCGGGCGCCTCAACTTGCGCTGCCCTTTGAAAAACAGTCTCCGCCTCCTTTATCAAACTCGTGACTTCGTCCCTTAACTTTTCAAACGGTTGACCCACCGCGCTATTCCGCCAAATAACGCCCCAATCTGCAGATGAAAGTTCTCTTCCCCACCCGTAAAGTTTGGCTCTCACTTCAGGATCATGAATCTTTAGACTAACGCCCACCTTACCTTTCGGTATCAAAACCGCGTATTTGCCAGGAATCTCGATAAGAGTGCTAAGCGCGGGTTCCTTTGCGCCGATTCTCCGTCGCTTAACTTGCACGATTACTTCTCTCGACGTAATTTCCGTCTTTTCTTTTTCCGGCACCCTGCCAACCGCCACGCCGATGTCGATAAGAACAGAACGGGTCGGAATATCAACTCCCCGCAACAAACCCTTGTAAATTCCATCCACGCTCACTGGCCATTTCCTCACTATCACATCGTCGAGGCTAGATTGCAAAACGCCCCTAAGCCTGTCGGTTGCGTCTCGGTTTCCCATGGTGCGGATTCCATGACGGTCGTAACGGTCTTCGATTGTAATGTCTGGCGCGGCATTATCATCCTCCAACCCGAGTCTCTCCTTGCAAGCAACCGAGGGCGCAACAATCCCGAACCCGTTATCCAGCAAAAGTTTTGTCAGGGCTGTTGAGTAAATGCCCCTGATTTTCGCCTTCACCAACTCTTTGAACTTCCCTCGTTAACTGGTCTCTTTTCTTATCTTGTAAAGATAGCCCACTACGGTTACGCTGAACTCGACGTCTAAGAGTTCCTGCACCACCCAAATATTCGTGTCCAAATGAGGCGTCATGGAACGCGTAAGGTACACAGACTCGTCCTTAGCCAACGCCACGTAAGGCACAAGAAGATCCGCAAGATGCACATCAACTGTCGCCTGAGCGTCGATTTCTAAAGCCAAATTCTCCGCGGCTTCTCTGCCAACAATTTCACTGGGCTTGCCCAACTCCCCAATAGCGTCGCCGCCTAAAATCACACCAGTATCCGTTGTCGCCCACAAAACGATAGAACTGCCCTTCTGCAACGGGTTCGATTGGTCGTTAATCACTTGAATCTGCGCTTCACAGTGACGCATTCTTAAAATGTCGTTCGCCGCCTTCGCTTGCCGCGCGGCAACGTTCTTCTCGGCTAAGAAGGTGCAAACTGAAAGCCCCCCAACAGACTTTACGTTTCCAAATTCCTCTAGCCTAAGCGGAGTGAACCTACGGCAAGGCTGAACTTCGAGATAAACTTCGCCCATGCCTTTTGGATAGTACCCATACTTGACTATGGTGATTTTTGCGGTTAAACCCATCCTCTTAAGCACAGGCAGAAGCACATAACGCAGATAATTGATTGTGGGCGAATGCATCACGTCTGTGCCGCCCTTGGAGATGTGCACTTTCACGGGTTTCTCCGCGTAAGCACAAATCGGCAAAATCGTCATAATAAGCATAGGAATGCTGCCCGCGGTTCCAATTTGGGCTTCAATTTCGCCACCAATAATTTTGTTTGGCCTAAACCACAGTTCGCGAGATCCCACCGTGGCGCCTTCTACTTCGGCGTTGCAGATTTTTGCGGCGGTTAACACGGCTTCAAGATGTTGAGGTCGAAGTCCGGGCGAAGTTCGTTTTGCGCGAATATTATAAATGTGAAGGGGCTCGTTAATGATACTTGCCAACGCTACGGCTAGCCTGAGGATTGTGCCGCTCCCGCTCTTTATGCTGCCGTCGACTTCGAGCATGATCACTTCCCCTGTTTCTTGTTGAATTTTATGTTAAGGGGATTATTCTGCATTGCGATAAAAAGAATAAAATATGAGTCTAAAACGAATATGTAGAGTGAGGTTCTCGTTATGAGCGAAAAGCCAGATGTTGAAGAGCTTTTGCGAAGGCTCGACGAAATGCTGATTATCTTGAGAGGCGTCCTTGGTGACCTTCAAGAAATCGTCACACTGCTCCGATCAATGGGGCTGCCGTCCACTAAGCCTACGGTGCCTTCGCCGCCGAAACCTGTAACTGTGCCTGCGCCTGCGCCAACTCCTGGAATGCGTGGTATTCCAGAAGTCAAAAGGATGTTTCCTAGTGAGTTAGAGGGGTTGTTGAATTTTAATGAAAAAGAAAATTACATCATAATAAAACCACGCCAATACTTGGGTTCGGATAATTTCGCAAAAATCGCTTCGATTATAAGAGGTGCGGGTGGCGAGTACATAAGCGCTGGGAAAGATTCGCATTTCAGAATTCCAAAGGAAATTCGTTGAAAGCAGGTTTTCTTCAAAAACGAATCCTAAAGTCTTTGAATTCCCCTACGAATTCCTCCAGCGTCACTTCGACGTTTGTTACTTTTGCGTATGGTGGTCCTTTTCGGCAGAATTCTACAAGTTTTTCTACGTCTTCTTGTTCGCCTTCAAAAACCGCTTCTACTCTACCGTCGTGCGTGTTGCGTACCCAACCCGTCACGTTGTGTTTAATGGCTTGTCTGCGGGTTTCGTCTCGGAAAAAGACACCTTGCACTCTCCCGCTCACGAAAACGTGGGCTCTAGTTTTCAAGGGGGTCTCGCCTTTGTTCACAATATGTGCTATTGGCAAAAATGAAGTTTTTCGAGAATAGTTTCACTCGACTCTCTCCGCTCTCTTTTGTGTCGTTGGTCCGAGCCTTTTAAAAGCCCAAAAACCGAGTCTTTCATGGGAAGCAACATGTACGCCGCCAACGGAAAACTTCTAATCTACACTTCACGTTTCTCAAACCACGACAACCGCCTAAAAATAATCAACTCTGCAGTAGCCAAGATCGCCAAGTCATTAAGCCTAGGAATAGAAGTTGCCTCTACGAAAAAGATTCTCTCAGTTTACGTTTATTACAGGAATGAAGACGGCGAAGAGACGCCGGTTTACTGTGACTGGGGAAAAAACTGGGGCGAAGAGGACATTTACAAGGCGATTAGAAACATGATGTTCGTGCTTTCTTTCCATCCAGAGTATTCAGGACTGCAGGACATTCGGAAAGAACTGTGCATGCCGGCTTAGAGAACTAGGTTTTCTTGAATTTAATGGTGTTGTTTGTTAATTCCACTTCGTAGATTTGGTTCACGTCGAAAGTTATGCCCAACTCGTCGTATTCTTGTTCCGTGAGAAAGAGCACTATTTTAGGAAAGGCGATGCTTCCTTGCATGGTCATCACGGGAAGTTGCTGCTGAAGCGCTTGGACGACGTCTTGCACCATCCGTCCTTCTTCAGTAGCAGGCCTGATTGCGAACCGTGGCGTGGGGCGTTCTTCTACGAGTTCTATTCGCTTGCCAAGGTTTCCTTCAGGGTCGCGGATGGATTCGATTCTTTGCACTCTTACTCGCACTGTGCTGACACCTCAAACTTTTCTACAGTGTAGACGATGCTCATGTATTTCCTAAAAAGGTTGCCCTACTCCATTTCCACAGTCGCAGGTGGCTTAGGCGTCACGTCATAACACACACAAGCCACTTTGGGACATTTTTTAAGAATTTCATCAGCGATTTCGCCCAACGTAACCCATGGAATGTTGCTTACTTCCGCCGTGAGAAAGTCAACTGTTTGTATTGCCCTAAGCGCGATGACATAGGGCTGTTTTCTTTCCTTCTCATTGACCGCGTAGAATACTCGTGTGAACGAGGGATTTTCAGTGACTATTTTTGTCTGCAGCGCTTCCAACATTTTTATCGAAGGGCGATAAATCCTGCCGTTAGCCTCCTGCACCTTAACACACGCAACGTCGCCGTAAATACGCCGCCCGCCCTTTATACCCGTAGCCTTATCAAGAAAAATTTTAACGGCAACATTTCTCGCGGGCACGTTAAGCGACCGCGCAACGGTTTCTTGAATATGCCTACGACTGCGGTTCTGTGGCGTTTCAACATTGTCCATAATTACCGCGAAGTATTGACTTGGCTTGTGTTGCGCCAGTTTTGCTTCAGCGATAGCCGTGGCTTTCTTTAACGTCTGCAGTTTGTCGCTTTTGATTCTACCAACAACCCTAACAGACAAACCTGGACCCGGAAAAGGCTGACGTTCGGATATTTCCTTCGGGATGCCTAGGTAACGGGCGACCATTCGCACTTGCTCCTTATACAAAGAAGCCAACGGCTCGACGATTTTGAACCCAAATTTTTCAAGCGGGTTTATCCCCATCTGCTCCAAAACATTGTGTTGAGTTTTGATTCCGCCCGTGGTTTCTTGTATGTCAGCGAGGATCGTACCTTGCACAAGCAACCGGCAGTTTTCTTTTTTCGCGGTTTCGCCTAGGACTTTGTAAAAAGTTTCGCGAAAGGCTTTCCTCTTTTCCTCTGCGTCACGCAGCCCTCTAAGAGCACGGAGAAAACGGCTTCTAACATTGACTACCCGCATGGGCAAGTTTAAAGGAGGCTGACCTAGAAGTTGGGCTACTCTTTCAGGTTCACCTTCACGCATAAAAGCATCATCCAACATGACGCAGACGAGGTTGTTTCCTATGGCTTTGTGCGTCAGTACGGCGCACGTGCTGCTGTCAACCCCGCCCGAGACCGCGATTAATGCTTTTTCTTTGCCGATGATTTCTTGCATCTTTTTGACTTGCGCATTAACGAATTGTTCTGGTTCGAACGCTTTCATACGTGCAACTCCTCACGTGGTTAACGTGTTTGCTAATTCTTTGTTGATGTATTTACCGCTACGTGCCAGCATCGACCCGCCGAGTTTTTCTAGAAGAAATTTGAGTGGTTTTGGTTTTTCGAGTTCTTGAAGGTTTTTGAACCGAATGAAAGTTGTCTTTGTCTGGTCGCCCAAGAACTCCTTGTATTCTCCATAATTCTCGAAAACGGTTTCGTTGCCGTATTTATTCCACAATTCCTCCGCGTTTCCCGTGATACGTTCAACAAACTCTGCTTTGCCTCGAAGTTCGCGTACAGGGTTTTTCACGTAGAAAAGAAGCAGTTCGGCTTGAAGTGGCCCGACGTAGCCGTGGCGCACGAACACTTGGAACACCTTTCCCGCTTTACTTTGAATGCAACGTCTATTCCACCAGTTTTCCGCGGTTATCAAAATGTACGCATGACGTTTGGACACGTGCGGCACCTCGGATTTGATATTTTTAGGTTTCTCACTATAAAACACTTAACCTCCCCTCATAAGCGCTACCCGACATTTTTTCCACATTCCCTTCAAAAAGAAAAAACCACAAGCAAGTTTTTTTCATCAACAATTAAAGCTCACTTCGCAAAACAGCGTGGTACAAAGCAAAGCATCGAGGTTTTTGTAACGCTAAGTTTTTCAGTAGAGAGACATGATATTAGAGAGAAAGTTTCTTGTGTTGCTGGTGTGAACCGTGAAGACTAAAGAACTCAAAGACAACATCGAAATACTGCGTGAGATAAATAAAGACTATGTTGAAATGAGCGAAATCCTCAACGACAACTTGAAGAGCGTCGCCCGAGAAACACGTTCGCTAAACAAGCTGTGGCGATCAAAAAACCATTCTAAACTGGTCAAAATCGGCATGGCACTCATTCTTTTCCCAGACCCTACCATAAGCGACGTTGTAGGCACAGCAATGGTCGCCGCGGGGTTGCTTCATAACAAAGTTAAGAATTCAGGACTTTATTTAGAGGACGTTTACAAGACTTACCCTAAACTGTTAAAGGAGCTTTACTTAGAAAAATAAACAGGTTTAGGAGCAAATTCTATATTTGCAACGTAATATCTACATAACATGCTGAAGGGTGAAATGAAATGAAACTTGTCACGGTTCTTCTTCCCGAGGCCTATCTTGAGGGCCTTGACGAACTCGTACGAGCAAACTTGTATCCCAGCCGAAGCGCCGCTATTCGTTCCGCGGTGCGCGACATGCTAAAAAAGGAGCTCTGGAGACGAGAAAGAGGCGAATAAGTTAGTTTTATTGTTTGACTCTGTTAACCGTGTCCCGTAACTGTTTGGCCGCTTTTTCAGGATTAGGCGCGTTAATTATGGTTCTCCCTACGATTAAGTAGCGAGCACCAGCTTCAACAGTCGATTGGACGACACCGCCTTGGGTGCCAACTCCGGGCGAATAGATGGGCACCTTATCGTTTAGGATTTTGTGAACTTCTTTTATTTTTTCAGGGTAAGTGGCGCCCACTACGACGCCATCGGCGTTCCATTCTAGCGCTTTCTGTGCAAAGGCGACGTATTGAGGTAGTTGTTTTTTGTCGTCTTTTTTGACGATTTGCCCGTAGCCTTCCCATGAGGCTTTATGGCTCATGTAACATAAGAGTATGACGCCTCTCTTTTTTTGTTGGGCGATTTCGAAGACTGGTTCTAGGCCTTCTTCCCATCCGACGAACGGGTTGGCTATGACTGCGTCGAACCCGGCGTTGTAATAGTTTTCAGCGATGACTCTGTTGGTGTTACCTATATCGTTAATCTTGCAATCCATTATCGTGGGCAACTCGTAGGCAATTGTTTTTTTGAGAATTTTTTGGACGCCGTCAAACAGTCCCAATGGTAGGATGAGATGGTGGTTTAGTTTCACTGCGCATACGTAGGGATGCACCGTTTCTAGGAGTTTTATGCTTTGTAACAGAAGCGTACGAGTGGATCGTGCCTCAAGGTCGAGTGCGAGGATTATGTTGGAACCTTTCTTTTTCGCTGAACGTTCCATTTTGGCTTTGAACGCCATTTTTGGCACCTTAGCTAAGTTGTGGGTTTGATGGGAAAACGTTTACTGTTTCTTTGACGCCTCCAGCGACGTTTTCGATGTGTGTTAAAGCCTTTTCCACTGCGTTTACAAGTTGGTTTTTCTTGATGGTTGGTGCGCCGTAGCCTATTATTAGTACGTTTCTTGTTTTTTCCGTGATTTTGGTGGCGTCAGCGTCTCGGTAAGGGTAAATGCATATAATCTGGTTTTCGTCAGCCACAAGCAACACTTTCTTTATTAATTTCGTAGGAGTGTCCATGCCTATTCCCCGGAATTCGTCGGTTTCGTTTGAAAAGCGTATTTTTAGCGGAGGCTTAATTTTGTCCAAGTCGAATCCGCTGAGGGGGATTATTGTTTCAAGCGAGGCGAGGTTGTAGGCGTCGACGACGTTTGATATGGTGGGAATATCCGTTCCATGAAGCGTTCTTCTGAGCAGGGCTTCTCCGGATGGTCTGATTTTAGTGGGATCTATGCCAAGCGACCAGTAGAGATCACGGTAGGCGCGCACGATCGGATCGTCTTTTAGTTGTTCTATTCTGTAGTTTTGCCGCATCCTTGCTAGGATCGATTGTTTTAGCATGTCCGTTCTTTTTGCGTCACGCTCTACTTTCACGTTATGGATAATGCCGGTGCAGACGAGCAAGTTTGGGAATCGTGTTGACGCTTCGGTGCTCCAACTTAAAAACGGCTCCATACATGTACGTCTCCATTATCCCTACGCGGACAGTTAATTGTTTATATTCCACTGCTTATGCTGAATTCTATTGTGCGATTCTGAGATGATAAAGGTTGGCTGTTGCGGTTATCCAGTCGCTATGGACCAGTATTATGCCCGTTTTAGGCTCGTTGAAATAAACAAAACTTTCTATGAAATCCCAAAAACGGCAACCGTAGAAAAATGGCGAGAAACAGCACCCACGGATTTTGAGTTCACGGTGAAGGCGAACAAATCCATAAGCCACCAACACAAACTCAACACAACAGAGCCATGCTTGAAAGCCTTTGAACAAACAAAAATCATCTGCAAACTGTTAAAGGCAAAAATTTTGCTAATCCAAACAGCGGCTTCGTTCACGCCAGACAGACTTGACGCGGCGAAAGATTTCTTCAAAACCGTTCCTAGAGACGATTTGCTTATAATATGGGAGACGCGCGGTTCAGAATGGGAAACGCCGAACGTTAGGCGAAGACTTGCAGAGGCGTTGCGAGAGGTTGACGTTTCGCATGTTACAGACCCTTTTAAAGCGTTACCAGCGTACACAAACAAAGTTGCCTACTTTCGGCTTCACGGTCTCGGGAAAGCTATGTACTACTATCAGTATACGAACGAAGAATTAGAAAAACTAAAAACGGTCGCGAATGCTTTCGAAGACAAAGGCAAAGAAACATACGTGCTTTTCAACAACCTTGCAATGTTTGAGGACGCTGTGCGTTTCCAGCAGTTTTTGCAAAAGGGCGAATTCCCGAAAATCACAAGCAAAGTCGGATTAGACTCTGTCAAAGCCGTCGTTGAGAAAACCCAGTATCCCGTAACGAAAGCCCTCATGCACAAAAGACTCGGTTGGAGGCTTGTGGAATTAGAAGACGGCAAACAAACACGCTTGGATGACTTGATAAAAGACCTGCCCAAAAAAACGTACAAAAACCCAGAAGACATCTTGACGGCAATCAAACACCTCAAAGAAACCTAAACATGGGCACATCGACTTTTATCTTTACACTCGGATGCGCCCCGTATCTAAAAAGCAACGTCTGCGAAAACACTTGCAGACCTTCATTAACGGCTTTCCTCAAAAGCATCGCGAATTCCGGATCAACCTCACGGTTTGGCTGTAAAGCCTTTGCGTCGGGTCTTTGCACTGAAAAAAGAACCCCCGTTTGGCGGCCTTGTTCTCGGAGTTCCATAAGATGGCGTAGGTGTTTTCTTCCGCGTTGGGTAGGCGCGTCTGGGAACAATGCGACACCGTTGATTACGTGTGTGACGCTTTTCACTTCTAAGAAAAACTGGCGAGTGCCACTTTGCAGTAGCATGTCGAGCCGTGAATTGTTTACTGCAACGTTTTCCTTGACGACCTTGAAGCCCCTAAGCCGTTCGTGCATTTCCCACTCTACGGTTTTTCTTGCTGCAAAACTAGAAAATCGCGTGTCGACTATTATTGGAATTTTATCACGTTCTACTGCAAACAAGTCGAATCGGGTTTTTCGGTCGGGTTTGTTTTTTGGAATAAGAAACGCAACTGAACCGGGCATTAGCACGGTGTTAAGTCTTCCAGAGTTGGGAAGATGCGCCAGAACATCTTCATCGAGCAAGCGTACTCTAACCGTAAACCTGTTCACGCGCTCTAGAAAAACGCCCACTTCGAAGTTTTCCCTAAACGCTATCGACGCCATTTTTCTCCAAGCACAACCTAAACACTACTATACTCAACATTTCGGGTTAAAAGCAAGGGTGAAAGATAAATCCTATTACCACAATAAACATTGGGGAACTAGTTTGCGAATAATCTCCGCCGACTCTGGCGCCGCCTTGCTTAATGACGGGTTCGAAGCAGTCTCCATAGTCGCGGCAGCCGCGGTGCTCGTGGAGCCGCCTTACCGTATGGCCAAGATTAGTGTTGCTGACCCCATTTTCGCCAAGGTTGAGGAGAGTCACGGTTTGATTGTGCATGAGTTGGAGCTTTGCCAAGAACTTTTGAAGATGGTTAAGGCAGACGTGGTGCATTTGGACATGTCTTTCGGCGGCATGTTGATGGAGGAACTGTCGCCTATCCAATTGTCTAACATGAAACTATCAAGCAAGGCGCGAGGGCACGTCCTCAAAATCTTACCTAAACTGAGAAAACTCGCCACCGACATAAAACGCGCCTACGACGTGGAAGTTTCCGCCATCGGAAAGGACAGCATACCCGTAAGAATAGCGGAACTCACAACAGGAGCTTACGCAGTGATTTATGTTGCCGAAAAAGCCGTCAAAGAAAAGAAGAAGATGCGGGTGGGGTTGCCGTCAAAATGTTATGCGAGAGTGACGAATGGGAGCGTTACTGTGCATTCTTTGATGGCTGCGGAACACGACATAGCAGGCTTCGCAAAAGATGAGGAGGGCGTCTTAGAAAAGGTGACTCTTGCAGAATCGTTAAACCCTTGTGTGCGGGGATTTAGGGTGCTGGAGCTAACTCCCAAAAAGGTGTAACTCGTTAGTAGGAGAAGAATATAATGAGCCTGCAAACTTCAAGTTGGCTGGGTAAGGGTGTGGAGAACAGATTATTGTGGATATTTGTGTTCTTTGTGGTTTCTGTTGTTGTTATGGCAGTTGGTGCTTCGTTGCCCGTTGACAGATTGGAAGCAGAAAGATTTTACGACGAATTTAAAACTGAAAGCCAATACATTGACACGGTGCCGTTTATTTTTGGAAACAACTTCATGCACACTCTCATCATGTTTGTTCCTTTTTTGGGTCCGATTTACGGCATGTTTATCTTCTTTAACACGGGAATTGTTCTTGCAATGATCGCCGTAGCCTCGGGAGTTAACGTGACGCTATTGTTTGTGCTTCTCTTTCTATTCCCGCACGCATGGCTAGAATTCATCGCTTATTCGCTGGCGTTATCGCAGAGTCTTTTGCTTGCGTTAGCCATTTTTAGGGGAAGAGTTAAGCAAGAACTCACGAGAACATGCATAGTCGTAACAGTCTGTGCATTGATACTTTTCTTAGCCGCCGTAATCGAGGTAATCCTAATCTCGTCCGCCTAACCTCTCATCAGAAATTCTCCGTTTGTTTTTCTGTCTCAACCCAAGAAGATAGCCGTAAAAAATGGCGAAGCTTACCAGCGACCAAAAAGTGAAGAACACAACGTAATAAACAACACTGGAATCTCGGAAACGCGCGTACATTTTTATGGTTTTGTAAACGAATTCGACGAGCAGTATGAAAAAAAGCGCTACGGGGACGTACCATGGCGCAAAAAACAAGGAAAGTATAGCGGCGATGAGGAGAAAACCTCGAACTGGAAGGTTGAGACGCACAAAGGCAGGGTTAAAGCCGTGCTTGGCGAAAAGTTGTCCCACACCGATGAAGTGGTTGACGCATTTTTTGGATGCCGTTTTGAAGTTTGGAGAGCCACGGAACCACATTACTGCTTCTGGGTCGTAAAGAATCTTGTAGTGCTTGGAAATGTTGTAAGTTAATTCAGTGTCCTCGCATCTTACAAGCGTCTCGTCAAAACCGTCAACCTCGGAAACAACATCCTTCCTCACGGCAAGGTTCATGGTCGGCGCAATTTTCATAAAAAACTCTTTCGTAGGCATCCGCACTCTTCCACCCACGAGCGCCAAAAACCGGGCAACCATACTCTCAGTGTTCCACAGGTTTGTGGGTCCTGTTACGCCGGCGATTTCTGGATTATCGAAATGTCTGAGGGTTTTTTCTATCCAGTTGGGCTCCGCGTAACAGTCAGAATCGATGAAGCAGATTATGTCGCCTTCTGCTGTTTGGACGCCCAAGTTGCGGGCGTAGCCGAACCCTAAGCCCGGTTCGGTGACGAGTTTGATTGGGTATCGGTTTACTATTTCCAGAGTGCCGTCTGTCGAATTTCCGTCGACCACGATGACTTCGTCTGGTTTTCGAGTTTGGGCAAAAATGGACTCCAAGGCTTTGTTCACGGTTTTTGCCGAGTTCTTTGTAAGGAGCACGACAGAAACTCTGTGTTTTTCAGACGGCATCCACGATGTCACTCGGGTATTCTGAAGACTATTTCTCTCTTTTAGCCTTTCTTACTTTAACAACTTCGAGGCTCATATCCAAGGCTTTAGCGCTCTGCGTGATAGCGCCCAAACTCAAAATGTCGACACCCGTCGAGGCGAATTTCAGAACGTTCCCCTCGTTAATTCCTCCGCTTGCTTCGATGAGAACCCTGCCTCTTAATCCGTTCTTCTCCAACAATTCTAAGGTTTTCTTTATGTGCGCGGGTGAGAAATTGTCAAGCATTATGATGTCCACGTTTGCTTCTGCTGCCTTTAACGCCTCTTCCGGGGTAGAGACTTCGATTTCGATTTTTTTGGAGAAAGAACCCTTGTTTTTTGCTTCTTTTACGGCTCTCGTCACGTTGCCAGCGATGGCAAGATGGTTGTCCTTGATTAAGACCATGTCGTCCAACCGTAAACGATGTACGTCGCCGCCACCGACCAAAACTGCTTTCTTGTCAAAATAAAGCAGTCCCGGCGCCACTTTTCTAGTGCAAGCGACGCGGGTTTTATAACCACTGTTTTTAACTTTGTCGACTATCCTACGGGTCATGCTTGCTATGCCACTCATTCTTGAGAGAATGTTGAGGATTGTCCGTTCCGCCGTGAGTATGGTTCTTGCGTCTCCAACGATTCTCAGCACAACCGTCTGCGACTTCACCTTTGCGCCGTCAGCGACTTTTGGCTCGGCTTGCAGTCCTAGGCTTCTAAGAAGAACTAGCGCCTCCTCTATTCCTGCGACGATTCCAGTTTCTTTTGCGCGGATTTCTACCTCGATAACGGTTCCCTGAGGAACTATTAAAGCGGTAGTTATGTCGCCTTCTCCTATGTCCTCTTCAAGAAAACTCCGCAGTTTCCTTTCTAGAATTTTTCTTGGAAGAGTTATCATTTCACCATTCTCCCTCGGCTACTTGCCTTATTGTTTCGACCGCTGTTTTTAACCCGTCGATTCCTCTGACTTCCGTTTTAATTTCCTCGGCCCTCCCCGTGTAACACTCGTTTTTTAGCATGCCTTCTGCTGTTTTTACAAGAGTTTCTCTGGTGAGGTTTTTCTGCTCCAGAATCTTGGCGATTCCGAGTTGGGCTGCTTTTTTAGCGTTGTTGTATTGTTCGGTGTGGCTGGGCGTTGGCACGAGGATCATCGGTTTTCCATAACATAATGCCTGCGCGATTGTGCCGTGCCCTGCTCTCGACAACACCAAGTCTGATGCTTTGAGGTATTCGAAACGGTTGGGTAGCCACTTGTAAATCGACACGTTTCCGTTGCGCGCTGGCTTTATCAAAGCGTCTGGATACCCGAGCGACATAACAACTTGAAAGTTCTCGGGAAAACCGTTAAAAATCCGCCGTAAAATCCCAGTTAAAAAGGCTTTTTCTTTAATGGGCCCGCTGATAGGTGCAAAAATCAGAGGTTTTTCCTCATCTAAACCCAATTTTTTCCGCAACGCTTTTTTACTGGGCAGTTCTTTCTCGTTTTTTTCGATGATGGGGCCGATGAATTTTACGCGTTTTCGGTAGGATTTTGGTATTCTTAAATTTCCCGTGGCAAGCGTGTAAGGCTCTGGGAAATCAGGAATCATGACATGAAGACCAGTTGTCCACAGTTTCCCTATCAACGCAAGCCCTATAATGTCGGCGAATTTTGCAAGCCTCAGAAAATGCTTGCGTCTGGGGATTATAACTTGAAACTGGTTCAGAATGCAGAGCCTAGGAATCCCAAGCGTGCGGGACGCGATTAAAGGCGAAACCCGCGTGTCCGAAACCACCACGTCGGGCCTAAAATGCTGCATGACTCGGATTTCAGCGGCCACTTGGCGCAACAGTTTGAACGATGCGAAAAAAAGGTCAGGATTAGCCACCGTTTGCCTAAAGTCCACAGTGCCGTCAGGCTTAACTTTGAACCCTACGGGCGGGGTTTCAGCGACAGCGAAACCTTCTTGACGCACGTAGCGTACGCCGTCTGTGTAAGTGGAGAATAAAATCTGGGCAGTTCCATTCTCGCTCAATAGTCTTTTGGCTATCGGAATGCATCTGCCTGCGTGGCCTAAACCTATCCCGCACGGTGCAAACTGAACTTTCATGGAACTACTGCCCGCTGAGTGCCTTACGTCTTATTCTTCCTTTCGGCGTTTCTTCTTCAAATATTATGGCTTGGAACTTGTAAACCTTAGTCTCCTTGAGAAGCCAACTGTCTGGGGGCAAGCCGGCTTTTATGCAGCATTGACAAAGAAATTCTTCCGAGTCCCACCGCCACTCCACGGGTACTTGTGGAAGCAGTAAGCCCTTGTATCCTCGGCATTCGACGATTAGGCCGTCTTGTCCAACGTGGATTTTCGAGGGATACTTACGCGCGTCCGTGGCGGTTACTTCTTCAGGCGGTGTAAGTATGCTTACTTCGAAAACGACGTCGTCCAATTCTTTCAATGCCATCGGATGAAATCGCGGGTCTCTTGTGGCCGAATTTATCGCAGACTCGATTACCGCTTGCGCTAAAGGTGTAGTGGGGTATGGGTAGCCTATGCAGCCTCTCAGTTCTTTTTCTTCGTTTTTAACCCTGCTTATCGTGACGAAAACGCCGCATCTTTCACGTAATTTCGGCGGGGTTTCCTTCGGGGTTGTGATGATTCTTCCGTTTTTAAGGTATTCTTCTGCGGCTTTCCTAGCAAGTTTAACGATATATTCGCCTTCTTCTTGGCTTAACTGAAAGGTCAAACAGGTAACTCCTATGATGAAGAGTCATAGCGGATTCTTGGGCGTTCTTATCTGGCTAGAACGGCATGGATTGTTCTTCTATGCCTTCTTTGGTGATTATGAGGAAATCTACGCCGTTGCCGCTCATGGAATCTCGGCTTATGGCTGATTTCATCGCCCGCACCACGAGGTCTTTGACTTCTTTTTGGTTCATGTTTTCCTTGTAGCCCTCTTCGAGCACACCCATCGCAATTTCTGCGCCTGTCCCTACGGCGGCGTACTTGTCTGGAATAAGCGATCCTAGGACATCCAGAACGTACAAGGACGCACCTTCATCGTCGATTCCACCCACAATTGTTTGGGTAATTAACGGCACGAACCTTGTGCTGAACAGCAAGTTTGACATGATTTTCGCCGCGGCTTTAACCGAAACTGGCCGTCCAGCGTCAAGCCTGTAAAGATTTGCATAGGCTTCTACGTCACGAAGGAGAAGTTGCATGTCCGAGACTAACCCCGCGCATGCTGCGCCGATGGTGTCGGTGACCTTGAAAACTTTCTTTCCCCCTTTACTCATGATGAAGTAGCCGTACGAAACCCGTTTTTCAGCGGCGAGAATGACGCCGTCCTTGAAGACCACGCCTATTGTCGTTGCCCCGGGAATGTACATGTATGGGTATTGTGCTTGATCAGACATTTTCTTTTTTGCACTTCCTCTGGTTATTTGTGATGCTGTATTGTGCGGTCTCTTTATTAAACATATCATAGGGTTTAAAAACTTTCAGATTAGAATATTGTGTGGGCAGAAACATGTTAATGCTTTACTGTGAAGAAATCAACGGCCGGTGGTACGGCGCGGCGTTGGATGGGAAAAGGATTTTTGCAACGACTTTTGCCTCGAGCAGAAAGGAAGCCATGCGTTACTTGCTCAATGAAATACCGTATAATATGCATTTTCAAGAGGCAGAAAAACCCGACGTTACTGCGGAGGAATTGTTTAAGGTTATGGAGGCGATTATCGAGGGGAAAGATGTTTCATTCAGTTTTGAGTTTGCCATGGAAACGGTTTCACCCTACAATCGCCGAGTCCTTGAGGTTATGGCGCTGATTCCTACGGGCTACGTGACAACGTATAGCGCACTGGCAAAAGTTGTGGGCGGCCACGCGCGTGCAGTTGGGCGTGCTTGTGCGACGAACCCATTTCCTCCGGTGATTCCTTGCCACAGAGTGGTAAGTGCCGACATGAGTTTGGGCGGTTACGGCGGAGGCTTGAAAACAAAGTGGGCAATACTGAAGAGAGAAGACAGAGGCTACAAGGACGTTTCAAAAGTGAAAATCGGTGGCAAAATTCTGCCGCTTTACCCGGTTAAACATCTTCACCCGCCAACTTGATGACAAAAATTAAGTTCTCCAAAAAATAGTAATGCAGAAAGAGAGGAATATGCTTGGCAATAAAACGTGGTCTTTTCGTCGGACGTTTTCAACCTTTTCATAATGGACATTTGGAAGTAATAAAGGACATACTTAAGGAAACGGATGAACTTGTCATCGTCATCGGAAGCGCGCAGTACAGCCACCGTCTAGACAACCCGTTCACCGCGGGCGAACGCATCACAATGATCAGGAATGCCTTGGATGAAGCAAAAATCCCTGTCTCCAGAACATGGACTATACCCGTGGCGGATGTTAACGTTCATATGCTGTGGGTTGCAAAAATTGTAGGCTACTCGCCTAAATTTTCAGTAGTTTACGGCAACGAGCCATTAACCCGACGACTTTTCATGGAGGCCGGGTTCAAGGTAAAACCCGTGACTTTTCACCGACGCGCTGAATACTCGGCAACCGAGATTCGTAGAAGAATGCTGGAAAACAAGAACTGGGAAACGCTTGTGCCGAAGAATGTGGCGACGTACATCAGAGAAATAGACGGCGTAAAACGGCTACAAGATTTGGCGAAAACAGACAAAATGGAAAAACAAAAATAATCGGTAAGGATTACTGAGAAAGCCAATCGGCTATCATTTTTTCCATGAAGGCTTTCTCGATTTTTCTGAAATCTTCTAACTTTTCCAGTTCTGCGAGTAGTGGCTTCAATCGAAGTCTGTTTGCGAGACTTATGGCGGTATAGAGAAAGGCTTCTCCTTCTTCCGCGTTTTGAGCCATGTAAGAAACCGCGTTTTCGCCGCTTCTTTTAGCCCTCGGGATGATCTCTGCCAAGTCTGCGTGTTCTTTCGTTGGAAAAATAATTTCGATCTTCGCGGGACGTTTTATTTTCAAGGGCTTGACCTTGCCTATTTTGGAAACTGCGCGAACAGCGGTTTCTTCAATGAGTTTTCTCGCTTGGGCTAAGGGTAGGCATTTTGTCGTTCGCCTATCTGTTGAGGTCTTTACTTGGACTGTTTCGATTTCAGGCAAAAGTGCGGATGCTTCTCGGACGAGCGCTTGGTCGCCTGTGGCCATTATTACGGGGATGCCGTATTCTGCAAGCATGAACGCGGTAAGCGCTGTTTCACCTACGGGCGCGCCATTAATTTTCACTCGGGGCTCTATCGTAATCGTATGCGTTATAAAACCGTCCTTCGTCTCCGCCATGGCGTGGAAACCAACAAGAACGGCGGCAGACAATGATTTGTCAACTGCGTGCTTAACTCTCTGGAAAATGTTAGGGTCCTGATAGAGTTTCACGTCTTTCTCAAGTTTTTCGGGAATAATGTTGACACTCGGACCGCCTGACCCGTGAGCGTCCACGACTCTGATTTCAGCAACGCCGGCGGCTTTAAGCCCTCGAATTACGGCGTTAACGTCTTCTGTGATTTGCGTTTTTCCGAACTCTTCAAATTCTTTATTTCCGCTTAGAATTTGGCGATAATCATCAATTCCCGAGATTCCTTCCATATCAACAATCACGACGATTTTTAAATCTCCTAGGCTTTTTCTGCGCAACTGCTCAACCCACCGTCTAGAAAACGAGAATGTAACGGGCAAATTTATTAAATATTCCTTTAGCCCTTAGAACTCGACCTGCCAGCGTATTTTAACTCATTTACAGAATCTGGGCACAAAAAACACGTGCACGACTATTAAAAAACACAAAAAGATTCCAAGAAAACATAGATTCATAATAGAACACCACACAAAGGAAAGCCTCCCTAAAACACGTGCCACTCAAATATCGTCCAGACACCAACGTTTTTGGCGCTCGACACCTTGGGCGATTGGGAGCCGCAGGCTGAACATCTCGACCGAAGTCTTGACGCGTACACCCCGGCTCCATCAACCCCATCTTCTATGGGGACCCTTGTCCCAACAAGACACTTGTTGCCAAGCATCCGCGTTGGGAACGGCCGCCTATTTTCGGGAAAGGCTTCGGGCTTAGATGCTTTCAGCCCTTATCCAAAACGGCGTGGCTGCCCGGCAATGCTCTGTCGAACAACCGGTAAACTAGAGGCCGCAGCGTCCCGTTCCTCTCGTACTGGGGACCCTTTCCCCTCAGGCGACCAGCACTCTCAGCAGATAGAGTCCGACCTGTCTCACGACGGTCTAAACCCAGCTCACGTTCCCTTTTAATAGGCGAGCAGCCTCACCCTTGGCCCCTTATGCAGGGCCAGGATAGGAAGAGCCGACATCGAGGTACCAAGCCGCGGGGTCGATGGGGACTCTCGCCCGCGACGAGCCTGTTATCCCTAGGGTAATTTTTCTGACACATCCAGCCCCCACCAAGGGGGACATGGATGATCGCTAGGCCCGGCTTTCGCCCCTGGATCCCTTACTGTGGAGGATCCAGTCAGGCCGGCTTTTGCCTTTGCACTCTACGACGGGTTTCTGTCCCGTCTGAGCCGACCTTAGGGCGCCCTTGATATCTTTTCAAGGGCGTGCCGCCCCAGCCAAACTGCCCACCTGCCGTTGTTCCAGCGCCAGAGGCGCCGGTGAGAAACACGGTTGCAGAAGGACGGTGTTCCATTGGCGCCTCCCCCTGTTCCCGGAGAAACAGGGATCGACGGCTCCCGTCTACGCTCTGCATCCACAGCCATGTTCCAGCGACAGGCTGCAGTAAAACTCCACGGGGTCTTCTTTTCCCGCTGGGAGCTCGTGGACTGTTCGTCCACGTTACGTGGGTTCACCGGGTGCCAAGCGGGGACAGCGGGGCCCTCGTTGATCCATTCATGCACGTCGGAACTTACCCGACAAGG
>JABFQO010000005.1 GCA_019685575.1 Candidatus Bathyarchaeota archaeon A05DMB-4 | reverse complement strand
CTAATACCATGTCCAGTGTTCCGCAAATTGGGAAACATGCAGCTAAACATACAGGCATGAATGGACCGCATCCGATACTTGCAAGAGCACAACCGAACAAGCAGGCTATTGTAGCCCAAGAGACCGTACCATAGCATGTCATAAAGTTATTTCCCCAGCATTCAACAGTACATGTTGATGGTGGTGTTGGTGGCAGCCAGCCTCCTCCGCATAGTGGTTCGACTTCTAGGCTCATCAAGCCTTCTGCCATGCAGCAGGCTACGTTGCATCCTGCTGGGTCTGTTAGGATTGCTATGCTTTGGAGGATTTCATGGTTGTAGTTTGGTAATTGCTTCTCAATTGTTTTTGATATTTGTTTGGCTTCCTTCTCCATGGCATGGTAAGCGTCTACCAGCTCGCTGAACGTCTGGTTTTGGCTGTGCTTGTAGATTTTTCGCATTTCCTTTGCAACTTCGCTTAAAATGGCATAGTGTTGCGACAACGTAACTGTAGCATTGAACTGCACGATTTCCAGCGAAATAACCTCCTTCTTGTTGGCAGGAATGTAGTTCATTATGGAAAAGCACGTTTCATAAATCTTCGAGCCTTTGGATAGAGACATTATGGAGACTCCGCGGACGGTGTAGTCAGCATACTCGATAATGTAAGCTAATTCCCTTGAACCCCCAGAAGAGCCCCCAGAAACCATTGTCGTCTCCGTAAGGGAAAGCGTCAGATTGAGCTTGCCCTTCACTTCGGCATGTTTCCACAAGCGAGTTCTAGTGACAGTCGCCTCGAAGACGTTTTCGCCATTTTCAATCGATAACAGAGTCACAACATAGCTTTCACCACGTTCAAGCACAACACGTTCGAAAGAAGACGCCTCACCAGAGCAGCACGTTCTGTTTTCTACTGGGCAGCCATCATCAACTTCGCATCCGTCATCGCTTCCGCATCCTGACTTGGGTAGTAGAGGCTTTATACTCATCACGACTTTATCATCAACAATATCAACTGTAACAGTGTGAAAACCCGTTTTTGCATTCGGATTATGATTTGTGGATGTTGTAGGCACTATAAACATCGTGGTGACAAGCAAACAAGCCATAATCACAGCAGCAGTCGTTTGGGTATGTTTGTTTTTTAGCATAATCTTGATCATTTTTGTATCCCAAAAGTAATAATGTAACATAATGCGAACATATAACTTTTGTGATACCTAGCGTGGTAAGTAGAAAATGAACCTGTTAGCGAAAGTATGTGGTTTGGCATGGTTATCCTTTTTTCTTGCGTGTTTAAGCATAGTGTATTCTTACGATCAAGTGTTGGTGGAGTTTTTCTACCTTCCAAGCGGTTGTTCCACCTGCGACAGAGCTAAGCCATCAGTATTGGAAATAGAGAAGCAGTATGGCGAAAGGATCCTGGTGAAATGGGTCGATGTAAGAGACGCTGAGGGGTTCCAGCGGTTTCGGCAATATGCTTTAAACAGAGTTCCCGCCGTTGTGGTTAACTGTGAATACAAGATTTTGAGTAGCGAAATAACCCTTGAAAGACTTAGAGCAGTTTTAGATGCATACTTAGGGGAAACTCCTCCTCCGCCTTCTCCTTCAGCGCCCCTAAGCTTAATCGCTGCCTTTACACTGGGCTTTTTTGAAACGTTTTCTCCGTGTTTAATCGCAATCTTGTCGTTTATATTAAGCTATACTGTGGGAGAGGCAACACGTTTCAAGGAAGGCATGCTGCGAGTTATGACCTTTGGAGTGGGTTTTGTTTCCGCCGCCGTAGTTCTCGGAGCAACCTTTGCCCTAGCGTTGGTCTCAATACCCAACCTTCAAAACGTTATGATGTGGATCATCTGCGTTTTTGTCTTCATTTTTGGACTTAACTTGTTGGGACTGTTCAAGATGCCAATTCAAACAAAACCTCTGGTCAAGAAGCTGACAGAAAGGTATGCTTTCACGTATGTTGGGCTGTTTTCTCTTGGTTTCCTTTTCTATTTCCTTGATCCATGCATTGCACCATTCTTGTTCACCATCTTAGCGATGCTTCAACGCTCTGAATTCATACTGCCCCTTCTGCTGTTTTGCCTAGGAGCGATAATACCTTTCATCGGCATCGGGATCGTCGCTGGTTCTGCATCTAAACTAGCAAGAAAAACCTACAAACACCGAACAAAAATCCGAGTAATCAGCGGCATAATCTTAATAAGCTACGCCATTTACCTTATCGTGCTCTCTATTACCCCACTGCCTTCATTCTAGTTTTGATGGGAGTTCACAGCGAGCCGCAGATTGCAGACATTTACGAGACAGCTGAAGAGAGGTTTGATACAGCGGCGCAAAGATGGAGCCCAAGAATTGCTCTGCAAACCGAGAATTTAAACGCAGTCCCCAAAGTTTGGCGCCGGGGAATTTTTTTTCGACACGGTTTTCACTAGTAAAATGTCTTCAGATTCTTGACAAGCCAAATCCGCTGAATACCCAGAGTTCTCGTCGATTATGTGGCTATTACGCGTCTCAAATCCATTTTGTTTTGATTTCCTTGATGCCTTTTAGGTGAGGGTCATCTGAAAAGCAGATTGCGTTTAAGGAGAGGCTGGTAGCCGCTATTATGCTGTCAGCCATTGAGGTTCGATATTTATGCCTCAGCTCTGCCGAGCGCTTGGCGATTTCTGCGTCAACATCGACTATTCTGAAGTCTTTTTCAAGCAAAGTTGTTCTCAAGACGGCGGTTTCGCGTCCTTCTTTTCCAAGTGTGAGTTGGTAGATTTCGTGGAGGACTATGGCTGAGATGTATCTCTGCTTGGTTTTTCTTAGTTCTTCTTTGGTCTTCTGAAGGATTTTCTCATCCTTGGCGTAGTAATGCTCGATGAAAAATCTGGTGTCGTAGACTGCCTTAGACATCTTCTTCCCTGAGCCTGTCCAAGCGTTTCTTCATTTCCTCAGGAGTTGCATACTTCGCTCCGGAACCAGCAAGGTCTATCGTGGATTTTTGGGGTCTGAAAAGGATGCCTTCTTCGGTTTCAACGACTTCAAGCCTCGTTCCTTCGTGGATTTTGTATTTTTGGCGAAGCTGAACAGGAATGGTGGTTTGACCCTTCCTTGTTACTACGACTTCCTTGCTCATACTTTTTCCCTGTAGTACCAAGAGCCTGTAGTACCTAAAAAACTTTGCTGCAAAGGGCATGCTAGCGTTGCAGAAACTGCTGAAAGAATGGCGCCGGGGAAGGGATTTGAACCCCTGTGAGCCCGAAGACCCACTGGATCTCGAGTCTGTCCCTCTTTTACACTTAAATTGTGCGAGAGTGTCCAGCGCATTGCCACTCTGCCACCCCGGCACCGCACATACCCGTTTCAGCATCACCACATTTAGACTTTACCCCGCAAACCCTTAAGAGTGAACCACCGATTCACTCATCATATTTGCGGTATATTTGGATCCTAATAGGATCATATATGGAAGAGGGGCCTAGCCAGCGCCGAGCAACAGAATTTGACGTTTAAGGGCAGAACAAACATTGCCCCTTTTTCTTCTGTTCTTCTATCCATGCTTCGATGCCGATTTCTCGCATTTTTTTGGCGTTTTCCACGGTTCTCTTATGATGAGGAGAACCATCATCACTAAATTCTTTAACAGAAGCACACGGAAACTCCTCACATTCAAAACAATAATCAAACCAATTCCTTTTCGCATAAAGCATCATTTTACAATCCCCGCTCCAATGCGCTTCAAGAGACCCCCTACAACCCTCACAACGTACATGATCAGGCTTGACAATTTTATTCCGCTCTTTCTTAAACCATGCCACAATCGCATCCCGCAACTCCCCATCACCATGCCCAGCCCGAAAAATGTCACACATCGCACAATTCAAACCACAAACCGAAATACGCCACACACCACAAGACTTTGCCAACCCTTAACACAACCTCATCAAACCAACCATAGAAAAATCACCAGCAGATAACCATTTCCCAAACACCTCTTACCACCAAATAATAAAAACAAACTTATATCTTAGAACCATAAAAACCAAAAGGGGAAAACAAATTGTTGCTCGTACAAATCTCCGACATCCACTGCGGACCAATGTTCCAAAAAGAAAACTTCCGCCAAGCCATAAAAAAAATAAACACAATGAAACCCGACGCGGTACTAGTAACAGGCGACCTTACAGAAGACGGATTAAAATCACAATTCGAAACCGCAGTCGCCGAACTAAAAAAACTAAAAACAGAAAAAACAATCTTCGTCAGCGGCAACCACGACTACCGCTCAACCGGATACCTTCTCTTCCGCAAATGCTTCCCCTTCACCCAAGTCACAGAAATCGACGACACAGTGATAATTGTGCTCAGTTCCGCAAGACCCGACCGAGACGATGGCGAAATCGGACACCGCCAAAATCTATGGCTAGAACACACGCTCACAAAATATAAAAACAAAACAAAAATCGTCGCCATACACCATCACATCGTCCCAGTTCCAGACACAGGAGCCGACCAAATCACCGTCATCGACGCAGGCGATGTTCTAAGAAGCCTCACAAAATCGAAAGTCAATCTTGTTTTGTGCGGGCACCGACACCGACCATGGAGATGGAAAATCGAGGACATGCTTGTAGTTCATGCAGGAAGCGTGTCATGCGAGAAATTGAGAGGCTTTTTCTGCAATTCCTATAATGTGATAAAAATAGAGAAGAACAAAATAGATGCAAGGCTCAAAATTGTAAACGGCGAATTTGTAGAGTTTGACGAAATTTTAAAAAGAAGAGAAGTTCTTAAAGCGTCAGAGCTTTCTAAATTCACCAAGCCCCAACAATTTTCTGCAAAGCCCGTGGTATAATTTCGATCCGCAATAGTTATGATCCTTGAAGGATCTACTTTCGCAAAACACTGTTGTACCATAATTAAAAAAACCTTTATTAATTATAGTTGATGTATTGCTCCTAAACTAAGCTAGGATAGTTATGAACCCTGAAGCAGATGCAGGCGAGGTAAAAGTTGAGAAGCTATTAATCGATCGACCGTCTGATTTCAAATTTCATGCGGCGTATCTGGTTTATTCTGAGTTGTGGGACAAAGCGAAATCACAGGAGGTTAAAACTCAGCTGAATCAGATGGTTTCTTTGCTTTCGAAAGATGAGATTGATTATGAAACTTTTTACAGAAATATTAGTCAATACCGTTCAGAATCTTACGCGAAACCGTCTTTTTATACTTCGAAATCCATCGAGACGCAACGGAAGAGGGATTGGAGGGAAAGAGAGGCGAGGAAGGCGAGAAACGAAAGGCATAAGCGATGAGTAATTGTTTTTTTGTTTTTGGTAAGGGGTTTTAGTGTTCTGGTCTCCAATTGTCGATTAGCCATTGGTTGTTTTCTTTGGTCAGCGTGAAGATCCATGTGATTGTGTATGTGCCTTGTTCGGTGTCTGTTATGCTTGCTGTTAGCGTGAAGTTTGCTATTGTTTTTTCGTTTCTAGTTTCGATGCTTTTTTTGGTAATGTTCTGGATTTCTGAATGCCACTGTGTAGCGTTGAGTGAATTGATGAATGCTTTAAATGTGGCGAATCCGCCGGGGAACGTGTTGCGGTACGTTTGAGATGTTAATGCCCATGCTCCCGCGGCGTCGTAGCTGTTTACTTCTCCGATGAAACTTCTAATAGTATTTTCAACTTCGCCAAGTGCCACGTTAAATTGCCAAGAGAAAAAGCTCGTGACTGCGATGACGCTTATTATGATTATAGTGGTTACGATTATGGCTATTTTCTTTTTCGAGATCAATCTTTATCTGTGTTGCACTTCTCTGTATGGGGAAAGTTAAATTTTGTGGTGAAAGGTGTTGCTAGTTGTTGACGATAGTACGTGCTTCTTCAGTTTGTGAGTACTTTCGACGTTGCTCGGCGCTGGCTAGGCCCCTCTTCCATATATGATCCTATTAGGATCCAAATATACCGCAAATATGAACAGAGAACTACGGGTTCTCTTGTGTTTTTCTGTTCTGGTGGGTGTGTGGAGAATGGTTTGGGAGGTTGGGTTTGTCGGGGATCGGTTTGATTGGTTTGTTATTCGACTTTGTAGAAGTTTTTGATTACTGTGGTGAGTATTTTGTGGTGTTTCTTTTCGTCTTCGGCTATGTGTTTCAGTAGTAGTTTTATGCCTTCGTCTTCGGTGTGTCTGATTTCTTTTCTTACGTGAGCCAGCATCTCCTCTTCTATTTGTATGTGGCTCTTGAGTGATTCTTTTACCGCAAGTTTGTCTGTATAACTCTCGATTTGATAGTCCCAAAGCGATTTCTCCGGCGGCAACCCTTTGAGCATTTCGAGAATGCCGTTCAGAATGCCTGCGTGTTTTGAAGAATCTAATCGTGTTTCGCGCAAAAGCAGTTTCGCGGCTGCGTTGCTTATCATTTTTTCCAGTTTGGCGGCGCGTTCGACGTAATCGTTTTCAATTTTTATTTGTTCGTTAATGAGTTTAACGAGTTCTTCTCTTCTGCTCATTCTTTTTCGCTCCAAGTGTAGATAGAGAGTGTTAGATTCAGTCATTAAAAGTTTGTGTTAGACGATTGTTGAGGTATTGTTGTTTGATTTGTGGGTAGAAACTAAAGGGATTTATACGTTTAGTCCATAAGCAAGTTTGAAGCACAATCGTGTTGCGAGAGATTGAAAATGAAAGTCAGCGTGGTTTCTTTAACATGTTGCGCCGGCTGCGTATGTTCATTTCTTAACGCTGGTAACGCTTTACTTGAAATTCTTTCCAGTGACTTTGAGATAGTTTATTCGCCCACCTTTGTTGATTTAAAAGAGATTCCGAATGTTGACTTGGCCATAGTCGAGGGGGGAGTTAGAACAGTGGAAGACGAGAGGCTTATCCGCGAAGTCCGAGCCAAATCAAAGATTCTTGTCGCCCTAGGCATATGCGCTACGCATGGCGGAATAACAAGCCTCGGTGACACGTTTTCTGTTAAGACACTTTTGGAAAAAGAATACTCTCTCCTTGAGGCTGGAAAGTTACTGGAATTGAAGGATTTGATGTATCCGATTTGCAACTTCGTCGATGTCGACTACTACATTCCCGGTTGCCCACCTATGCCTTTCCTTATAGTGCATTCGTTGAAAAGCATCGTTAGCGGAAAACCGCCAGTACGCCACAACGCAGTGGTCTGCACAGAATGTAACCGGAAAATAGTTCCTGCAAAACTCGACAAGCTCTACGGAATTTACGAAAAGGAAGCCGACCCGGTATTATGCCTAGTAAGCCAAGGATTCATCTGTCTAGGCTCTTTAACCCGCGAAGGTTGCGGCGCACCGTGCCCACGTGCCGGCTTTACATGTTTCGGATGCAGAGGACCATGCGATTCGCTTCTTTACCGGTCGAGGGATATCTATGCATTCTTAGTTCAGGTGATATCCAAACGGACAAGTATTCCAGAAGAAAAGGTGCGGGAAGAGCTTTATCGCAACCCCTTCATTTTCCACACGTTTATTTTCTCAAGGTTCGAACGAGCCAAAGCAAGGGAGAGAGTGATTTGAGCTTAAAACGTGAGATTAACATTTCGCCAACTACCCGCATTGAAGGACATGGTAAGGTCACGATTTTTCTCGATGATTTCGGCAACGTTTCAGACGCCTACTTCTATTGCACAGAAATTCGCGGCTTTGACTATTTCTTGCGAGGCATGGAAGCAGATAGACTGCCCTTTATTATTTCAAGAATCTGCGGCGTGTGTTCAACCGCGCATATCGTTGCGTCCGTAAAAGCCATCGAAAACATTTACAGCACAGAAATCACTGAGACTGCCAAAAAACTTCGCGAACTTCTCCTTATGGGTCAAATAATCAGCAACCACTCCCTCGTCTTCTTCTTCCTAATCCTTCCCGATTTCTGGTTCTCCTCCGAAGAAGACGCGTCGAAAAGAAACATTTTCCAAATAATGCAGCAAAAACCAGACATAGGTAAAAAAGCCATAGCACTGAGAACGTTCGGCGCACGCATTCTCGAAATCGTTGGCAAACGCGACGTGCACATCTTCTCTACAATACCCGGCGGAATAATCAATCCACTTAAAGAAACCGAACGACAAGAACTTCTGAAAGAAGCCGAAAACGCTTACGAAATAACCAAAGAAGCCCTCACGTTGGGAAAGGAACTTTTCGAGAAAAATTGGGAAGCATTCAAAAAAGCCGGCGACTACAAGACCTACTACATGGCAACCACAAACAATGACGCCGTGGAATTTCACGAAGGCAAAATACGCGTCATAACCCCCGAAGGCACAACCCTTTCAGAATTTGACGCACAAGAGTACATGCAACATGTAGAAGAAAAAAGATACGAATGGACTTACGCCAAATTTGCCTACCTAAAAACCGTCGGGTGGCCTAAGGGCATAGTTCAAGTCGGTCCCACTGCCAGAGTGAACATCAACAAGAAAGCAACAACAGAAATCGCCAACAAAGAACTGAAAGAGTTCAAACAGAAATATGGAAGCCCAGCACATACTACTTTGCTTTTCGACTATGCACGGCTAATCGACTTGATGTATGCTTGCGAACGGGCGAAGGAACTCTTAGAAGACAAAACCCTAACAAAAACAAACACGCGAGTCAAGGTCACACCAAAACCAGGCAAAAGCATAGGCGTTGTCGAGGCACCAAGAGGAACACTCGCCCACGAATACGAACTAACAAAGGAAGGCCGACTAGAAAACATGAAACTAATAATCCCCACACAAATCAACAACGCAGCGATAAACCTTAACGTGAAAGACGCAGCAACGGAATTTATACATCAAGGCGACGTCAAACCTGGACTTTTGAACAGAATCGAGATGGTTATACGCGCCTACGACCCGTGCATAAAATGCGCCACAAGACTCGCCAACAACTGGTTAACCATAGAAATAAGAAACAACAAAGGCAGATTGCTGAAAACCCTGTAAAGGGTAAGGATTACACAGAAATTTCTATAGCCTGAGCCGGGCAATTTACTTGGCATGTTCTGCACAAAATGCAGTCTTTTTCATTTACGACCGTGGGTTTTGCGGATTTCTTGTCGCGGAAAATCGAAAAAGGGCATATTTCGACGCAGAGTTTGTCGGTTCCATCGCATTTGGCATAGTCAATCCGTATTTTTACCATGTGCTCCGCCATTTTTTAACGTGTTCTCAAGAGTTATTAAACCTTTATTGTCCACCGAAAATTTTTTCTCGGTTCAGAACATGTGAAGAGTTTTAAACGAGATGCACAACATAGAAAACCCCGAGCGATGACGCATGAAAATTTTCATAGACCGAGAAGGATGCATAGGCTGCGGCACGTGCGAGGCAGTCTGCCCAGAAGTTTTCAAATTGCTCATTGAACTTGACGGAAAAGCCGCGATAACCGAAAAGTACAGAAAGGAAGAATTAGGCAAGGGCGAAGTAGGAGACGAGTTAACGGCATGCGTAGAAAACGCCAAAATCTCATGCCCCGTGCAAGTAATCAGCACCGAATAAACCATTATACGAACAAGAGCGTTCTTGGAGAAGGCTTAAATATACGACTAATCGCACTTTATTTTTAGTGTACGCGTAAGACCTCACTGGGACTGTGCAAGCCTTGTACGAGTCGTTGCTTCCGAGTTTTCTGATAACTTTCAGAGAGGCGCTTGAAGCCTCACTAATCATGGCCATCATAATCGCTTACCTCAAAAAAAGCAGGAGACAAAGCCTGATTAGATATTCCCTTTACGGCGCCGGCGTTGCTGTTGGCCTTAGTTGTCTGTTCGGGAGTGTGTTGTTAGTGGTTTACGGGAATTTGACGGGGTTTGGCGCTCAAGTTTTTGAAGGAGTTGCGGCGCTTTTTGCCGCTTTCGCGTTGACTTACATGATTCTTTGGATGACTAAACATGCTCAAACCATAAGAACAGAATTGGAACAGAAGGTCGAGTCAACAGTTACCCGGGGACAATTGTTCGGCATTGTAGCGCTGGCTTTTGTTGCGGTGTTCAGGGAGGGACTGGAAACCGTGCTCTTTTTAACCACTCTTCTAACCATCGATTCGGCTGGTACGCTCGTCGGTTTATCATTCGCAGTTTTTGTTGTGCTGGCGACGGCGTGGGTTTTAATGAGGGGCGTGCATCGACTGGATGTTAAAAGGTTCTTTCAAGTGACAAGCATAATTCTCATAATCTTCGCCGCGGGACTCGTAGGGTACGGGGTTCATGAATTAATAGAAGCTGGAGAAACCTTGAATATACAATTGGGCGTGTTAAGCCAACCTGCCTTTGACATAAACCCGCCTCTCGGCGTTAATGGAACCTATCCGTTGCTGCATGAGAAGGGCGTTATAGGCTCGCTTCTTGGGGCTTTGGTAGGTTATGATGGAAATCCCGAGTGGCTACGCGTTATCGTTTATCTTGCCTACTGGTTTGTCATGGGCGCGTACGTGCTCAAGAACTATTGGAGAACTCGTGAAATTTTGGCTTAATCATCTTTGGCTGTCATCATGTGGAGGTTATGGAGACGTTATAAGTCACGGTTGTGTAGGCAATTTTGTATGCAACTGCCTCGTTTCAACTCGTTTGCGCAAGGCTTCTGCACTTGCTCCCCAAAATACAACTTGAACACGTACCTTGGACGCTGCGGGCATAACTGTATCTACTGCTACGCAACGAAGTTTCCAAGTTTTAACGGTTCACCCGCGCCTCGAATTAAGTTGCTTGAGCACATAGAAGCGATGGCGGCAAGCACGAAACAGAAATTGCCCGTGATGATAAGTGACTGCACTGACCCTTATCAACCCTTGGAAAGTGACTACCAAATCACACGCAAGTGTGTTGAAGTGCTTGTTAGGCATGGTTTTCCGTTGTTGATGGTTACAAAATCGGATTTGGTGACGCGTGATGTTGATTTGTTCCGAAAAACGTCAACCGTCGTCTCGGTTACGATAACAACTCCAAACGAAGACACAGCCAAAAAAATCGAACCAAATGCGCCAACGCCAGAAAAAAGAATAAACGCTCTGCAAAAAATTGTCGCCAAAGGAGTTTCTGCAACGGCTAGGATCGACCCGATAATACCTTACGTGAACGACGACCCGAAGGAATTCGAAACCCTTGTACGCATGCTTTCTGAAGTCGGCGTGAAACAAGTCACGGTGGCCACCGTAAAGCCAGTGAAAGGATTCTTTACGAAGGTTCAGCAACTCTTTCCCGAAAAATACGAAAAGATTGTTAAAGCGTACGAAGACGGCGAATGGATCGTGGGTTATAGGTACCTGGCTGCCGAGAAGAAGAGGACTATTATCCATAAACTCCGCTCGGTTGTCCTTGGGCATGGTTTGGAATTTGCTGCTTGCCGGGAAGGCTTCCCTGAATACAATACAATCATGTGCGACGGTACAGCCTACTGTAGAAACACGTTAACAAAGTACATGAAAGACCAAGCCCATTAACCAGAATCCATTGAGACAGTCAGGTTGCATGCTTGTTCTAGAAGTTTGTTTGAATAGGGTTTTATAGGAGAATGTGCATTGTATTTTCCGCTTTAAACAACAGACAAGAACAAGGAACGTAGAAAACATGAGCCAAGAAAGAGATCCAAACACGATATACATCGGTCGTAAACCCCCGATGAACTACGTCATGGCGGTCATCGCCTGCTTCAACAACAACGCAGAGAAAGTAACCTTGAAAGCCAGAGGACAAGCCATAAGCACCGCCGTAGACGTGGCCGAAGTTATTCGCCGAAAATTCCTCAAAGACGTCAGCATCGAACAAATAGCCATCGGTACTGAGGAAATCACCCCACAGGAAGGCGGAAATCCGAGAAAAGTCTCCACTATGGAGATCACTCTCAAACAATAGACGCAAGCTACTAGCGACTAAAACCGCCATCCGAAACTTTTTCTCTTTTTGTTTTTACCTAAGCATGTTCTTCAAGACAGAGCCCAATTCGGATCGGCATACGCCGCGAACACAACGCATGCACCTTGGTTCATATTGTCTTTCGCACCTTTTGCATCCACGGGTGCACACAAAGAACGCCAATCTTATAACAAGAAGCAACCCGCATCCGCTCGGGTATCCTTGCAAGTTACTGCAAAAACCGTCTGAAACAACCACGCAAAATCTTCTATAAACACAAACCATTATTGGTGGGCCGGGCCGGACTTGAACCAGCGACCTTTGGCTCGTAAAGCCAATGTCCTACCAAGCTAGACGACCGGCCCTCTCTCCTAAATCGTCAATAGAATTGAATTTAAGCATTTTCGGAAAAGGGCTGAAGAAAGGGGTCGGATTTTTTAAGGATTTTGGAAAAGGAGTACCGGAAGGAGTAAAAGAAGAAAGAAGAATAGATGAGACGCTTAACTTTTCTTCCACATCCTTTTTCTCCTCATTATCGAAGAACCAAAAACAGCCAAACAAAAACAAATTCTCCCTAACTAAACCGCAGCACGCGAACATCCGTTTGCAAAATGCAGAAAATAACACAATAAATAGATTAAGCTACGTGCTAGTGAGGGCGTAGTTGCCTTATTTTCGTAGAAGATGACGAATTCTCCTGATAAGGGGCTTCTAACCTCCGATAGCTCGTGCAAATTTCCTCGTTTCTGCTTCTAAACAATTCAAGTCTTGTTTTCTGATAACAACAACTAACAGAACACTGCTTTTTCCTTATGCGATTTCGCAAAGAGGTCTCTATTTCACGAGTTTCATTGGTTTCCCGCAACAAACTAGCGTCCCTTTTCCTGCGTCAATGATTTTGACCTTGTTACCGCATATTCCACACAAATAAATCTCTCCAACCCTAGTCATTTTTCCACCTCCACATCATCATATGTCGCCAGTTTAATTATGTTCTCAAACATTTTGCTGATCGATTGAAATCTTTGATCTAAAATGGTGCAAATACCCCAATGAATACAAGCCAAGCGAGTAATGTTTTAGCCACAAAACTAAGAATAATGTAGACTCTTTCGCCGTACAGGTAGTCTCTCCAGCGTCCAACACCTTTGTATTGAAGAACCATGTTCAAAGCGAATATGTTGAAAACAATGAAGTATATGAAGAAAATTGCGTAAACAAATGCTGGGGGATTCGTGCCCGTAGACGTGATTGCTGCAACGAAATAGGCGAACATCACAACCCACGGGATTCCACCAGAAATACACCCTAAAATGAAAGGCGACCATACGGTCTTCTCGGTTGTCTGATTCATAACTTCCATTAAATACCCAAACATAATCATCATCGCATTCAGAACAAAAATCATTACGAGCGACCAGAAATCCCATACGCCAACAAATGTAGCTATAAGCACTATCATTATTGAACTGGAAAAGGCATATTCATACCACCGGTAAGGATTCATTCCTTTCTTAAGATTGTCAATGTAGTTTTGTTTCTTTGGAAATGCAATAATGAGATGAGCCAATGCTGAAATAAGCGGAAATGAAGCGACTATAACGCCTAAATAACTCACTGTAAAAAGTATCTGAGGATCAGGATAGACTGTGAAAGGTACTTTGCTAGCGCGCGCGCTGGAGGATGCCTGCGCCAATGTTTAAACGCCTTAAACCAGCAAACGAAATGGGTGACCCTGCAATAGTTTTTTGTATTTCTTTATAACTCATAAAATGACATTATCGTTACGGAGTCCTTATAAGATTTTGCCATGGGGGATCTTCTGAGGTTTGAAAATTATTCTTAAAAACATAAAGCGAAAAAAGGACAAAAACGCTTCTCACAAGACTTTTCTTTCTAGCAGTCTAGTCCTGCTGTTATGCCTGTCGTGATTGCACTCCATATTATTGTTGCTGCCATATTCACTTGCTTGACTATGTGCGCCAACCCACTGAAGCTCCTTTTAGAACGGCCAGCACTGCGGATAATTTCGGTTTTATTGGCACTTTGATTGGCGTGTTCTTTAGGGTGAAGACTTAATGCCCAGAGGCAAGCCTTGGTCAATTGAAGACGAACAAAAACTAAGACAGTTGATTAACGAAAAAAGCCTCTCAACATAATCGCTAAGACTTTAAATAAGCCAGTTGAAGCAATGCGCATGAAAACTCACAGGCTTGGATTAGAAGTTGTTGACCCTAAGGGCTATAGAACAACAACTTCTTTCAATTTGCCCAAGGAACAACCCAGTGTTGAAGAAACTTTGTGTATTTTGGCTGTTGCTTTGTTGTATGCTTTTTGAATATTTGATGTGGCGCGCTTAGGAAATATGAGTGAGCAAAATTCGAGTTTGGGAGTATGGCTATTGCCTTTTAGGTTTCTTCCTTGCAGCGATAATAGATATTGCAGAGAGAGCCATGATTAGTAGCAGGATAGTGGTTGATGAAAACTCTGGAATTATTACAAGTGGTGTTTCTGTTAACGCTAGGCCGTTATTTGTTGTATCCACTTCTCCAGTTACAGGCGAGATTTCTGCGTTTAATACGTAATTGCCGTTAGCAAAGCTTGTTGTGTTCCATACAAAAGAGGTGGTTGCAAAGTCTGCTGGTTCAAGTGTCAATATGTGAGAGGTTAGCGCGGTTGAGTTTGCGTAAAGAGTAACATTTATTGTTTCTGTGTAGGCGCCATGATTGGCAACTGTAACATTCACGTTAACTGTCTCGCCTTGATTAACCAGAGTTGAAGAAGGCTTTAGGTCAGTGACCACTACGTCGTGAACAAAGTTGTGGACATATACTGTTATAGACTGGTTGCTGGTGTTGCCTGAGCCGTCAAAGACTTTAACGAGGATTTGCGTTACTCCATTTTTAAGCGATGTTGTGTTGAAATTGAAGGCGAAATATGAAACTGAGTAGGAGCCGAGGTTAAGCGTGTCCACCAAGTTACTATCTATGTATAGTTCCACTTTTTGAAGGCATGAATCGTCAGTTGCAGTACCGTTAATCTTTATCGTGCCATAAACTACGCTTTCTTCGAGTGGACGTTCAACGTATACTTTTGGTGCTTCAGCATCATCTGCAGGTAAGCCTGAAGCAGTGAATTCAACTTCCAAGATTTCTAAAGTAGCTGTATCGCCATTCTCTTCTTCTGCCGTAATGAGGAATATGAATTTGCTGGCTCCAGAAGCGTGACTTGTAAAGTTGATGTTGGGAATGTTTACTGTCCAGTTTCCGTCATGGTCTGGGTCAGTCATCTCGAAGCGTTCGAAATTAGGGACTACAAGCGTGCCATTCGGCTCGGGAGGGCCCCAGTCGGGAGGCTGCATGTAAACTGCTACATGCGCCAGTTTAGTCTTGTTCTCAACTTTAGCCCATAGAGCCACACTTGACGGCGGCGGCCACGTGAAGGTTTGCTTTGCGATTGCGCAGCTTATCCAGGGATATGGCCATTCACAGTGTCCAATATAGGTGTTGGCAGCCAAGTTTCCGTCACCGTTGTTTGGCAAACAAGCCCAATGGCCAATGCCGTCTCCATTGTCGTCTAACCGAGGTGTTTGTGTTAATAGATCCATTCTGCCAGATGCATAGTTAAACGCTTCCATAATGGAGTGGCCTGATTTGATGCTGTTCCAGAATGGAACGGAGAAAGCTTCCCATTTTTCATAAATATACGAGCTTTGCGAAGCACCGCATGAAGTGATAATTATCCTTCCAGACGCTGACAAAGTATCTATAAAGCTACCGCTTTGGCAAGCGGCATAGATCAAATGAACGGAGGCGTTTGTAGCGCTTTCCAGATTAGTTATCCATGTTGCCAAATCTGAATCCAAAACATTTTCACCTGGTCTGATACAAAACTGATTAAAACCACCATGATCGAATAGGTAAACAAACAAGGGCTCGGTGGGGCTTACGCGATATCTTGCCCATGATTCGATTGCCCATTGAAGATTTGCCGCTGTGGAGTTTGCATCAACATCGTTCTGCCCGTCGCCATCTACATCTTCAGGGTTATATCTTGGTTGGTGCATCAGATAGATTTCGTCGTCTTTGTAACCAATTTCTTTTAGTATCAGATAGGTTCGGTTGGTTCCATAGTTTATCAGATCGACCAAAGTGTCGCCGTATTTAGTTCCAGCCACTACTATGCAGCAGCCATTTCCCACCAAGTTTACTGGCTCGTTTGTATGCATCCCATTGTTTATGATTTGCAAGTCGCTGGATATTGCATTGACTATCGCGCGTATAGTGTAAGTTTTCTGTGGGTAGCCTGCTGTCTGCCATAGAAAAGTAAGCCCTTTGGACGATTTTGGAGCCATATTTTCTACTATCTGCGTGCCCACAATCAAATTATTAGCATATGCGGTTACACCGAAACTCGCGTCAGAGTCACCCGCATTCTCAACATCCACATAAATCAAAATGGGGACGCCCATCGCGGTCACGGTCTTGGATGTTGTTACGTTAATTACAGAAATCATATGTTTTACCGAGTATGATTGCATTAAAGGAAAATTGTCAACGTTATCTGCGTTTACGACATATGGCGTGTCGCCTATGCCATCGCTGTTTGCGTCAACGCCCGTGTAGTCGCTCCAGTAGTTGCCTTCGGTACTGCTGTTCCATTTGTTGTAGAGGTTGTCGCTGGATAAGAAGAATACTTGATAGTCGATGCTGTAGACGAAGTTGTTGTGGTAGAACGTGTTATTGTCAGCATGATTGTATAGCACTACACCATAGTCGTTATAGGTGAGGTTGTTGCCGAACACCGTGTTCAGCGTTGAGTACGATACGACGCGTATGCCTTCCTCATTATACCAGAGTTCATTTCCAGAAACATTATTCTCGGAAGAGGAATCCAAACATATGCCTGGACCTGGTCTGGTTCGGTTGATTTTGTTGCCAACTATCGTGTTCCCAGATGAGTCTATTAAATGGATGCCCGCTTGATCCATATAGGTTATGATATTGCCGCTTACAACAGAGTTAGTGCAGTCATAGAGATTTATGCCCTTATTGTTATGGTCCATCATGTTTCCTTTTACGACGTTGCCTGCAGAGTTGAGAAGATTAATGCCGACGCCGCCACTATCAAGATTGGTTATGCTATTGTAGATTACGGTGATGTTGTTATTGAAACCGAAATCGGTGTAAACCCCCTGAAGCCCCCGCGTCATCGTGTTGTTGGCAATCGTGTTGTAATCTGCGTTGCCATGCAATCCAACAGCATAACTGTCATAGTCAAAGTAGTTGTTGGTGATGTTGTTATACATCGTGTTTTGCAGGAATACCCCATAGCTGTAGTTGATTATTTGAGTGTTCATTATCGTAACATTATTCACTCCGTTTATGACAAAGCCGCTTACAGCCGCGCCGTAAGGTGTGTTGTTGCCATATAGGGTATGGCCATTGCCACTGAATGTTATTCCACCTTTTTGCACTATGATCGTGGCGTTAATGTTGCCAGTAAGTGAATAGAAGTCACCAGTGTGCGTGATAAGCGGGGTTGCTGGGCTCACACTACCATCGGGCAAAATGTAGATGGTTTCTAATACGCCGTCTTGTGCATTTCCAATTTTGCCTAACCCCGCAATTATCATGTTTAAAGAAATAAGAATCATTAGTAACGCAATCTTTTCTCTCAAGTACATCACAACTCGTTTTTCACGCTCTAATTAATATAGGTTACCAAAAGGAAACATAGAAAGGAGAAATCAAAAACTGCTTTCCGTCGGATTCGAATATCTCTGCCAAAAAGACGACCTGCTCTTCTTCAGAAAACGAAAATAGGGACGACTGCATAAAAAACTAAGCGGAGTCGGCAAAAACTGGGCGGGGTTGCCCTAGCCTGGTAGGGGGCAGGCCTGCTAAGTCTGTGGCTGGAAACGGCCGCGTGGGTTCAAATCCCACACCCCGCGCCAAAGAACACGGTGTTTTGAAGATGCGTCAGGCTTAGCCTTTGAACCGCATGATTTATGTAAAACAAACGTCTCACGTAATGCATATGATTTCGATCATCGGTGCAGGAAAAGTGGGAAGCGCTGCTGCGTTTGATATTTTGCGGTTTCGGACGAGTGATGTTGTTCTGGTCGACGTCGTCGAGAACTTGGCGCAGGGCGAAGCCTTGGACATGATGCAGGCGGCTCCAGCGATCGAGTTTGACGGAAAGATTAGAGGAACGAGCGACTACAGCGAAATAGAGGGTTCAGAACTTGTCATTGTTACGGCGGGGCAAGCGAGACAGCCTGGCATGAGCCGGTTTGACCTTGCAGAAAAAAATGCGAAGATAGTTAAATCTGTGGTGAAGGAGGTTGCGAAGTACTGCCCAGATTGTAGGCTTATGATGGTGACTAACCCTGTTGACGTCATGACTTACGTGGCTTACAAAGAATCCGGGTTTGAAAGAAACAGAGTTTTCGGGATGGGCAACATCTTGGACACTTTGCGTTTCAGGTCGTACATAGCACTGGAACTTGGAGTTTCCAGAGAAGACATCCGCGGTCTGGTGATCGGGGAGCACGGAGACACCATGGTGCCGCTAGTAAGATACGCTTCTGTTTCAGGCATACCCATAACCGAGTTACTTACCAAGGAGCAGGTTGAAAAGATCGTGTCCTTGACGAGAAGTTCTGGCTCAGACGTGATAAGGCTTAAGGGCGCCACAACCTATGCGCCTGGCGTGGTCATAGCTATTATGGCGGACGCTGTGTTGAGGGGCAGGAATAGGGTTATGAGCGTTTCCACGTTTCTGCAAGGTGAATATGGTTTCTCGGACGTCTCAATCGGTGTGCCCTGCGTCCTTGGAAGGAACGGGGTTGAGAAAATTTTGGAGCTTAATCTCGATGCCGAGACGAAGAGGGAGTTTGAGAAGTCGGTGGCTTCGGTGAAAGAAGCGACTAAGAAGACGTACAAACCTGCATAATCTTTAACATTCCGCGCACGTGTGTTTTTAGGCTGGGTACCAGCGGGTTTGAGTTTGTTGTAAGTTTGTTGCAATACCCGCTGCTATGATACAGCCTGCTTCGGGTTTGGATGCAAAGGGAGAATACGCGAAAATGATATTACCGTGTCTTTCGAAATATTCCGCTATGAATTCGCTTGGTTCAAGAGTTGCGGGAACAGTAATCGTCGGTGTCGGCTGGTTGGCTTTTGTTATACTTTGGCTGGCTTTCTTCGCGGGCAATTACGACTTTTGGCAAAACCTCGCCGTGCTCCTTGTCTCCGTGATTGTCGGAATAGGCGCAATCGTTGCTATGTGGATTAAATGGGCTCTTGGGTAGCCTAAAAACTGCAACGATGGGCGTACGATGACTATGGTCTACCACGTGAGGCGCAGGGACAAAGAAATTACCGATCAGAAAACTCTTAGACGAATACTGAAAACCGTGCAGTATGTAACCATCGCCATGTCGCGTGAGAACAATCCCTACCTTGTTTCGCTCAGTTGTGGGTATGATGAAGAACACAACTGTATCTATTTTCACTGCGCGGAGGAAGGCAAAAAACTCGACTTCCTAAAAACAAACAACAGCGTTTGGGGACAGGCGCTTTTAGATTATGGCTACGAACATGGCGAGTGCGACCACCAATATGCGTCGGTGCACTTTTCTGGAAAAGTAACTTTTGTCCAAAACCTCGAAGAAAAAGTCCAAGCGGCAAAATGCATGATAAAACAACTAGACAAAAACCCGGAAAAACTTATTGAAAGACTCGAATCTAGGAAACTGGAAAAACTAAAATCAACCACGATTGGTAGAATCGACGTGGAATTTATGAGTGGCAAAAGGTCCGAAAAAATAGCAGTATAACCAAGTGTGAAGCTTTGCTTTTTATTTGAACGCTTATAAATGCTGTTCTCGTAATAGTTGGATGGAGAAAAACTCTGTGAAGGCTTTGAAAAAGAAGAATATTAAAAAGAAGAAGAAGCACGAAGAGAAAAGAGGTTATTAATCTCGTATTCTGATGCGCAAGAGTCTGCTCAGACTCGTGAGTGTTAGTGGGGGGCGTCTATTTTGAATAGTTTTATATTCGTCAAGTAGTGATTCTTTAATTAAAATGACGGCGGGAGGTGAAAACAGGTATGGCTAAGAAAGGCTCGAAATACAAGTGTGAGGAGTGCGGGGTTGTTGTGGTTGTTGATAACCCGTGTGCTTGTGCCCCTTGTGACCTCATATGTTGTGGTGTTCCGATGAAGGAGGTGAAGCCGGGAGCGGAGAAGAAATCCAAGAAGTAAGCGTGTGCTTTGGTGTGTGGGCTTGCTTTTTTGTGTTCATTTTTTCTTTGTTTGTCTTAATGTTTTCACGTAATCTACGAGTTTGTATCCTTGTTTTGTTTCAAACTTTGCATCGTAGTACTCGTAAAGCCGTTTTGCGATGAGGTTTTCTATCACGAATGCGCCCGATGAAAGAAACGCTTCCAACGCCGCGGCAAAAGCGTCTAGGTTGTTTCCGATTTCTTTGGGTTTGATTCCATAGTGTGTCTCGATGAAGTTGTAGATTATTTTTGCGGCGGGTTCGGAAAAGAATTCCTTCAGTGATTCGTCTGCGATTTCGGTGAAGGCTTCTTCAAAGCCTTTTGCCATTTTTTGCCTTCCCTCTCTGCGACTGTTGTGGTATCATGGTAAACGCTATTTTACGTTTTTGGTTGGTTGTGGATTAGTAAAGTTTTAAACCTTCAAAGGCATCAAACTGTTTTTGCGGCGGGTCTTAGGCGGGGGGCTAGGGGTCCCCTGACGAGCCCCTAAAAAGGCTCAGACCATAAACCCTCTACAAGATGGGCCGAGAGCGGAGTCTGAGTCGCCTAAGAGCGCGTGGTCTACTGTCCTCTGACCATGAATACCCGTCCTTCGGGGCTGGCGGTCGTGGAGCGGCTTCCGTAGGGAAGTCTGTTTCCATGTTTACCAGGCGAACCTGGCCAGGCCCGGGAGGGAGCAACCTAAGTCTGGACGTTCAGCGCTCGAGGGGGTGCGGGTACGAGTAAAGAGGCGGCGGGATCAAGCGAATACTGAGCGACGAAACCCCGTGACCCGCCGCTTTTTGCTTACTGAATAACTTTCTCGCTTAACGAATCAAATTAAACATATAATTCGTTAATTTGACCCTTGTCATGGTCATTCAAGAAAACTCATTTTTATTTTTTGTATGCTATTGTTAATTTTTTCTATAAAAAATAAAATAAGACAGATTTGCTGGTTTTTCTGTTAAGGTGGAGATCACGCTAAAGAGAAAAGTTTGAGGGCTCCTTCGGAGGGAGTGTCGATGGAATTCAAATTTAATGAAACCCTTAATGAATGCATTATCGAGGTCTTACGACAAGTGCTAGGAGAAAGCGGCATGAAACCATTTCTGTTCAATGCCGAGTCAGGTCTTTATGCGGAAGAACCGGAAGAGCTTCACAGACACCTCTACTCTATCTTCCACGAAGGTGCCTTGCCTCTTGAAAAAGCCATAGTGAAGAGCCTTTTTCTAAGGCTAAATATACAATATGACATAACCGACAGTTTCGAGTTTGCAACCTACATTAAGCAAGCAAAGAAGTTTTTCATAGAAAGCCAAAAGAGCCATTGTTGTAAGTAGACAAATGTTGAAGCCGCTCTTTCCAAAAAAAAACAAACAATCACCGACCCCGTCTCCATGCTAAAATTACTTCTAGCTAAGAAATACGGTAACGAGCATGCTGCCAGCAAGCAAACTCGTAAGCATCGCAAGAGCCATAGTGCCAAAGGCAGTGCTCCAATAGGTTCTTTGTTTCGCGTGAATTATAATCCCACCTATTATTGTACCGATAAATTCTGGGAGCAACACAATTACCAAACCAGCAAGATTAGGTGTACCCCTCGGCGGAATAACTAGCGGATTATAAAGAGAAATCCCAGCCATGTACCCGGACGTCCATATGGTTATGCCGACTACGTAACTTGCGACTAGAGCTACAGCCATAGTTATCGCGGCTTTTTCCCATCTCGTTTGATTGTTACGGGTCAGCATACCTACCCCAAGCAGACCGAAGGCTTCAGCTATAAATATTATAAAATACTCCATGGGCGTTCCAGATATTGGAGGCGGTCCTATAGGAATAGGATTAGCAAAAACTCGACTTACAAACCAATAAACAAACAAAACGGCAAATCCCACCACAAATACACACTTTACCAACCTATCCTCCTCAGGACAATCTCCACCAAAAAAAGGTATTTAAGACTTATTCACTCAACGGTTCGTGCTTCTTCATGGCACAGTAAAGATCTAAGATTTGCTGCAAATCATATCCAAAAACTCTCAAAAGAAGCCCGCATTCTACAGCACAAACTTTTGCATGAAAACCATTAAAAAATCTGACGCCCCGCCCACCCTCGTGTGCGTTCTGCTTTGCAGAAATGATACCTAGACTAGGGAAAGGCGTGTGCGTTTTAGGAAAGAAACTCGCCCGCAACACGACAACACATCACAACATCAAAACCATATTTGCGGTATATTTGGAGCCTAATAGGATCATATATGGAAGAGGGAGAGAGAAACGCGCGCACACAGAGAAAAAACTAACTAAACCTTTCATTTATGCAGCCTAAGCGCAGCATGCTCTGCCAACACAATTTTTTCTTTCAACAAGTCCTCGCCACAAAAGGGGCATACGCGGAAATCATGCTGCACATCTTTTCCACACGCGGGGCAAATAATATTTTTTGTCAAGTTAGTTTCCAATTTTTTAATTGACGTTTTCAAATGAGCTACATCCGACTTTAAACCGCCCACAACATCCTGTAAACCCCTCAAGTTTAACACTTCAGCCCGAACGTTAAACAACAAATCCTTAACATTACCCAACTCAACCGTGTTGTTAATCAAACTATCGTTCATCATCTCCAAAAAATTCCCCTTCGCGCTCAAAATGCTAACTTCCTCTTCATTTTCCAACTGCGCATCCTTGAGAACCTTGCAAAGCAACATGTCCAACGGACTTTGCAGTGCAACCAAACACGTCAAGCCCCAAAGGACACAAACCGCTCCCAAACTACCCCAAAAATACACAGCCACATCAACCGTGCCAAACCAGCTGCTAAACGGATACAACCAAAGCAACCTAAGAGGCGCATTCTGAGTGAAAGCAAAAAAAGCCTCTAAAACATGAAGCACGGCTAAAAACGTCAAAAAACCCAAAACCCATACCGCAAACCGCTTACCCAAACCCACGCACTCCTTCTTTCCCCAAACCAAGGAACTTTCTTCTAGAAAACAACTATAGAAGATAAATAAATAAAGCTACATTCCACTTCTCGACATATATCAAAATTCGATACATCCCAAACAAACAAGCAACAGTGCCAACCCCTCAATACCTTAATAGGCTTGTAAACGCTAAAATAATCTTTCACAACCATGACTCACCCGAGGAAAGCACATGCAAAAAATGAAGGTTACACTCCTAAGCGGCCGAACAATCAACCAAGGCACAGGAAAAGAACACGGAAAAACTTCGCAAGAATATTATGAAAGCGTGGCAATCTGCGAAGTTGACACCAACGACTTGGATGCATTGGGAATAAAAGACGGCGCAAACATCAAAGTTTCCACCGAATTCGGCTCGATCATTGTCAAGGCCAAAGAATCAATACGTGGACCGCACCCGGGAATAATTTACATGCCCTACGGCCCTTGGATAAACGCCGTAGCAAACCCCACAACACACAGCACTGGAATGCCTTCTTTCAAAGGCATACACGCAGAAATCGAACCCGCAACATCCGCAGAACGCGTACTGCCGCTACATGAATTACTGAAACAAGCTTTTGGGAAAGAATGAAAAATGCCAATCGTAAAAAACGTTACCTGCCCGATTTGCGGAACCTTCTGCGACGACATAGAACTAACAGTAAAAAAGAACAAAGTGGTAGACGTAAAAAATGCATGCGCAATGGGCGAGGCAAAATTCTTAAACTACTCCGACCCGCACCACAGAAACTTGAATCCCCTAATAAGAAGAAACGGCACTCTGGTTGAAACTTCATGGACCGAGGCGATAAAGAAAAGCGCCAAAATACTGGCCGAAGCATCTTATCCGCTCCTTTACGGTTGGAGTTCCACATGCTGCGAAGCTATCAGCGCAGGCATCGAATTGGCAGAAGAAATCGGCGGCGTCATCGACAACACTTCTTCCGTGTGCCATGGCCCATCCATACTTAGCATACAAGACGTGGGCATCTCTACTTGCACGCTCGGCCAAATCCGTCACCGCGCAGACCTCATTATCTACTGGGGAAGCGACCCCTACAGCGCCCATCCTCGACACCTTGAACGGTACACTGCTTTTACCGAAGGAAGATTCCAACCCAGCGAATGGAAACGCTACGTCTCACGACTCCGAGGCGTAATCGGCAAGAAAAAACTCGAACGCGCATCGCAACTCGCGCTAATGGAAGAATTTTCAGTCCCACCGATTACGGGAAACCAGTTTCCTCCGACTTTAGAAACAGAAAAAGAAAGAAAACTCATCGTGATCGACGCGCGGAGAACTCATTCGGCAGAATTCGCTGACTACTTTGTTCAAGTAGAACCAAACAAGGACTACGAACTTCTCCAAGCCATGCGCATGCTCGTCAAGAACGAGGAATTAGAAGTTGAAAAAGTTGCAGGCGTCCCCGTTGGTGTACTGGAAAAAATCGTGGACGTAATGATCGGCTGCAAGTTCGGCGTTCTTTTTTTCGGCGTCGGTTTAACGATGAGTTCTGGCAAACTACGTAACATCGACGCTGCCTTAGCCCTCACACGGGATCTGAATTTTGCCACAAAATTTGTCATTATGCCCATGCGTGGACACTTTAACGTCACCGGCGCCAACATGGTTTCCATCTGGCAAACAGGCTATCCTTTCTCGGTTGATTTTTCTCAAGGCTTCCCGTTTTACAACCCAGGCGAAACCTCTGCAGTGGATATTTTGTCCCGAGATGAATCAGACGCGGCGCTTGTAATTGCCTCAGACCCCGTAGCAAACTTTCCAAGAGTTGCCGCGCAAAACCTCGTAAAGAACCCGCTTATTGTTATCGATCCGGAAAAAAGCGCAACGGCGCTTATGGCTGATGTAGTGTTACCAAGCACTTTTGTAGGTATCGAAGCCGAGGGAATCGCTTACCGCATGGACGGCGTGCCATTACCCTTGAAACGGGTAGTCAAACCGCCCAAAGGCTTGCTTTCTGATGAAGAGATTCTGCGACGGATTCTTCGAGAAGTTCGTAAACTGAAGAGAAGCCAAAGGAGATCCAATGCATGACTGAACTTTTGATTAGAAACGGTTTCGTCTACGACCCGATTAACAAGATAGATGGCGAAAAAATGGACATCGCCGTAAAAAACGGAAAAATAGTCGAAAAAATCGAAGGTAAACGAGTAAAGAAAATCAACGCTTCTGGGATGATGGTGATGCCCGGCGGTGTGGACATCCATTCTCACATTGCTGGCGCGAAAGTTAATTTGGGTAGATTGCTGCGGCCTGAGGATCACTACAAGGACGTGGAGCCTCGAACCAGCAAAACACGTTCGGGTGTTGGCTATTCGATTCCGTCAACGTTCACTACAGGCTACCGTTATGCGAAGATGGGTTGGACGATGGTGATGGATCCTGCTATGCCGCCTCTTAAAGCAAGACATACGCACGAAGAATTGAACGACACACCTATCATTGACAAGGCAACATACCCGCTTTTGGGCGATTCTTGGATAGTGCTGGAAACCCTAAGTGAGGGCAGAATAGACGAATGTGCCGCTTATGTTGCATGGGAATTAAACGCCACAAAAGGATACGCAATAAAACTTGTAAACCCGGGTGGACTTGAAGCGTGGGGGTTTGGCAGAAATGTTAGCAACATTGACGACACGGTTCCGAATTTTAACATTACACCTCGAGAAATCGTCAGGGGTTTGTGCAAAGTAAACCAACTCTTACATTTGCCCCACACGATTCACGTGCACACAAACAATCTCGGCAAACCAGGCAACTACGAGAACACGCTAAAGACAATGCAGTGCGTTGAAGGCTTAAATCACAACAACCGCCCCCTCATCCACATCACACATTGCCAGTTCAGCGCTTTTGCTGGCAACGATTGGAGAACCTTCGAATCAGCGGCTGACAAAATCGCAAATTACATCAACGCGCATAATCACGTTACGCTTGACATGGGGCAGGTCGTGTTTTCAGACACAACCACAATGACGGCTGACGGCCCATTTCAATTCATTCTCTATCAGTTAAGCGGAAACAAATGGATAAACGGCGACGTAGAAACCGAAACCAGCAGCGGCATCGTACCTTTCCATTATAAACGCTCAAGCTATGTTCACGCCACTCAATGGTCAATAGGCTTGGAACTTGCTCTACTTATCAAAGACCCCTGGAAAATCCTCCTTACAACCGATCACCCAAACGCAGGGCCATTCATCGCTTACCCCAAAATCATCTCGTGGCTGATGAGCCGTAAAGCTAGAGAGAAGATGATGAAGAGAATTAACAAGAAAGCCCGAAGCAAAAGCCTTCTCCCAACCATCGACAGAGAATACACGCCTTACGAAATCGCAATCGCCACACGTGCTGGGCAAGCAAAGGCGTTGGGATTGAAAGATAAAGGGCATCTGGGTGTAGGCGCAGACGCTGACATTGCCATTTACGATTTAAACCCTGAAAAAACTGATCTCAATGCCAACCCGCGACTGATCCGAAGAGCCTTCAAACACGCGGCTTATACTATTAAAGACGGGCAGATTGTCGTAAAAGGCGGCGAGGTCGTCAAGAGCATAAGCGGTCGAACCTTCTGGGTAAATGTCGAAGCAGAGAAAGCCTTAGTTGAGACTCGAATTTTGAAAGAGAAATTCGCAGAATACTACACCGTGCAATATGAGAATTATCTTGTACCAGAACATAACCTTGCTGTTTCAGCGCCAATCCAGGTACATGCGGAGGTGTGAAAACATGACGGTTTCTATGCGTCCCAAATACTTGTTCAAGGTTCCAGTAAACGCCCGAAACATAAGCCCAGACGCCTTCGCATCCCAAACAATTGACAAAATCAAAAAGTTCGAAGTTTGGGAAGGAAACAAAAAACGCACACTAGGCGAACTTTTCGAAATAACAGGCGAAAGCGGCGAAACCCCTAAAGAAACCAGCATCCAAGTCACGGGTGACTTGCGCAGGGTTAAAAGAATTGGTGAAGCAATGACGGAAGGCGAAATAACCATCGAGGGCAATGTTGGCATGCACTTGGGCGAGAAAATGAAGGGTGGAACAATAACCGTCACTGGAGACGTGGGATCGTGGCTGGGCGCTATGATGAAGGGTGGAACAATAACCGTCAAAGGCAACGTGGGCGATTATGTAGGTGCAGCTTATCGAGGCAGTATGAAAGGAATGATGGGTGGCGCAATAATTATTTACGGAAACGCTGGGAATGAGGTCGGTTGCTTTATGCGTAAAGGATTGATAAAAATCTACGGCAGCGCAGGACAATTCGTGGGTATTCATATGCACAACGGAACGATTTTTGTTCAGGGTGACACGGAAGGACGGGCAGGAGCGAGTATAATTGATGGGAAAATCGTAATACTCGGTAACGCCGCATCGGTACTGCCGTCCTTTACTTTTGACGATGTTAAGAAAAAGGTCAAAGTAGACGGCGAAGAAATATTAGGGCCATTCTACTCGTTCACCGGTGACCTTGTGGAGAAAGGCAATGGAAAACTTTATGTTGCAAAAGCAAAAAACCAGCATTTAGATTTCTACGAAAAATACCTCTAACGCGCTAAGGAGGCCCGTATGATTCCGTTCATTTTATATTTGTTTGACATCTATTACCACACATGCTCAGCGTAAATCATAATGCCTACAAACTTGTCGAAGAACTCTGCGACAAGGCGGAAGAATACGGCGTTACAGTTTCAAAAATGAAATCTGGCACTACCCTAATCGACGCCGGAGTACAAGCAACGGGAGGCTTCTTGGTCGGCAAAATCATTACCGAAATTTGCATGGGCGGCTTGGGCAAGACAGAAATCCTTATGAAACAATATGGCGACTTGGAACTACCCACGGTTTTTGTGACCACTGATCATCCGTCCTTAGCCACGTTAGGTTCGCAATATGCAGGCTGGCAGATTTCCAGTAAAGATTTTTTTGCGATCGGTTCGGGCCCGGCTCGTGCGCTCGCTTTAAAGCCAAAGGACATTTACGAAAAAATCCGTTACAAAGACAAGGCAAACACTGCAACCGTCGTGTTAGAAACCGACAAAAGACCCCCAGAAGAACTAGTGGTGCAGTTTGCCTCGGAATGCAAAATAAAACCGAACAAACTTTTCATAATCCTAACTCCAACCACGAGCGTAGCCGGCTCTGTACAAGTTTCTGGACGAATCGTTGAAACGGGAATACATAAACTAATGAAGTTGGGCTTGGACCCGACGGTGATCAGTTATGCTTGGGGATGTGCTCCGATAGCACCAGTACATCCGAAATTCGCTCATGCTATGGGGAGAACAAACGACGTGATTCTCTACGGCGGCGTTGCGTATTACGTGGTTCGTTACGGGGATGATGAAAAACTGGAGCAATTGGTGTGTAAGGCACCGTCGAAAATGTCAAAGCAATACGGCAAACCCTTCAGAGAAATCTTCAAAGAAGCAGACAACGACTTCTACAAAATAGACCCACGCCTTTTTGCACCCGCGGTAGTCATAATAAATAACTTGGAAACAGGTAAGGTTTTCAAGGCTGGCGAAATCGACATCAAAGTGCTCAAGCAATCAATAGGGCTCAACACCTAGGCTGGGAAGAATTTTGGAAAGCCAATGGTTCGCGTATCTTGGGCTTTACGGCTTCCTAATCGCCTACGCAATTTACATGCTTTTCACGTACAAAACCGACCCGAGGTACTCACTCAATTATGAAAAACCTCCTTCGTTCAAGCGGCTTATTTGGTTATCTTCGTTTGAAAAATCTATTTTGCTTCTCTTGCTCGCGGTTTTCGCGCTGGTTCCTCAGAGAGAACTTTTCGTGGTTTTCAGTTTTGACACCAACAGTCCCTCGGCAAGTTTGATTTTCTTAGGAGTGCTCAGCGGAGTGCTCATATTTTTCGGCGGCATGCCCGTGAATTTCTTAATTTCTATCGCTCGACGCAAGTTTTTAGTTTCAAAAACTAAGCGTGAACTCGAATTGGACCAACTTTTGGCATCTTCCATGTCAACACCTCAAGCGCATCTATTCTTTACTGTGTTCATTGCCTCTATGCTTGCAGGGGTTTTGGAGGAACTAATTTTTAGAGGATACTTGCTTGGTCATCTTCTTTACTTAACCTTGCCCGTGATTGCCATAATCGTTCAAGCGGTTTTTGCTTTTGTGCCTCAACTGTATCAAGGCGTTTATAATGCCCTTTTGTCGTTGTACGGTGGAATTTTGTTTGGCGTTGTCTTCTTTTTATCAGGCTCGTTGCTGGCGGTTGTCGTTGCTCACGTTGCCCACGACATTGTTGGGTTCGTTTTCACGTTTTCTTCACCAAAAAAGAAAAAATAACTATGCCGTCCTCGTAGCACGGGTTGAAAGAAAACTTGTGACAAACGTACTGAAACCTTGATTACCAACAAGCGCAGCCATAAGAAAACTCATAAAAACGATTTCCGCCCACGCCTTGGGTAAGATAATTCCAAGCATAAACATGCCAAAGCCAAAGGCAAAAAAGTACGGTGCCAACGCTAAGAAATAAATTACTGTAAAAAGAGTTTCGGGAATAAAAGACACCAATATAGTGGGCACTGTGATTAGAGATGCATGACTTTTTTCTCGAATTCTAAATATTCTATAGAACAACCCAGTTGCCAACCCAGTCAACGATTTCCCAACAGGCAGCCCTAGAAGGCTAAGCCACGAAAGCGTGCCGCCGATGAAACCAAAATAAAAACCTGCCCAAACCCCGCCAAAAAAACCCACAATAAACCCGTAAACAGGACCGCCATAAATCGCCGCGATAAATGTAGTTATATGAGAAAAGTCAAGGTTAACGCCAGGGTAGATTGGTCCCAGATAGATTGAAATGCCTGAGAATACGTTGCCCAAAACTATCATCATCGTGATGAAAGCCACTTTTTTTGCGCTAGTTGCTGTCATGCTGTTTGCACCGTGCTCGTGATTTTCATAAGGTTTAATTATTTAAGAGTAACTACTCAAAAACGAGTAAAAAACTCGATTATCAACATTTAAGTAGAAAAAGAGTTGTTTTTAGAAGCGAGGAAGAATGACAGCGCGTTTGGGCAATGGGCGAAAAGTTCTGGCGTTAGCTAAAGCGGCGCTTGACGCGGACACTGACGGGTTTGTTGCTTTAGTTGAGGAAGTTACTTGTATGCTCGAGAAAGAAGCAGCGCAAGTAGGAAAAATGTTGGTGGAAGGAAAACTTGTAACGCTTGCGCCGGAAGGCGAGGCCATCATCGTTGGCGACGTTCATGGCGATCTTGAAAGTCTCGTGCACATCCTTAAAGATAGCGGTTTCCTGCAAAACATTCAAAGCCACAAAGACGTTATGCTCATCTTTCTGGGTGACTATGGCGACCGCGGATTATACTCCGCCGATGTTTACTACATGGTGCTCCAGCTTAAAAAATGGTTTCCAGAAAACGTCATACTCATGCGTGGCAACCACGAAGGACCCGAAGATTTACTCGCTTCGCCGCATGATTTGCCGTTTCAGTTTCGACATAGATTTGGTCAAAATGGTGAGTCGACTTACAACAGTATACGCTTGCTTTTTAATCAACTCTACAACACAGTTCTCGTGAAAGAGCGCTACATTTTGATTCACGGAGGCTTTCCTACAAAGGCTCGTTCGCTCGATGATTTGGCTTATGCGCATAAAAAGCATCCGAAAGAGACTTTTCTTGAGGAAATTTTGTGGAACGACCCGGAAGAAGGAATTGCTGAAACATGTGCTTCGCCGCGAGGAGCAGGCAAACTGTTTGGACACGACGTAACGGCGAGGTTTCTAGGAATGTTCCAAGTCAATATGCTGATTCGCGGTCACGAGCCAAGTATGGAGGGCTTCAAACTGAACCACAGTGGAAGGGTTTTGACTCTTTTTTCAAGAAAAGGCGCGCCATACTACAATGAACAAGCGGCCTACTTAAAAATAGACCTTGCGAGGAAGGTAAAAAGTGCTGATGATTTGGCGCCGTGGATTCGTAAATTCTGATGGTGTTTGATAACTAAACCTTTTTGTATCTTTCGTGTTAGTAGAACCTACTAAGGGAAACAACGTGAAAATGGGAATACTGACACGAAACGAAAACGGCTGGTGCTCCATCCAGCTGCGTCGAGCCATGGAAAAAAACGGAATCACACCTTTCTGTTTCAGTTTCTCAAAGCTTGTTGCGCATGTGGGTGTTTGGCCTAAAGTTACGGTTGACGAAATCGATGTTACTAAGGAACTGGATGCTTTAATTATGCGTCCTATCGGCAGAGGCTCTTTGGAAGAAATAATTTTTAGAATGGATCTTTTACATAAACTTCATCGTTTAGGCATAGTTATTATTAATCCGCCAAGTGCGATTGAACGATCTGTGGACAAGTTTTATACACTTGCGCTTTTGGAGGAAGCGGGATTGCCAGTGCCTCGTACGGTGGTGACTGAGGATGCTGATAGGGCTTTGGAGGCTTTTCATAAGTTGGGTGGTGATGTGGTGGTGAAGCCTATTTTTGGCTCGAGGGGAATTGGTTCCACACGGGTTTCTGACCCCGAAGTTGCCACGCGTGTTTTTCGTGCGCTCGGGTTTTATCATCATGTGTTGTACGTTCAGGAATTTGTTCAACATGGGTTTTCTGACATTCGCGCTTTTGTGGTTGGCAAGCGTGTTGTTGCGGCTATGAGACGGGTTGCTAACACATGGAAAACCAACGTCAGTCTCGGCGCCAAGCCAGTTCCGTTAGGTTTAGACGATGATTTTGCTGATTTGGCGGTAAAGGCTGCTGAGGTAATTGGATGCAAAGTGGCAGGTGTTGATATTTTGGAAAGCAAAAAAGGCCCAATAATCGTGGAATTAAACAGTCAACCAGGCTGGAGGGGGTTGCAGTCTGTGACGAAGGTGAATGTTGCTGAAGAGGTTGTGCAGCATGTTTTGTCTGAGGTGAAGAATTGAGATGGAACATGAAGGATTGCGCGAGGTTGAAATTGTACGTGTGAACACGACCGAAAAAACGGCTACACAAAAAAAAGACAACATAGCCAAGGAAGCCCCACTGCACGTTTTTCTCGACGAAACTCACTACGTCACTATTCTATGTTCTCCAAACATGCTAAAGGAAATGGCCCTTGGGCATCTTTTCTCAGAAGGTGTTCTGCATTCCTTGGACGATGTAAAAGAAGTGGGTTTGGAAAATGATGGAAGATGTATGATTCGATTGGAGCGCGGGGTGGACATTGAGAAACGTATTAGTCTATCACAACCCTTCGCTCGGCTGATAGTTACCGCGTGCGGATCTGCTGAAAATTGGCCATTGTCGAAACTCATCGACCGTATTAAACCAGTGAAAATTGAAAATCGCTCTGTGGTGAAAGCTGGGACAATCTTGGAATGTGTTAGACGCTTGGGTGATTTATCGACGGTTTTCAGAAAAACAGGCGGGGTACATGTTGCTTCTTTGAACACTTGGGATGGAAAACTGGTCGCGTTTGCGGAAGACGTAGGGCGACACAACGCGGTTGACAAAGTAATCGGCGTAGGTGTTTTAGGCGGCGTCGATTTTAAAGAACTTTTTTTGGCGGTAAGTGGACGTTTGAGTGGCGATATTGTTTTAAAGGCAGGGAGAATGCGGATCTCTCTGGTGGCTTCGCAGGCTGCTGCTTTGGATTCGGGAATAGAGGTTGCGGAACGTTTAGGCATTTGCTTATTAGGTTTTGTAAGGGGAAACCGTATGAATGTTTATGTGGGTTCTGATTGTGTAGTTTTGTAATGGTTGGTTTTTGGCTAAACTAAGATGGCTTGGCTCATCAGCGTTAGCGGCTGAACAGTTACGTATATAACCGTCTTTTTCTATGAACACATACTTCTCAGTCGGGATGGGCTATGAGTGAATACGACGCCGTGATAGTTGGCGCAGGCATTTTCGGGCTTGCAACCGCATATCACATTAAACGAATGAAACCACAAGACAAAATTTTAGTTGTAGACAAATTAAGTGCCGCTGGACAAGGAAACACAGCTAAAAGTGCAGCGATGTTTCGTTGCTTTTTCTATTCCCGCACAAACTTGACGCTGGTGGACACTTCGGTAGAGTTTTATCGTCACGTTCACGAGACGCTGAAGGTTGATTTGAAACTGAAGTGGACTGGCTACTTGTGGCTGTTCTCAGAAGAAGACTACAAAACCGCTGAACCGGTACTTAACGCTATGAAGGAACGTGGGTTGGATTACAAGATTTTTGAGGAGAAAGAACTCGCTGAAAAACTTAAAATGAACACCAACGTTACAAGCGACGAAGAAGCGCAGATGATGGGCCTGCTAGACGCAAACATAGGCGTTCTTGTACCCAAAGCAGGCTCCATTGATATAGATGAACTCGTGAAATTTTACGAGACAGAATTCAAACGGATGGGTGGGCAGACCCAGTATAACACACGCGTAGAGGGCATCATTGTGGAACCCGAAAACAGCCTTGGGATTCCCGGCGAACCCTATTTCTGGCAAAACCCGCACGCCGCCGGCGTGAAAACTAACAGGGGAATATTAAAAGCCAAAAAAACCATCGTCGCCGCTGGAACGTGGGCGTCGGTTCTTCTTGATCAAGTCGGCATCGATACGCCTTCAAAACCGATAAAACGTCAACTGTTCTCGGTGAGGGCGAATACTGAACCGCTAAAACAGTTGCTTCATACCCGAGGCTTTACCAAAGAAAACTGCATGCCCTTCACTATACTTCCAAAACCACGAGTCTACATTAAACCGGCCCTTGAAGAAGAAGCCTTCTGGTTCAGCTACGGCGACCACTTTCCTCGTGCATTTAAACTCGAGGACGACCCGCAACCTGAAGAAAACTTCTACAAATACGGAATCTACCAAGTTGCCACAAAATACTTTCCGCAATTTGTTGGCGCACAACTCCACGGCGCGTGGGCAGGGCAGTATGCCTTAAACACTTTGGATGGGCAACCCGTAATCTTTGAAGAAGACGACGTGATTGTAGTAGGCAGTTGCAGTGGAAGCGGAAACATGAAAGCCGACGCTGTGGGCAGAATAGCAGCGGCAATTTATGCAGGCGAAGAAACTGCACTGTTGCATGGAGAAAAAGAGTTTAAAGTCAGCGACCTAGGAATGAAAAAACGTAATGTGGAACCAGAAAAACTCATAATATAAACATGGGGAAAATGAATCATGAGAGCGTTTAAAGTTTCAAAAAGAGCAAAATCAATCGAATACGCTATTCGTGACATAATTGGCTTCGCAAAAAACCTCGAAAAACAGGGACGAAAGATCCTCTACCTCAACATCGGCGACCCGGTGAAGTACGATTTTGACACGCCCAAACACATCAAGCAAGCCTTGTTTGACGCTGTGAATTCGGGTGCAAACTGGTACGCAGCCTCGGAAGGTGAACGAGACCTTAAAGAATCAATCTGTGAAAAAGAAAAGAAAGTAAACGGTGTAGACATCACGCCAGAAAACGTCATCGTCACAGCAGGGGTTTCCGAGGGAATCCATCTTCTCATGGCGGCGATGATAGAAAAAGGCGACGAGGTATTGATTCCAGGTCCGACCTACCCGCCGTACATGTCTTACGTCCAGTTTTTTGAAGGAACACCCGTCGCCTATCGAACCATCGAAACCGAAAACTGGCAGCCCGACATTGACGACATCCGAGCGAAGATTTCTAAATCAACCCGTGCTATTGTTATTATTAATCCCAACAATCCTTCGGGCGCGCTTTACGACGAAAAAACCGTGAAACAGATACTCGACATCGCCGGCGAGCATAATCTTCTTGTGCTCTCTGACGAAATTTACGACAGGATTGTTTACGAGAAAAAATTCGTGAGCACCTCTCACATAGCCAAAGACTTACCCGTTGTCGGGTTGAACGGCTTTTCCAAAGCATACCTAATGACCGGCTGGCGGCTTGGCTACTTGTATTTCCACGATACGGCTGGAAGGCTAAACGAACTTAAAGAATGTATCGAAAAGGAAACCCGCATACGACTATCCGCTTGCACACCAGTTCAAAAAGCCGGTGCTGTGGCGTTAAGGGGGCCACAAGATCACATTAAAAGCATGGTTGATGAGTTGCGAAAAAGACGTGATTTTTCTTGGAAGCGTCTAAACGAAATCAGCGGCATAAGTTGTACTAAGCCAGAAGGCGCGTTCTACGTGTTTCCTAAGATTGAACAGGTTGGCTCTCGGTGGAAGAATGACATGGAATTTGTCCTCGATGTCCTGAACAACACTGGCGTTCTCTTCGTACCCGGCTCTGGGTTTGGCGAAAAATATGGTTCGGGGCACGTAAGAGCAGTGTTTTGTGCACCTTTGGGAATCATGCAAAAAGCTTTCGATATGCTAGAAGGGTTTATGAAAAAATAAAAAGTGAATTAGTTATTTGATTGGTACGCCCTCTTTTGGGTCTCGCACCACTTTCTGGTATTCTTCCATTAAGCGTTTCGTAACAGGGCCTGGTTTTCCGTTGCCTATTGTTCTTTTGTTTATCTCACGTACTGGAATGACTTCTGCGGCTGTGCCTGTGAAGAAGACTTCGTCGGCCGTGAAGAGTTCGGTGGGCGAAATGTTTCTCTCCACTACTGCGTAGCCCATTTTTTTAGCAATGCGCGTAATCACTTGGGCGGTTATGCCGGGTAACGCACCTGTTGAGCTTGGAGGTGTAAAGATTATGTTGTCTCTTACTAGGAATATGTTTTCGGCGACTCCTTCGCACACGTACCCCGTTCTTCCCAGGCTTATGGCTTCTTCGACGCCCGCGTTGTTGGCTTCGATTTTGGCTAGTATGCTGTTTAGGTAATTTAGTGATTTGACTTCGTGGCTGGTTGCGTCTATGGCGTCTCGGCGCACCCACGTTATCATGGCGGTTATGCCCTTTTCTTTTGCGTCGTTATCGCTGTGAAGTTTGATGGTGTCGGTGATGATGATTATGGTGGGTTTTTTGCATTTGTTGGGGTTTAGTCCGAGGTCGCCGACGCCTCTGGTTACTACCAAGCGTATGTAGCTGTCTTGGAGCTTGTTTTTCTTAAGCGTGTCTATAACTGCTTTTATCATGTCTTTTTTTGGGATGCCAATGTTTAGCATAATCGCGTGGGCTGACTTGTAGAGTCGGTCGATGTGTTCTTCTAGTTTGAATACTATTCCGTTATAAGCGCGGATTCCTTCAAATACTCCGTCGCCGTAAAGAAGTCCGTGGTCGTAGACTGATATTTTTGCTTCTGATTTAGGGTAGAATTTGCCGTCGATATAGATTTGGAGTTCTTGCTTCTCCAAAGTGTTTATTCTCCTTTCTCTTAGAATAGGTAGATTACTGCTCTTATTTGATATAGTTTTTGGGGGACTTCGTTTTGAATGGAGTTATCCATAAAATTGTGGTCGGTTTGAGAGCAGTTTTGGTAAGGGTAAGGGTTTGAAAGGTTTGCCTTTGGTTTCCTCTTTTATCTCTTCTACCAGCGTTTCTAGTTTCATGGGTCTAATTTTTCCCATTTTTCTGTCTCTAACGGGTAGGATTCCCGAATCGATTTCTTTTTGTCCAACGACGATTATGTAGTTTATCCATTCGGTTTCGGCTTCGCGGACTTTTTTCTGCATCGTCAACACGCGGTCGTCAACATCAACGCGAATGTTGTTTTTTTCGATTTCTTGAGCTATTTTTTCTGCGTTTTTCTGGAATTTATCTGAGAGAGGTACTACTCTAACTTGTACCGGCGCGAGCCATAGGGGTAGCATCGGTGCTTTCCCTTTTTGCTGGTCCATGTACGCTTTTTCCAACAATGCGTAGACCACTCTTTCTATGGCGCCGCTTGGAGAACAGTGCAGTATGAGAGGGTTGCGTTTTTTGCCTTTCGCGTCCACGTAGGTGATGTCGTATCTTTTGGCGTTTTCGACGTCCAACTGGTCGGTTGAAAGGGCTGAGGCTTTATTTTGGTTGTCGACGAAGTTGAATTCCCATTTTAGGATGTAATAGAAAAAGCGTTCTGTCCACATTTCAACAAGCACGGGTTTCTTGAGCAACTTAACCAGAGACGTGAGGAATGTCTTGTTTTTCTGGTAGAAATCCTTCGTAAACCGCAGTCCCAGTTCATAGTCATCTTTTCCAATGCCGATTCCTTCCAGAACCCTCATGGACAACTTAAAACGCGTCACAAACTCTTTTTTAGCTTGTTTCACGTCGGCACAAAAGGCATGACAATCAGGCATCGTGAACGCTCTTAAACGTCTGAACCCAGCCAGTTCGCCGCTTTTTTCTCTTCTGAAACTGTACCTTGTTAACTCGTAAACCCTCAACGGAAGCTGGCGATAAGAAAACTGTGTGTCGTGCATAATAAGGAACTGCCCAAAACAAGCCGCGAAACGCAAGAACAATTCCTTGTCCTCAGATTTGAGTAGGTATTGTCGCGCTGGAAAACGGTTCAAATAGTCTGCGAGGCTGGGATGCTGAAAATCATACATTACTGGCGTTTCAACTTCCATGGCGCCGTACTTAACAACCTCTTCAGTCACGTACTGCTCAAGCAAAGACTTAATTAAACGTCCCTTTGGATACCAACGGAAATTGCCCGGGTCGCTGCCGGGCTCGTGGTCGGCAATTTCTAGGCGCTTCATCAGCGGCACGTGGGGCGGCATCTGCTGGACGGCGCGAACTTTGGAGATTTCGTATCTGGCGAATTTTCCGAGGTTTTCGTGTTTAGCAAAATCGAATTCTTCAACTGGCATCATTTTGCCGTTGGGCTGAAGAATATACCATGTGGATTTGAGTTTTTCTTCGGCTTTAACGGCTTCAGAAACTTTCTCTTCCTCTGCCTTCTCAGCCTTGGCTTCTGTGGGCAGGAAAGTTCGCGACTGCTCGGCGAGCGGGTGTCCTTTTATCGATATAGTGAATTGTTTGTTCCAGCCGAAGGGCGTGCGGTAGGCTTCGAGTCCATTGGCTTTTGCGTATTTTTCCATGGCTTTAATCACGTTTAACGCGTCAGCGGGTTTAGCTAGGTTGCTGCTCAAGTGCGCGTAGGGATAGATGAGGACGCGTTTTGCTTTGAGTTTATCGAGGCTTTGTTTGATTTCTTCTATGGCTTTTTTTGCCACAGCGTCGTTGTCGCCCTCTTCGACAGCCACAAACAAGACAACAATGTCTTCGAACTTGTGCATTTTTTCTTCGGCTTTTTCTGCCATGGCAATTTCTTTTTTTATCGGTTTATATTCTATGAAGTCTGAATGTAACTGCAATATGCGCAACTGTTTTTCAGCCTCTCTATTGCTTAAACAGACAGTTTAAAATGCGTTTTGGCAAATTAGTCTTTCTAACCTCTGTACCGCCATTGTTCTAGCATTTTTTCTTTCTTTGTTGCCTTCTTATACTGTTTATAATGCTCCTTGCACAAATATGCTCGCCTCACGTCGCCCACTTTCAATCCCGCTTGGGTTACTTTGGCGGTTGCAAGAGAGCGGACAGCGTCTTTGCCGCATCCTGAAACGCTGCATTTTACGCCTTTTGCTATCCGTCCCACTAACGACGCCTCCAGTCTTGTATGTCAAACACTGTTTGTGCTTATGTTCTTTTCTGAACCCGCTATAACTCGTTGTGTGTCTTCGTATGCATACACTTCGCGAGCAGGAGTTGCGCACGTTCATAAACAGCCTCTTTTTCGGGTAGAGAATATGGACCGACGGTTTCCACCTTAAATGAAGCCATCGCAGAACCCACACAAGCACACCATACGGCGTCTTTTCCTTTCACGTACTCCGCTAGGAAAGCCCCGGCGAACGTGTCTCCAGCGCCTGTTGGATCAACAATGGTTTTTGACATGTACGCGGGAACCTTACGGAAGGTGTCATCGAAAAGCACTGCGGCTCCACCAGTGCCCATGGTGACGACAACTGTTTTGACGCCGAATTCTCGGATCTTCTTCATGGCCATCTCTAAACTCCGTAGCCCTGTAACCGCTCTAATTTCTTCAGAAGAAGACTTGTAAACGTCGATTTGTTCAAGAACTGAGGGGGACAGCATGTTTTTCAAACTTGTTCTGCCGTTGACGCTGAATTCTCGCAAAAAACCTTGCGGGTCGAGAGAAAGAATGTCTGTTCTCTCGCGTAGTTCGCGCACAACTTCGGGGGCGATTTCGCCAGCAATTGGTGCCACGTGAATATTTTTTGCACTAAAATCGTTCGGTAAATCTTCCAGAAGAATCTTTGGGCCGAGGTTGTCGAGCCAAAGTATGCGTTTTCCGTTGTAATATTCGAGGACAAAGGAGGTTGTGACGTCGTTGTCAACCATTCCCACTCCAAACAAGTCGATGTTATTTTTCTGGAGGAAATTTATATAAGCCTCGGGGAAGTCTTCGCCTATCACGGATATTACGCCCACCCGCGCGCCAAGTTTTCCTGCTGCGAGAGAGACGTACGCTGGTGGTCCGCCTAGCATCTGCTTGTAACTGAAACCCGATGTGACTATTTGGTCGATGGCGAAGTGCCCAACCGTGACTATATCGAACGTTTTCACACCATCATCCCTTGTGAGTTAATTGTAGAAGATGTTTTTAATGTTGAATTCTAGCATGCAGTATATAAATACCCATTTGCATTGAATATATACAAGTGTGATAAAAAGTGCCAGTTAAACGTAAAAGTCGTGGAAGAGCAAAAGGCGGAAAAGGAAAAAGCGCGTTGGTCCAATGCAGCGGATGCGGCGAACTCGTGCCCCGAGACAAAGCCAAAAAAGTCTCCCGAAGATATTCGATGGTTGATTATGCCTTGGCGAAAGAACTTAGGCAAAAGGGAGCATATATAGCTACGCCGATGGACACGCGTTACTATTGCGTTTCGTGCGCCGTGCATCGAGGCGTCGTGAAAGTCCGCGCGAGAGACGAACGCAGACAGCCTTGGCAAAGACGCTAATCCGCCATCTGTTTTTTTGAAGCCTTGTAAAAATAGACTGCGCGTTGAAGTACGGTGATGTTTGTCAGAAAAGCTAGAACTATCACGCTCCATCCTAAAGCATCTGACCAAAAAAGCGTGATTAGGCTCCCTAGGAGAAGAAGTATTATGCGTTCTGCGCGTTCTGCGATTCCGATTGATTCCATTTTCACGCCGGCGGCTTCGGCTCGGGCTCTGGCATAACTCACTAGCAACGCGCCCACGATTGCTGCAAGCCCCCAGAAAAAGTTGGCGAATCCGCTGGCTATTATGCCGACCATAACCGCTGCGTCTGCGTAGCGGTCGAGGAGGGAATCGAGGAAACCGCCGAAAACCGTGGTTTGCTGGCATAATCGTGCGAGAACGCCATCCAAGGCGTCGCAGAAGCCGGAGAACAATAAAAGAAAAGCCGCTAAGATTAGCATTGGGGGGTTGGCTGAGGCTTGCCAATAAGCAATGGCTGAGAGCAATGCGAGTATTATGCCTAGTCCGCTCAGCCGGTTGGGTGTGAAGCCTATTTCGTGGGTTACTTTTGCCACTCCAGTGAGTGTTTGTTGTATTCGCTGTTTGAGTTTGGTTAGCATAGGTTTTCTGGAAGTATTTTGGTCGGAATCTTTATTTATGGCTTAAAGTCCAGAACAATAATCAGCCTCGAAAAATGGGTTGCCATAACATTGAAGCCCATACACGCTCAAACGCGATTTTCTCGGGAAAACTCTGCAGAAAGGATTGGGAAAATAGATGTTGTGGTGTTAACTAAGAATAGTGAGGCTCAGTTGGAGCGTTGTTTGAAGGCGGTGTATCGGAACGTGCCTGTTAACCGCCTAATCGTGATAGACGGCTACTCCACGGATAAAACTTTAGATATTGTAAAAAAATTCAGCAAAAAACACCGCGATGTGTTGTTGATTCAAGACAAGGGGTCACGAGGCAAAGCCAGAAAAATCGGAATAAAAAACGTCCAAACCGACTGGTTCATGTTCGTCGACAGCGACGCCGTGCTTTGCAACGGATGGTTCGAGAAAGCAAAGAGTTTAATCGATAAGGACGTTGGCGCGGTTTGGGGAATCGAGGTGTGGTCAGAAATCCTTAGCTCACGCATTCTGAGGCTTTTTCTAAGAGTGACGAGGAAGATTTTTGATCTGAGGGGTGGGACGCATGATTTGTTGCTTCGACGTGAGGCTGTGGAAGACATCGTGATTCCAGAAAATTTGCACGTGTTCGAGGACGCGTTCATCAAAGATTGGATAACCAAGAAAGGCTACCGCATTATAGCCACGTATGATCCCTACTGCATACATTACCGCCCGCAAACCGTCTGGACCACGAAGGGAAGCATAAACATAATAGCCGACGCCTTTCGGTTCGGGGCGCTTCGAAAAATGCCTAAATACGTGTTGGCTTATGGGTTTTACACTGCCTACGTCGTGTACCGCATAATGTCGCAGAAACAACCCTAAAAATAATGAGGAAAGAATGACTGCCTTGAGTGTTTCAGTTGTCATCAGAACTCGCGACAAAGAAACACACTTCGAAAGACTAATAGAAAGCCTATCTATGCAAACGATCTGCCCGTCGGAAATAATTATAGTCGACAATTATTCCACCAAAAGAAAACTGCATGAATTACGCAGAATTCTGCAAAAAACCGTGGCAAAATGTTTCAAGGAGAAGGTTGGACTTAAACTGGTGCCCCTTGCTGACGATGATTTTTCTCACGCCTACTCCACAAATCTAGGCGTAAACGCGGCTGAGAACGAGTTAGTTTGCCTAACAAACGCGCATTCTCTTCCCGTATCTTTGTATTGGCTACAGGATGGATTAAGGCATTTTGAGAATCCAAACACTGCAGGCGTAAGCGGGTTTTTCATCGCTCACCCTGAAAGGGCTTCTTTTGAAAGTGTGAATGAATGGATTTACGTTTTAGGCCAAAAAATGTTTCTGCGGCAGGATTGGTGCTCCACAGTCAACTGCATAATCAGAAAATCCTTATGGCAAATCTACCCCTTCGACGAAAAACTACTCCAAATTATTCCCGAAAGCAAGCGTTACGGATTGGAGGATTACGATTGGAGTAAAGAAATGGTTGCCCGCGGTTACAGAATAGTTATCGACCAGGCCTTCAGCGTTTTTCATTCTCATGAAAGAGGCATTAACGATATTACCCGAAACGTAAAACGTTACTTCATCTACCGACGAATCCAACAAAAAATCAACCAGTTCACGCGTCCGAGAAAGTCTTTCAGCAAAGTTTTCCAAGCAAAGTATCCAAAGCAGACGATGGAGATTTCTGTTTAACGGTTTTTACGCGTCATTATTTGCTGGAAAGAAATAACAAATATTTGAGTGTTTACAATGTTTCTATTGACAGAGCGTGCACATAGTTGAGAACTGAGGCGGTTTTCCTAACAACTCTGCTCTTGACGAGTGTGCTTTTTGCGTTTGCAACAATTCATCCCGTCTTGTCAAATCCGGGCGTGTTGAATGTTCCTAGCCAATACCCCACTATACAAGACGCAATCACCGCCGCTAATCCCGGCGCCACGATAATGGTTGCGAACGGTATTTACAATGAAACTAATCTAGTCATCACGAAAGATGGCTTAACGCTACAAGGCACTAACAGAGAGTCTACAATCATCGATGGCCAAAACAAAAACGAAAACATAACCGTTGTTAAAGCAAACAACGTGACAATTCGAGGTTTCACAATACGGAACGCCGGTAGCCAGTATCAGGGGTTTGGAGTTTATGTTTATCGTTCAAATAATACCTTGTTAGAAGATAATGTTTTTTCGGGCTGTTCATTCTCGGTGCGGGCTGAGACATCTTTTAATGTCACAGTTGTCTCTTCGTCATTTCTCGGAGACTCAGGATTTTTTGGAAGCGCCGGAGTGTATGCTTATAATTCCCAAACGGGTTCTGTTATAAACAATGTATTTCATGGGGTTCATGTTGGGGTTTATCTTATAGATGGTTCTACGGGTTTTACCATAAAAAATAACACTTTCACCTCGAGCATTTTCTTGGGTGTGAACCTCGCCGCTTCTTCACAAAACTGGGTTGTGAGAAATACCTTTACAGATAACAATTCATCAATCGAAATGAAGAACAATGGAAACAACAACAAAGTAATAGGCAACACCATTCAACGCAGTCAAACAGCAGGGTTGATTTTTAGTAATAGTGCAAATAACGTAATACACCACAATAATTTCATAAACAACACGAAACAAGTCAAATTCGTCTCAACCCCTACTGTTAACTCGTGGAACACCTCCGGCGATTTTTCAGAAGGCAATTATTGGAGCGACTATACGGGCACGGATGCCGATAGAAACGGGATAGGCGACCAATGGTACGACATAGCTACGGGCAACCGGGATGCTCGCCCATTAATCGGACCTTTCCGGGAATTCGCAGTCACGTCTCAAACTGGATCACGCAAGGTTTACACTATAAGCAATTCCATCATCTCTGGTTTCAGTTTTAATCAAGCAGCCAAACAAATAAACTTCCAAGTCTCGGGCGCAAGCGGGACGTTAGGGATTTGCAGAGTGGTCTTCCCGGCAGATTTGATCGAGTCGCCTTACACGGTTTTTGTGAATGGACAAAACCAAGCGCATACTGCGGTGTACAACTTTACGCACGTTGCCATTTATTTCAGCTATACGCACACGACTCAAGCCTCAACCATAATTGTGGTGCCCGAGTTTCCCGTCTTGTTAATCTTGCCACTCCTTGCGCTACTAACATTTTTGATCGCCGTGTTGAAAAGAAAGAAAAAGATTTAACGAATAAAGGTCGTGTTCAACGGATTTCTATTCTTCTGAGAACTTGAAGCAACAAGTAGCCAATTCCACAGATGGAAATCAGCGAGCCCGCGCCTATGCCGAGCCACCAAACCCAAAGCTCCATCCCAGTGAGCCACGCTAAATATGTGCCTACCACGAAAGTCACGGTGACCGCTGCCGCCAGACAACCCACGAAATCGTTTACTCTGCTCTCTATTCTGAAATGCACCGCCACCCACACGAGGATAAACAGATACAAAACGAAAAAGACACTATTCAAGGCACCATTAACGAACTCCAAGCCTGCAATCGTAAACCATGGACCACCAAAGAAACCCGTGTGAAGCATTGTCCAAGAAAAGAGCGACAAACTGGCAAGCATGGCAACGAGAACGAAAGACACACCCGCATCCAAAACACCTCGATACTTCAGTTTGCCGATTTTCCAAGCCAACACACTTGCGAAAAAATTCGCAGTCGCGCCGAAAGTGATGTCTATGAGCACGCTGGGCATCGGAGTCACCACGTTACTAATGACACAACCAACCGTCACTCCCACCACTGCCGGCCACCCCAAAACAATAGACAAAGGAATCAAAGCATCCGCCACTCTTACTTGTACCAACTGAAAACTAATCCCAGCCAAAGCCACTACAAGCACAGCATAAAGTGCCGCAACGATAGCCGCCAACGCCAAATCTTTAACATTCAAACCTTCTTTCACCTCCCACACGCCCGGGGTTTATATTTCCTAAACATGGCGGAACGGGTGGGGAGGCACCCCACTCACCCGCCATACATGCCCAGTTATGTTTTTTGGATTTAAATGTATTGTTTTATGGGTTTGTTTTTCTCTGTGGGCTATCGTGGTTAGGGGTGTTTAAAGGTTAACGCTTATTAGGTAAATGTTAAAATTGAATACAACACATCACAGTAATCTCATGCGAAGGGAGTAGACCATGTATAGAAGATTTGATAAAAACATGAAGGCTCTTTCAACTATAGCGCTTGTCATTTTACTTTTGTTGTCGGCTATAATTGGCGGTGTTCTTTCGTACCTTTGGACAATGGGCTTCTATTTGTCGCTAAAAGAAAAAATCCCGGAGAAAAACACCGTGTCCATAGTTGATGTTTATTTTCCGCCGCAAAACGCAACACTGTTTAATGTAACGGTGCTTAATCCTTCATTCTCGCCCGACGAGTTCGTCGAAATTGAATCCATAGCGTATTCAGTTAAAGACGAAGGCACACTGCATTACGCAACCAACGTGCTACCCACACTTCCGTTCTCCCTTTCACGAGGACAAAGCCAAACTTTCTCGGTGAGAACTTTTTGGTCTTCTTTGGTAAACCGAACATTAATTGTTTCAGTGTTTGTTAAAAATGGAATAGGCTCAACTTCGGCAGCCGTCCTTCCGTACAGTAGGCTACTGGTGGCGAATGTTGATTTTAACCCCATTTTGGGAGTTAGCAACTTCACCGTGACGCTTCGAAATGATAACTTGTCAGCGACTCATCTTAATGTTACAAAAATATGGATTGACGAATACGAGATAACTAATTATACCAAGCCGAGTTTGCCATTCGCGCTTTCGCCGGGTGAGTCTAAAACGTTTAATCTTAATTATAGTTGGGCATCTTACGCAACAATCGGCGGTAGCCATAACATCACGGTCAGGACGCTTCAGGGCTATTTTGGAACAAATGCTACAGTGGTGCCAAGACTTGCTTTCACGGTTCAGGACATAGCTTTCAACCCCGCTGACACTATGCACTTTAATGTCACTGTCAAAAACAACGTTTCAACAAACACGCCCCTCAACGTCACAAAAATAGAGGCGCGCATGCAGAACGGTACAGTTGTAAACGTGACACCTTCGTTAAACTCTTCCAATAACGGCGTGCTCGGCAACTCGACGGCCACATTTACATGCAATTGGAACTGGACAAGCCTCAGAAACAACAACACCATAGTTACCGTGTACATGTTGCAAGGCGTAAAAGAATCAGGCCAGAAAAGAACACCCCTCGCCGCCATGCTAAGCATACCCGAAGAACCAGTCTTCGCTGATACTGATCGCTTCTTGGTTACGGTTAAAAACTCCCCATACTCGATAAAAACAGCAACCATCACGAAAATCACGGTGACTTTTGAGAATGGCACAGAAACCTCTCAGAACCTCATAACCCTGCCACTATCTGGTCCGTACAGTGTCGGGATAGGCGAGACGACGATGTTTGGTTGTTCATGGAGTTGGACAACATACCTCAACAAAACAGTCAACATCAACGTTTACACTGACGAAGGGTTCGCGACTTTCCGCGTGATTAGAACCCCTATAAGCGCTCTGAACTATACGGTTTACTTGAACGTCACGTCAACAGTCTTTAACACGGCGAACACGTCACAATTCGAAATAACACTTCATAACGACTTATCCTCCACCAGAAGCGCTAACATAACAAGAATCTCAATCCTACTGGCCAACGGAACCGAAGTAAACGCCACAAGCACGTCTCTTCCATTGTTGCTCGGAACAGACAGCACAGCCACCATCACGTGCCAATGGGACTGGACAGCACTACGGGGCAAAAACATTGTAATACGAGTGTACACCGACGAGGGACTGAGGACAATTTACATAAAAACCCTACCATAACAATCTCTCACACACCCTTCCTTGTCCTAATTCCGTCAATCTTCATTTCTCACACAAAGACAAAAGGCTATACATAGTCTTCAAAAAATGTACCCAGAGAGTTCGTGTATTCGCACTTCTATTATATGCCTAAAAAAGTCAAATCAACGCCACCCATTAAGAGCGAGTTAGGGTTAGAAACTCGCCCAACCCTCAAAACCCCCATCATTTCTTCCAACGACTTCAGAATTTTTAAGAAAAAACTATATAGAACTTTGTTCTAGAACAATCCTCTAATGAGGCGGAAAGTTGAGATACACAAATTCTACAAACCTTCTCCTCTCTTCAGCCAAAAACCTCAACTAACCGCTGAAATTTTCTCTCACGACACCGCATCATTTTTTCTCAGAAGAATAATACGGCAGATTAAATCACTCAATTCAGAGATAAGCTTGGGCTGACTCCGCATGATGTCCATGCTCGTAACGATGCCCACAAGCTTGCCACCGTCAACTACGGGAAGCTTCTTAATCCGTTTTTTACTCATCAACTTCGCTGCCTGCTCCACCCCGGCATCCGCGTTAATTGTAACCAAAGGCGCCGACATTACCTGCAACGCCTTGACTGAATCAGGTGGCAACTGAGGCTCTACAATCTTCCGCAAAACATCTCGCTCAGTAACAATGCCCACCGGTCTTGCTGCACTGTCAAGAATGACGATTGATCCCACGTCGAACTTGTTCATTTTTCGCACGACTTCCATCATCGTCGACTCAGTTTTCGCCGTTCTCACTTTGGTACTCATGATGTCCCTAACAGGAATGATTCCCGCCACACCCGGTTTCCTCCATCCTGTGCTTATTCCTCTCCTGACCTAGCGAAAATTAGCAACACGCCGATAAGTATCAGCACCACACCTGCAAACAGAAAGAACCCTGGATAAGGCACGATCGAAAGAAGCGATGAAATACTCGTGTAAGCAAAATAGAACACAATGACTCCGATGAGGATAAGCATTAGTCCAAAGAATCGTTCGCCTATTCTTAAGCCCACAGGTGCTTCTTCACTGCTCAATGTCGAAACCTCTTTTGTTTTTTGTGGTTCTATTCAATAGTTTAAAGGATTTATTTAAGGCTGATGTTTCAAATGGCAAGTCACGACGCAGGTTTTTCTTCCGCGTAGACTTGTAAGAAAACATAAAGTCCGACAAAAAATAACACTATTCCTAGAATTTCTAAATACGGGAACGGAAGAGCCTTCCTAGCCGCGTATATAAGATAGGTTGGACCGCCAAACATCAACGCTGCTGCAATGAGGGTTAAGAGGATTTTTCCAACTCGTCCGCTTGCGGCTTTCTTCATTAAACTGTTAATTTTTAACATGAATCTTCACTTTACATTATGCAATCCACAATGTGTTTAATGAATATTAATGTTTTTCCCGTTATAGTGCCTCGTTTACTTTTGTTTCGAGGATTTTTGTTAGGAATTTGAAGACTTCGAGTGCTGCGCCTTTGTCGGGTTTTGTTCCTGTGGTTGCGCCTAAGAGGCATATTCCTTTTAGGCCGCGTTCTTTGGCGAGTCCGAGAAAGAGTCCTGTGCCTCCCATGATTCTGCCTTTTCCGTAGATGAGTGCTCCTTTGCTCATGATTTCTGTGGCGAGTTCGTGTGAGGTGGCTGCTACGTAGACTTCTTTTGTTGGTGTGGAGACGGGTACGCCGCCGATTGTGATTAGTGATTGGGTTTGGTATTCGAGGCTGTGGTCGAGGATTTCGTTGCATAGTTCGTAGTGTGCGACTACGTCGTCGAGGGATGGTTGTGTGTCGCCGGTTAGTATGATTAGGTTGGTTTTTTCTGTTGAGGATGCGTAGAATTCGTAGCGGGGTGGTCGGCAGATTCCTTCTGGGTTGATGAGTACGTAGTCGGGGAAGAAGGGTGAGTAGAGTTCTGCGAAGGGTTTGGCGTTTGCGAATCTGATTAGGAGTTTTGCTGTGATTTTGCCGACGTTGCCGAAGCCTGGGAGTCCGACGATTAGTGTGGGTTTTTTTAGTTTGGGTTTGAATAGTTCGTGGAAGATTGTTTTGTCCACGGGTTCACCTTCTCTCTTTAGACATGGCTTTAGGCTGTATAGGTTTTTCGTATGGTTCATGGATAAGTTTTTAAAAGACACGATTCTAACTACTTACACCACACACGCGATTTATGTTAAGGCTTCGGTGAAGAAGCGGGGTGGGGTAGCCAGGTTTAACCCGCTGGGCTCATAACCCAGAGATCGGTAGTTCAAATCTACCCCCCGCTACCATCTCTTATGCATTCTGGAGGTTGGGCGTTTTTTGTGTGCGCGCACGCGGCTCTCTAGTCTAGGTATCGTTTTTGCATAGCACTATGCAGGGCGGGTTTTGGGTTTCTGTGAGAACACGTCTTAGACTAGACTTTTCTATTTGGTTTCAAATATAGTTGGGTACTTGTGGTGGTTTACCCTTGCATTAGTTTTTTGAGTTGCTCTATCTCGTCTGCTAGGGCTGGGTAGAGATAGTCCAGAATCTGGTCAACCTCAGCATCACCAAAACCAAGCACCCCCAAAACAGCCCTATCAATCTCAACACGAGCAGGAAACCTATTTCTAAGTTGTTCAAGAATGCTCGGGAATGTTTCATTTTTTACTTTGTTATAGGTGTCGAGAAGCGTCATGCGTTCATCTTCCGAAAGTGCGCTTGGGTTGAGGATTAGTGATTCATCCAGAGTGTATTCATGAAGTTTCATCCATGCTCCACGAGTCTCCGTCCTATGAACAACTGTTGCTAGTATGTTGGGTGTACTATTGAACCATATTGCAAGAATCTTGGCATCTTCCTCAGCAATATCTTTGATGTCCCACATGTCTACTCCAACAGCTGGCGTCTGAGAATAATAAGCGATTAGCGTGGTTCCTGGACCTGAAATGTCAAAGCGTCTAGAAATTAGCAAGTTTGCGAGTCTAGGTTTAACATAATTTCTCCATTCTTTTAAGACAGATGGGTTTTTTAGAAGCTTTTTGACATCATCAAACTTGGCAGTTACTATATAGTCAAGTATTTCTGTTATCTCCAGTTTATTTGTGCGGGCAGGTCTTCTTAAGCCTCTGCTTAGAGCTTTCAGAGGAACCTTTAACTTTTCCATGCTGAATCTGTTCTCAATCGTCAAAAATCCATTTTCAATGTCTTTGACTATCCATTGGTCAACCTTTTTTATTGCACGGAATGGCTCTAGTAGAAATGTCCCATGATAAGATGGTTTGTAGTCAAATCGTAGAATATGACCACCAACCTTGTTCAGAAAACTTTTGAAAGGTGCAAGTTTTCCTATCGTTCCTTTTCTCGTAAGTTGTCCAAGCAATGCAGGCACCTGAAGGTCGTAAGTAGATATCAAGATATACTGATTCTCCAAGTTTCTTTTCAATTCGTTCTGTTCAATTACCCTTGAAATCATGGTTTCGTCATTGTGGATTTCACCGAGACGAAGATTACGGCATGACTTGATTTTTTCTGCATATTCTTTGGCTTCTTCAACTGAGCGGGGTAGCTTTTTCAAAGAGGTTATGACACACTTGCCATTTTCTGGTTTTTTACATTTCCGTGCAATAAGAAGTATTTCCCGAAACTGCGCTCCCTCAGAGAAAGCTGCTCTTTCCCATGCAGTAATAATATATTCGATAAGATATTTTTCAGTTAACAGTTTGCGCACTCCCTTCGTAGACATCACTCGAAGGACTGTTGCAGGCAAAACTAAAGCAATTCTTCCATCTTCTCTCGCAAATCGGTCTGCTAGGAAAATGAAGTAGCCATATAATCCAAGTTGCCCATGCAGATAGCCTTCATACTCTTGCAAGCGTTTCTCCATTGCGGTTTTATAGTCTGCAGGCAATCTTTCTTGTCGAGTAAATGGCGGGTTCATTATCACTAAATCGGCTTGTTCTAAAGGAATTCCTTGGCCGCCAACTCCTTCCATTGTTACTGAGCCTTTTGTTACATAGGCGTCTTCTTTGAAGCCACCTTTTGCAAACATGTCTAATGTTGGTCGTCTATACGCTGCTTTTAACTCGCTTGAAATGGCGGGTATCGTCTGCCCAGGCTTTAACTCCGTAGAATCCCAAACTGCTACTCTCACTTTTTCTGTTTCATAAAGTAAGGCTTGTAGAGAAAGATGTACAACTGCCAAATGCGCTGCAAAAGGCATGATGTCTATTCCAGTTAAGTCCTGCTCCAAGAACCTTTTGTGGTCTTCAAGTTCAATCGTTCCCTTGGTCTTCTGCAACAATTCTCGTTTTCTGCGGTAAGCAGCAACCAGAAGCGTGCCACTGCCAACCGCTAAATCCATAACCTTTGCATCAGGCTTGTCGATAGCTAACTGTGCTAGAATTTCTGCAGCCTCATTGTTCGTATAAAATGCAGCCACAGATTTTCTAATTTCAAACGGAATTAATTCATGAAAAACCTTGCCCAACAAATCATGCCTAATCTTCTCAGGCGCCAAAGCCTTAACAACCATAACAACCTTCTTCACAACCTCAGTCGCAGACTCTGGCAAACGAGAAGCCACATCAAAACCAAAAACACTCGCATAATCCTTCTTCAAAACAGGCTCAAAATACATCGCCAAATCGCTAGGTCTATGAATCTTCTCCTCATCAACCGCAGGAAAACTCGCATCCACACGCGACAAAACATGATAAAACAACAATTGATTAACCAACAAATAAGTCGCAGCCTGACGCATCTCCTCCAACGGATAACGCCCCTCCTCATACTGCAGAATATTCTCAAAAACCGTCTTCCCACCGAAAATATCCTCCAACTCCTTGCCCTGCAACTGCCTAACAGCAGCAGTGATATAGCTTACAGCATCCCGCAGGATATTAATGGCAAAACCCGTATCCGCCTCAACCACAGGCGGCTTCAAAACATGACCAGCAATCCAATCCGCAACCTCAAACAAATTACCCTTAAACGGCTGACTAGGTCTTAAGTCCTTGAAAATCCCAACACAACTAATCACCGTCTTCGAATCTCTGGCGATGCTCTCAATCATGTCACTAGGCCAAGGACGCCTTAACTCTTCAGGAAACAAAACCGCAAAAGCACCCTTCGCCTCAGCCACATTCTTGTTATAATCATACAACTGCACCATAGTATCCAAAAGCTTAGTCTCAGCGCCTAACTTCGTCTCAACCACATAACTCGCACCATTCCTCAAAACCAAATCAGGCACCAAACGCCTACCATCCAAACTCCTAAAACTAACCTCAGGAACCACCACCACGCCCTTACGCTTTAGCTCGTTCTGCAACAAATCCCTGATAGTCATCTCAGTAGGCTTACCCAAACCCAAACACGCTTCCCCTCAACACACACCCGAAGAATACACACAACACCAACCATAAAACACTTACCCCACCACACCACCAAAACCACACAAAAAACCCGCAATTCTCCGCCCAAATTCGCGGCTCATCTAAAAATACATAATAAAGAAAAGCAGCAAACAACACAAAACTAAACCCAAGCACACCCACAACCATAACTTTATAAGTTGTATCCCCGTAACCATCTACCATCAATATAGTGGAGTGTGAAAAATTAGTTGTCTGAAAGACAAATGCACAAGGCTGTCTGCGCTGATTGTGGCGCCGAATGCGAAGTCCCATTCAAGCCCGACCCGAGCAGACCAGTCTACTGCAGAGAATGTTGGTCAAAAAGAAGAAGCAGCAGAAGACGATAAACGCAAGTTTACCCAGTCTAACCCCATTCTTCAACATCAACAATAACAACATCAAAATCTTTTTTTATTTACCCCCAAAAAACCTCTACTCACAACATCCCTCAACCAAACACACACACAACACAAAGCCCAAAAAGTGAACCGCCGGTTCTCTGATCATATTTGCCGTATATTTGGAGCCTAATAGGATCATATATGGAAGAGGGCCTAGAAACGCGGCACACACAGGTCACAACGCACACAACCGACACAGCCTAACCGCCCACCACAACGCACAAACACTCAACCATCCACCCAAACAAAACCCCCACCGAACCCAAAAAAACAGAAAACCAAAAACACCCAAAACACAATAACCTTAACCATGCCAAACCCAGTCACATTACATTTCCTCGGAACGGGCGGAGGAAGATTCGCCACAATAACCCAAAAACGCCGAACCGCGGGCATCCGCATAATCACAGAAGACGCCAAAACAAACATTCACCTCGACCCAGGCCCCGGCGCACTAATTTACTCAATAAACGCCGGTTTAGACCCACAAAAAATCAACGCCATAATAATCTCCCACTCGCACCCAGACCACTACACAGACGCAGAAGTACTCGTCGAAGCCATGACACGAGGCACAATACAAAAAAGAGGCACACTAGCAGCAGCAAACAGCGTCCTAAACGGCAACACAACATGCGAAGCATCAATCTCAAAATACCACCAAAAAATGCCCCAACAAACCATAACCACAACACCAAACACAGTTTTTCAAATAAACCAAATGACAATCACAACAACAAAAGCACAACACACCGACCCAGACGCGGTAGGATACCGTTTCAAAACCGCCGAATTTGGAGAATTCGCCTACACAAGCGACACAGAATACTACGCTAACATAGGTGAACAATACAAAAACGCCAGATTGCTAATCCTTTGCGTCATGCGCCCAGGAGGCAAACCATGGACCGGACACATGACAACCGATGACGCCATTAAGATAATAAAAGAAACAAAGCCCGAAATAGCAGTGATTACACATTTCGGTATGCGAATGATACTAGAAGGCCCAACAAAAGAGGCTAAACGAATAACCCAAGAATGCGGAATCCCCGTCATCGCAGCAGTTGACGGTATGCGGGTTGTTTTTGGCGAACAAATACGAACAGAAAAACCAATCGGCAAAAGGCAAGCCGATTTAAACATGTTCTTAAAACGCTAAAAATCTATGCATACTAACGATTTTTAGGAAGTTTCATTTACAAGATTACGCTTAAAATACACACGGAGAACGCATAACCAATGATGGTTGGCATAGTAGGCAAACCCAACACAGGCAAATCCACATTCTTCTGCGCCGCAACTCTTGCCCCAGCAGAGATAGCCAATTACCCATTCACCACAATCAAACCTAACCGAGGCGTGGGATACGTTCGCGTTCCCTGCGCCTGCAAAGAATTCAACGTTAAAGACAACCCGAAAAACTCCATTTGCATAGACGGCGTAAGGCTGATCCCAGTCGAACTCATCGACTGCGCAGGACTTGTGCCAGGCGCATGGCAAGGAAAAGGATTGGGCAACCAGTTCTTGGACGAAATACGGAAAGCAGATGCCCTTATCCACATCGTTGACGCGTCTGGGGGGACGGACGCGGAGGGAAGGATATGCAAGCCCGGTGAAAGAGATCCCGCCGAAGATGCCCGTTTTTTGGAAGTGGAGTTGACGATGTGGATGGCTAGCATATTGAGGCGAGATTGGCCTAAACTTGTAAGAAGCGTCGAGTCGGAAAAGGCGGATTTCTTCCAAAATCTCGAAGAACGGCTGAGCGGGCTGGCTATAAAACGGGCACATTTGTATGAAGCGATTAGAGCGGCAGGGTTGAATGCGGAAAAACCATACACTTGGAGCGACGCTGATTTTCTCAAATTTGTCGACAAATTGCGGAGCATCGCCAAGCCAATGCTGATCGCGGCGAATAAGATTGATTTGCCATGTGCTGAAGAGAATCTTGAGCGACTTAAGGCTCTTGACTACATTGTTGTCCCGTGTTGTGCTGAGGGTGAATTGGCGCTGAGAAGATCGGCGGAAATGAGGCTGACTGATTACCGCCCCGGCGACTGCAACTTTAACATTATTAACCCAGAAAAAATGACGCCGGCGCAGTTAAAAGCGTTGGAAACGATCAAGGAAAGAATCCTTATGAAATTCGGAAGCACGGGCGTGCAGGACGCGATTAACATGGCTTACTTTAAACTTCTCAACAGTATAGTGGTTTATCCAGTGGAAGACATTGAGCACCTCAGCGACCACCAGGGGCATGTGTTGCCTGACGCTTACATTGTTCCTTATGGCACAACTGCGCGTGGATTGGCTTATAAAATCCACACCGAGCTAGGTGAAAGCTTTATCTATGCTATAGAAGCGCACGAAAAAAAGCGGGTGGGCGAGGACTATGTGCTTAAGAATGGTGACGTTATTTCTATCGTAAGCGCTAGAAAACGTGCTTAAAATGTTGTTTGTTTATTTGTAAAGATCCTTAGGAAGTTTTGCCGTTTATTTACTTGTTTCTTCCTCTTCGGGCAGTGTTTCTTCTTTTTCTGTTCCACGTCTTTTCAATCGGATATAAGCAAGAGATATGCTCATTATCAGAACTAGAACTGACGCCAAAACAGCGTAGGGTACAAGGTCTGAGCCTACTTGGAGAGTTTTCAAGTCGCTGATTGATTCTGCATAGACGTCTGTTCCGTTGAATACAGCCTTGATTTGGTAAACACCTGAACTTGGGGGCGTATAGTTTATGGATGCGTGGCCTATGGAATCCGTATAGCTTGAGCCTATGAGAGAGTTGCTTTGCTCATTGACAAGGTAAAAGGCAACTGGAAAACTGCTAATTGGAGCGCCATATTCATCTCTCAAAATTGCAGTTAATGAAAAACTGCTTCCTGGCGGGCCGGAATCAGGCATATTCAATGAAAGGGTTGTGTTGATTTTTCGAACGTCGATTAATGCCTCATGGACACTTGAGTTGCCTTGACTGTCGAACACGGTTAGGCTTACCAGATAATCTCCCGAGACAGCGTACATGTGGGTCTTGTTTGCCTCTTCGCGCACAGTAGCGTTGTCAGTCACACCGTCGCCAAAGTCCCAAAGCCAAAGGGTAATTGCTCCGCTCGAATAGTCATGGAAGTTAACTAGCCGATTTACAACAACATCGCTTGGAGAGTAGGTGAAATTGGCTATCAGCGGTTCTTCAGATTGGTTAGTGGAAAGGAAAGGGAAAATGGCAACTGCAACTTCTCTTTGAGAAAAGACACTATAAAACGGCAACGATATAAGAAGAACCATTACAACCGCAAAAATTTTCATCGCTAATTTCTCCTTGTTACCGCCCGAAACGTCTTTTTCTTTTTTGGAAGGTTCTCACGGCACGTAAAAGGTCGATTCGGCGGAAATCAGGCCAATAAATGTCCAGAAACAAAAGTTCGCTGTAAGCGCTTTGCCAGAGTAAAAAGCCACTTAGGCGTTCTTCGCCGCTGGTTCTTATGATAAGGTCGGGTTCTTGTTTGGGCAGATGTGACGTGTATAGGTATTTTTCGAACAAGTTTTCCTGAATTGCGTCGGGTTTCAGTTTTCCTTTTTCTACTTCTTGGGCGATTTTTCTTGCGGCGTCAACGATTTCGGCTCTGCCACCGTAGGCAAGGGCGATGTTAAGGAAGTGTTTGTCATAGTTTTTTGTTGCTTCTTCCACTTTTCGGCTCAATTCTTGAAGCGATTTTGGAAGGAGGTTGTGACGACCGATCACGGTAACGTGGACTTTGTTTTTGTGGATGCGTTCGTCGGTAAGAATTTTAGTCAGTTTTTCCTCGGCAATTTTCATAATTTCCTCCACTTCTTGAGGAGAACGGAGAAAGTTTTCCGTGGAAAAAGAATAAAGCGTCACTGATTTTACGTCTAAAGCGAAGCACCAATCAAGCAAACGCTCAATTTTTTCCGCGCCTTCTTTGTGGCCCAGCCAAATCGGAAGTGAATGCTCTTCGGCCCATCTACGGTTTCCGTCGAGAATAATTCCGATGTGATCTGGGCGTACGCCGTTTTTTATTTGGTACCATAGCCATTTTTCGTACAGTTTGTAGATGCCGGTGATGGATAGTAGGGTTTGTAGCATTGTTTTCCTCTCAAAACCTCGCGTGTTCTAAGGCGTGCGGGCAGAGGCAGTTACGCTTGATGGGTAAATTTTTAACCGTCTCTCTTAAAAGTTTCTGAAGCACTGGGTATGCTTTTTTGGCTGTTTTTCTCACTTCGCTCGTGGTTAACCTTTTTTGCATGCCCGCCGCCATGTTCGTAACGAAGCAAAGGGGGGCATAGCAGATTTCTAGCTCTCGAGCAAGGACCACTTCGGGTACGCTGGTCATGCCTACGACATCAACGCCTAAACGGCGAAACATCTCAATTTCAGCCTGAGTCTCAAGGCGGGGGCCTTCAGTGCAAACCAACACGCCTTTTTCCCAAATGTCAACGCCCGACTGTTCTGCGGCTTTTATGAGTGAGGCTCGAATTTCTGGGCAGTAGGGCTGCGACATATCCACATGCGTAACTGGGGCGTTTTCGTAAAACGTGGTTGGGCGAAGTTTTGTAAAGTCGATGAAATCGTGTGGAACGACTAGGTTTCCCGGTTTCAAGTCTCTGTTGATGGCGCCTACAGCGTTTGTGGCGATGATTCGTTGAACTCCTAATTGGTGCAACGCGTAGATGTTGGCTCTATAATTCACTCTATGAGGTGGAACCGTGTGACTTGCGCCGTGGCGTGGCAAGAAGGCAACTTGTCTTTCATGTAGCGTGCCTACAAGTATTCGTGGTGGAATCCCGTAAGGAGTTCCAACCTGAATGGCCTCTGCGTTTTTTATCAAGGGTTCAAGTCCTGTTCCACCTATGATGGCGATTTCAATCTTCTTCTTTAAACTCTTCAATCTCAACCCCTTTCTTCTTGAAAAAGTCTCCATATTTCTTGTGGACAAGGAAGGTCACGAGCAACGCGGCTATGCCTATCAAGATTCCGATGAGCATGCTTATCACGAGTCCGGCATATTCAGTTGCAGGGTTAATTAGAATCTGTGATGCTTGGAGAAAGATTTGCGATGACCAAGCAACCACGGCGATTATGTCGATAGTGCGGAGTAATCTTGGGTCTCGCTCAAAATACCATCTAATCGCCCTCCCCGAAAGCAATACACATAGACCGATTACTATTAAGGCAGTTGCTTGGGAAATGAATTCGCCAAACAATCTGGGAAGTAGCCCTATCCACTGGCCGATGTCGGAAGGCGGCGAAATAGACGTAAGGTAACTGTTTACTTGGCTTCCACCGAGGTAAACTCCAATAACCATAGAAAGCAACCCAGCGCCAGTAGCAAAGCTTGCAATCTGAACCGGCACGGCTGGCGGTTCGTACTCTCTTACCCATTTTACAACGTTTTTCGCTGCTTTGTCAACGCCGAATCCTTTGACCAGAAGCACGCCGCCTAGGATGATTAGGAAGACCAGCCATGTTAGTCCTAAAAGGTTATAGTATGAAAGAATGACCAGCGCGATTAATAGTACACCGGGGACTCCTAACACGAGGCGTGAGTATCGCGGGTCTTCCATTATCATCTTGAAGTACCGTGAAAAGACCGCGGCTGTTTCTTCTAGGGATTCACTGTGTTTGACGACTATTCTTCGCACTGAACTCACAGGGACTCGCGATTCGACAAGAGGGAGTACTGCTTCGTCGCTGTAACCGTCTGTTACGAGAATAACCTCGTCAGCCTTGAAATTTTTCAGTACCTCAGCAAGTTCTGCCACGAGTTTTCTGTCCGCGCCCACTCCTCCGAGTTCAGTGCCCGAGATTGTGGCGATTTGAAAATTTTCGTGAGGTTTTCCTTCTTCTTTTAGGCGGTCATAGATTCTTATGGCCTCGAACATAGCATTTGCGTCAGGTTCTTCGGGGTCTTTTAGCGCCAAAGCCACTGCGGCGTTAAGGTTTTCTTCGCGGGAAAGTATGGGGGTTTTTATTTTTGCTTTGGAACCTATGTCACCGTCTCGGTCAACGCATAAGATCAGAACGTGTTCTTTTTTCTCGGCTGGAGTCGTCATGCCATTCTCATATAACTTTGCATCGACACTTATAGTTTATGTGTCACTCTTCGGCGGCGTTTTCCATAAGGCCTTTTTCGGCAAGAATCTTGAACTCTTCCCACGTCAACTTTTCATGACGTTTCAGTTTTTCTAAAGCCCGTTTTTCCAGTTCTTGCATGAGCATTGTTTCGCGTTGTGTTTTTTCTTTTCTTTCTTCAGATTTGGCTTTACCTGATAACGCACGGATTTGTGCCATGAGGGGTATGCATTGTTTATTTAGAATTTGTGCTTGTCTTATGGTGGTTATGTATTTTTTGTGGTATTCTTCTGCTTCGGCTTTCAATTTAGGGATGTCTGCGCCCTTTTCTGTCATGATTTGATGAATCCGTCTTCCCTGCTCTGCCATTTCTGAGATTTGGTTGTGAAATTTCTTCTCTTCGCCGCGTAGTGTTCTCATTTGCTGTTGCAGCGTGTTGATTTCTTTACGGATCGTTTGTGCTTGTCTGTAGGATGAGAGTTGCTTTTCGAGTTCTGCAATCTGCTCTATTATTCGTTTTTCTTGTGGCAACGTAAGGGAGCTAGTTTGTATCTTCCATTCGAGGCTTTCGATTTCTTTTTCAATGGCGCGAACGGGTTTCGCCGGGTTCTGTCTAAGAGACGAGAGTTTTTGTTTAAGCTCGATAACCTTGGCAAGTTTTTCTTTTCGGTCCATTACTAGTTGGTCACGTATGATTTTGAGGTCTTTGACTTTTTGGTTAATATCGTCACGTTGTTTTCTTAGACTCGCGATTTCTTCGTGAAGGTTTCTTATTTTTTCGCGGGTGTCGTCTCGTTTTTCCATCCATTGTTGTGCTTCTTTGTGTAATTTGTCTCTTTGTTCTCGTATGGGCGCGAGTTGATTTTCTAGTTCTCTAATTTTTTCTGCAACGGCCTTTGAAACTGCTGGCAATTTCGTCATTGCTCCAACGTGTTTTGTTATGATTCATATACGCGGGTTATGTTGTTGTGTATGGTATCGTTTCTCATAAATGAGGGTTACTCTTTATTCACACCAGCCTCTGTTCGCCGTCTTTGATGCGCTCGAGAAAACATTGAAAAAATCGAAGCGACTGACGCTGAAACTTGAATCTGTTTAAATATCTCTTTATGCATAGAAAAACTTGACGTACACAACTGCAAATAACGAGCCACGGCAAACTCCATGACAAATAGCCCTAGGGTGAATAGCATGAATGTCGACAAAGCAACCTTCAAGAAAATGTTTCCCCACTTAGCCGAAGAAATGGACGGCGGAAAATCCAAGGTGCGCATTAATTCGGTTAGAACCGACGTTGAAGCGGGCGAGAAAGCAGCAGTTAAATGTTTTGACAACTACACCCCCGACGTGATTGACTTCATTTGCCGATGCGACACTGCAAAGCAAGCCGAAGAAATCATCGATTACATGGAGAAAAGAGGAGAAATCAGCCGCAATTATGCGCAGAAACTGAGAACCCAGCTTAAGAAGAAGGGAGTAAGAAGTTTCGGAGCAAAAAGAGACGATGGCTACTACTTGAGGGAAGCCGGTCTCTGACCGAGACAACAAATTCTTAGCAAAACTGCACTTGAATTATGCGTTCTTTTCAATTTTTCGTTTGCCAAATGAAAATATCCTACTTGAGCGCCAGTGTTTTATCGAGTAACCGTGACAAGTTTACTGAAAAGAAGAGACAAGTGGCATCTTCTCCGAGTTGGCGCTGAATGGGATCAAACAGCAGTGCCTATTTACGAAGCAGCCGCAAGAGGAAAATGTGTTCCGCTTCTTAAGACCCTGTTAACAAACCATTGCAAAAACGAATGCGCCTACTGTGCGTTCAGGGCGAAAAGAAACCTTCAGCGGATCGATTGGGAAACACGGAAACTGGCAACCGTGACTTTGCATCTTTGGAAGACTGGGCGGATAAGTGGGCTTTTCTTGAGTTCCTCTGTGACGCGTGACCCAGATTATGTTATGGAAAAGCAGTTGGAAGTGTTGCGGCTTCTCCGAGGCATGAGATTTACGGGGTACATTCATCTTAGGCTCATGCCGGGCGTAAGTAGGCACTATATTTGCGAAGCAGTAGAACTTGCCGATAGAGTGGGAATAAACCTCGAAGCGCCCAACAGAAGCATATTCAGTCAACTCTGTCCCGACAAGGGAGGGTTAAAGGAGGCGGTTTTGAAACGGTTGGATTGGTTGGTCGACGAGACATCCAAAGCAAAGAACACAAAAATAAAGCCAGAGTTTGGGTTTGCCCGAGCAGGAATTGACACACAGATGATAGTGGGCGCGGTTGACGATAATGATTGGGAACATTTGCAAGTTACGGAGTGGCTCTACAAAAAACTAATGCTCAAACGCGTCTACTACAGCGGTTTCGAACCCATCCGCCAAACGCCCTTGGAGAGAAAACCCGCTTGCTCACCGTCTCGAGAGTATCGGCTGTACCAATCTTCCTTCCTCATAAAAGACTATGGTTTCACGGCGAATTCCTTCGCGCCCATAGTTGACGATGAAGGCTTCCTGCCCGATGCCGACCCAAAGTTGATGCTCGCAAAACTAGACAGGGACATGTTTCCGTTGGACTTGAATACGGCGACGTACAACGAAGTCTTACGGATACCACGTGTCGGGCCTGTGACGGCGAAAAGGATACTCAAAGCAAGAAATATGCGCAAAATTCATTATTTTGGCGATTTAGAGCAAATAGTCGGAGCGCATTTGGCTAGACGGATGAGGCGTTACGTGGAACTAAAAGACAAAACCCTACCGTGCTTTCTAAAGCAAACTACGCCTTGAATGAACTTGCGAAAAAGAAGACATTTTTCTCGGTTTTTTAACCACTTTCAGAAAACTAATGGTTATAAGGAAAAACGGTTATTAGATACCAAGACAAATTCAAATCGTTCCGTCAAACATGCAAAGAAGGGTCATAATGAGAAAAACAAAGCCTATCCTGCTAATATGTATCCTCTCTTTTCTCGCTTTTTCAGCGCTCGTTTTCATAAATGCAAATGCAACCACGACGAAGACAATTGTGATAAAAGCCTCCGTGCTCGATGACGTACAAGTAGATTATGTAGACCACTTTGTCACAATTCTGGAAGGCGGCACAGTAGTCATCAACGACACGCTAAGATTGTCGGCTAAACCCGGCCAAACTGTAACGTTGACTGAGTATTCCCTTGGTTTTCCATACAAGTACAAATATCGTTTAGCCTATTGTTTCGCCTTTAACGCGTCTAATCCATCACAAGAGTTCAACGTCATATTAGACACAGGGCTCGGCGAAATAGGATATTACGGTGTAACCGTGGTCTTTCCAGAAGGTGGAGTTCAATTAACAGACGGTCAGTCCTTCAGTTTTACCACGGTCTTTGTGTTCTCTAACATCATAATCTCCTCAACTTACACGTATCCAAGCGAGGAACAACTTGGAAAGAACGTGACCGAGCCGGTTCTGACGTTGGATTACCCAGCGTACCCTAGTTTGCCTCAAAACGCGTCTTCGGTGAACGTAACTATCGTTTGTCCCCCGAAAGCCCCCTTTGTAGACGGCAATCCCTCTACGTTCTCCATTGGAGGAAATCTGGAAAAGGGACAGATTCTCAGCCTCACAAGAGCCCCGCTGGAAAAACTTACGAATTTCATAGGCTGGATGAACTTTACCTCACAAGACAACACCTATCGAGTAGTCACTATTGACGCGTTGGAGAGACGCATAGAAATAGACGGATGGGGCAACATTTTCGTAACAGAAGATTACACTGTGACAAGCCAGATGCAACAACAATTGACGGGTATGCGAATACGGCTTCCAGAAGGCGCCAACAACGTCTCAGCATGGAACCTGCAGGGAAAAGCCATAACCGCAGCCTTAGCGGACAAAAACACAACAACCTACTCCGTAGATTTTGGACTTGCTTTAAACCGAGGCAACTCCACAAAATTCAAACTAACTTACTACCTGCCCGGAACATACTATCTAACCGAAACAACACCGGGCGATTTCAATTTAAACTTTCCAACAACCAAAAACTTGAACAGAGTGGCTCGAAAACTAACCACAAGCATCACTTTCCCAGAGGGGGCATCTCTAAAGCAGTCTACGTTGCCTGGCACTGGAGACTACATTCTTCAGAAAGGAGCACTTTCCGAGAAAATCCTCTTCACAGCCTACAATGTTTCGCTATACAATAACATGAACCTAACGATGGAATATTCTTACTCCTTACTTTGGGCATCATACCGCCCAACGCTATGGATGACAGCGCTCGCAGCGATAGGATGCGTTGTCGCGTTAATATGGAAAGCACCAAGAGCCGCTGTACCTGCGCCGTTGCCGGGGGTTGGAGTAAAAACTCATGTTCTTCGCGACATAGTTTCGTCTTATGAGGAAAGGAAAAGGATTCTCCGCGAGTTGGATTCGTTAGACACCCAAATGCAAAAAGGCCGATTGCCCCGTGCAAGGTATAAGGCTCGAAGACGAATGCTGGAGAGCCAACTTTCCAGATTAAACAGAGACATGGTTGACCTTAAACAGAAAGTAAAATCTGCCAGTCCAAAATATGCAGACATCATCAAAGAACTCGAAGTCGCCGAGGCAGAACTACAAGGAGTAGAAGCAGAAGCGAGACGCGTAACGGCACAATATAGACGTGGAGAAATTTCGCTAGAGACTTACAAGCGGCTTCAAGACCAGTACAACAAAAGAAGAGAAAAGGCAAAAACAAGCATGGACGGCGCACTTTTAAGACTAAGCGAAGGCGCTACCTAAAATTCCTAAACCCTTTTATTCCACCCAAACATTTTGAAAAATAAAACCAAAAACAGGAGTTGATAATGCAATGGTCGATGTAAAGGTGAATCTTGAAAAATGCAACGGATGCGCAACATGTGTCGACACATGCCCCGTCGGAGTTTTCGAAATACAGAACGAAAAATCCATTCCTGTCAAAAAATCAGAATGCCTCGTCTGTCGAGCATGTGAGGCGCAATGCCCAAACGCAGCAATAGAAGTCACCGAATAACACGCCTAAAAAATTAGCCTAACTTCCAATACGTGGATTGAATCTTTTTTACTTCCTCTATCACTTTTTCACCTTGTTTCGTAACAGCACCATTTATCTGTGGAACGCTATCTGCGAAGGAATACCCAACCCCGGCCATTTCGGCAACTGCGCATGCGGCGATTTTTCCAACGAATCTTAAGCTGTAACCACCCTCGAGCACGGCGACAAGTTTTCCTTGACAGAGGGTTGCAGCGTACTCTCGAATGAAACGAAAAGTTCTCGCGTAGCCGTCCACGGTGAGCGAAAGTGATGCTACTGGATCGCTGTAGTGGCCGTCGAACCCTGCTGAGACTAGAATAAACTGTGGACGGTACTGCTTCACGATAGGCGTAACAAGTTCCTCGAAGGCACGTTTGTAAACATCATCACCAGTTCTGTATGGTAAAGGAATGTTTATCGAGTAACCCAAGCCGTCTTTCTCGCCGATTTCATCCACGAAACCCGTGCCCGGAAAACCTCTTGGGTCTTGATGCAAACTAATAAACAACACCTTGTCAGTGTCGTAAAAAATTTCTTGAGTGCCATTTCCGTGATGAGCGTCAACGTCTAAAATCAAGACACGGTCAAGGTTGAAGTGATGCAGAAGATATTTGGCTCCGACCGCGATGTTGTTGAAAATGCAGAATCCCGAAGCAGTGTACGGGCCGGCATGGTGCCCCGGTGGACGAACAAAAGCGAATGCGTTTTCAACTTTTTTTACGAGGACTAAATCTATGGCTTTTAAAACACCGCCCACCGCGTAGAGCGCTACTTCATAACTGTCTGGCGAAACTTCGGTGTCGCCGTGGTCTAGAAGACCGCCGCCGAGAGAGCATGTGCGGTTTACGAGGTCGATGTAGTCGGGATGATGAACAAGTTCGACATCCTTTCTGCGTGCTTGGTCGGGCTCGAAAATTTTGCAGTTTTCTTCGTCGATGATGCGGCTGGATTTTAGTTCTTCCATAATCGCCTTAAGCCGCCTCGGGCTTTCAGGATGGGTCGGTCCCGGGTTGTGGTCGAGATATTTTTGGGTGTAGATTATCGCGGTTTTGGTCATTCTGTTTTCACATCGGGGTATATTTTTTGGAAAACCTTTCTTACGTAGTCTGAGGTGTTTAAGTTTTCTCTTTTCGCCAATGTTTGCAGGGTTTTGGTGATTCCCGTGGCGTACTGAACTGCTTTTTTAGTCTTGCAAACGATTAGTTGGGGTACGTGCATGTTCTCTGCGGCTTGGCGGAGCACTCTTTTTCTTAGCAAGTCAGCTGAAGAATCAATCTTGAGTGATAAAGGCAAACTTAGGGCAAAGTTGACCACGCGAAAATCAGCGAAAGGAAGCCGCAGTTCCACTTGGTGAAATGCGCAAGCGTGGCTGTCGCGTTGAAAATTCGTCTCATAGCATCGTGCAACATCGCGAAACAACGTTTTCTGTAATTCTTCAGGGCTCTTCTCCGCGTAGATGCTGAGGTATCTGTGGTAGCCGCCGAAGAGTTCATCGGCACCTTGACCAGATAACAAGACTTTAAACCCGTGTTTCTTGGCGTGTTCGGCGGTCCAAAAAAGCGGAAGGGCGATGCTGGCTTGCACGGGGTCGGGGTCTTCGATTAGCCACAAAACCTTGGGAAGCGTTTTTTCTACGTCGTTGACGGAGATGGTTCGTGTGTGGATTGGAAGTGCTAAGGCTTTGGCAGCGTCTTCGGCGTGGCTGGTTTCCGGCATATTTTCTAACGAGACAGTTATTAACTCGACGTTGACCATGCATTTTTTGGCTAGAAAAGCAACCGTGCCGCTGTCCAAGCCGCCAGAAAACGCGACAGCGACCTCTTTCACGTCGGAAACCCGTACCTTGACTGACTGCAACAAAAGTCTTTGTAGCTTTTCAGCCGCAAACTTCATGTCTAAAGGTTTCACCTTGGGTTGCTTGACTGTTTTGACGGGTTTGAATGAGAAGCTTTGGCTTTTTATCGTGGCGATGTTGCCGGGTGGAAAGGATTCTGCAGTTTTTAAACCGAGTTTCCACAATGCTTTGCGTTCGGATGCGAAGGCGATGGATGATTTGTTCTTGGCAAAATAGAGCGGTGCCAATCCGAGGGTGTCTCTGCCGACGATTAGGACGTCGGGGGTGGCGATGGCAAAAACGTAGGCGCCATCACAGTTTTTGATTATCCCTTCGGCAGTTTTTTGAGGGTTTGGTTGTAATTTTTCGTTGATGTTTATGGGCGGGTGTGTTCTGCCTTCGAAAACGAATGTGAAGTTGTCGGTTTTAATTAGGAGGGGGGCATCTGTGGGAAGAGTTTTGGAGAAAACGTAGCCCAAACCAATGTTAGACCGAAGTTTTTCTGGGCAAAGTTTTTCTATGGAGTTTGCAAGCGTCTGTTCTTTTGCGGTTGCGATTCCATAAGCAACTTTGCCGCGGTGCGCCAACTCTTTAATCATTGTCAAAATCGCGTTGGCCGTGTCTTGTTCTTCTTTGGTCACTACCGCTGTGATGGCGCCCATTAACGATGATCTCCATGGTTGGAGGTTTATATTTCTCCTTTCCACTCTTTAAGGAGTCTTTCAAGAAAAGTTTTCACGAACTCATGTCTTTCTTCGGCGATTCTTCGAGCAGTTTCTGTGTTGAACGTGCCTTTTACTTTAAGAATCTTCTCGTAAATGTGATTAACTGAGGTTTCGGATTTGCCGTCATACCTTTCCTTAGGCTTTATGGCTGGGTCATGTATGGGTATATTACTCCATCCTCCTCGCGTGAACACTCGGGCTATGCCGACGGCGCCGATGATGTCTAATCTGTCTGCGTCTTGAAGTATTTTTGCCTCCAAAGTTTCAGCCTTCATGCCTTTCCTGAACCTGTGCACTTCAATGCAATGAATGACTTCGCCTATCTTTTCTTTAGGAAAGCCGATTTCATCGAGTATTTCTCTCGCCATCTTTGCACCCTCTGCGGCGTGGTCGTCGATTTTCCCTTCGTCCTCCATGGCTCGGGCTATGTCGTGAAGCAAAACTGCGGCTTTAACAACATCAACGTCAGCGTTTTCTTCTCTTGCTATTCGTAGGGCTAAATTGTACACTCTTTCAACATGCGATTTGTCGTGATGCGAAAGTCGAAAGAATTTCTCACTTCTCTGTCTCAACGTTTCAAAGAAGGCGTCGTCCAACACGTCCCTCACCATACCCAGCAATACTAGTTGGTAAAGTAATAAAAAGATACTTCGCCACATAATACAAACTGATAAAAACAAACTTTACACAATAAACGAAAGGAGGAAGAAACTTGCCAATACTCCCAATCGACACGGGCAGATACGGAACAAAAGAGATGCTACGAGTTTTTGATGAAGAAAACCGTCTGCAAAAAATGTTAGACGTGGAAGCCACGCTTGCGTGGGCACACGCTGAAGTGGGTAACATTTCGAAGAAAGATGCGCAAATTATCATGAAGATGGCATCGATAAAGCATGTCCAACTCGACAGAGTGAAGGCTATTGAAAAAGAGATTAAGCATGATGTTGCAGCGCTTGTACGCGCCTTGGCAGAGGTATGCGGTCCCAGCGGGGCTTGCGTGCATCTCGGAGCCACGAGTTCCGATATTCTTGACACAGCGACCGCCTTGCAACTTAAGGAAGCAGTCAAGATTCTAGAGCGGCGGCTAAGTGATTTTGAAGAGGTTCTAATAAAGCAAGCCCAAAAGCATAAACGTACCTTAATGATGGGACGAACCCACGGACAACATGCATTACCCATCACTTTAGGATTCAAGTTTTCGGTTTGGATGCGAGAGAACGCGCGACACATCCAACGCCTAAAAGAGTGCAACGAACGACTACTCGTTGGAAAAATGAGCGGTGCCGTAGGAACCCAAGCAGGCCTTGGACCAAACGCGACCAAAATCCAAGAACTTGCTATGGAAAAATTAGGCATAAAACCCGCCGACATTTCAACCCAAATCATCCAACGCGATCGTTACGCCGAATTCGTCTCACTTCTCGCCCTAATAGTTTCATCACTAGAGAATTTCGCCACCGAAATCCGCGAACTACAGAGACCAGAAATCGGAGAACTTTTTGAACCATTCGAAAAAGCGAAACAAGTAGGCAGTTCCACCATGCCTCATAAACGCAACCCAATAACTTTAGAACGAGTTTGCGGCTTGGCGAGAATCGTTCGGAGCCTAGCGTCGCCAGCATTAGAGAACGTCGTAACTTGGCACGAAAGAGACTTGACACAATCATCTGCTGAAAGATTCATTATCCCCGAAGTCTGTATCCTCACAGACTACGTGCTCGCGTTGATGACCGAAATTCTGTCGGGACTTGTTGTAGACAAGGAGAAGATGAAGAAAAACATAGGCCTAACCCAAGGACGATGCATGTCAGAAGCCGTGATGCTAGCCTTGGCAGCAAAGGGAATGAACCGTCAGGAAGCCCACGAACACTTACGACTGCTCACCATCAAAAGCGAAACAGAAAACCAACCCTTCAAAACAACCCTTCTGGAAGACAAAAAAGTTCGGAAACTACTAACCGAAGAAGAAATCACCAAAACATTAAACCCAAGAAACTACCTCGGAACCACGGTCAAACAAGTCGAACAAATGATAAAGAAAACAAAAAAAGAAAGAAAAACCAGAGGATTACCCAACTAATCTTTCAAGTGAACCGCCGGTTCTCTGTTCATATTTGCGGTATATTTGGAGCCTAATAGGATCATATATGGAAGAGGGGCCTAACCTGCGCCGAGAAACGCACGGTCACAGAATTGTGCCTGCCAAAAAGGCCAAAAGCCCAAAAATAAACCAGATCAAAACCAACTTCTTAATCTGCTTGGCATTTTCTCGAGAAAAGTCCCGCAAAAGCCAAACACACGACACAATTAAACCCACATCAGTAACAACGACAAAAGGTAAAAACCAAGCCGAAACCAACCCCAACTTCCAAGGCAAAACACTCAGCACCACGGCAGAAACATAAAAAACCACTGACAAAACCGCCGCGAATCGACTTCCCAAACTAACAGCCACGGTGCGCACATTCTTTCTTCTGTCACCTTCAACATCCACAATTCCCTTAGTAATCTCGCGCCCCGTGTTGGAAAGAAACGCCAACACCACAAAAATCACACTGGCCTCAGTAAAACCTCTTCCAACAGCAAAACCGCCGAAAACAAACGGAATTACAACACAAACACTTACCAACAAATTCCCAAAAAACCCGGTACGCTTACCCCACATTACGTATGCAAAAAGCACGAACCACGAAACACCCGCAATCAATAAGCATTCCCAACCCAAACCCAAAGCAAAAGAAAAACCCAACACGCCCAAAACCAAAGCAAAAACCTTTGCCTGAAACACTGAAACAGCGCCGCTTGGAATTGGACGCTTCGGCTCGTTTACGGCGTCAATCTCACGATCAACAACATCATTCACAACCATCGAACCCCCAGTCAAAAAGACCCCTACAAAAAATCCAAGCAAAAGCCTAGCCCAAACATCACCCGAAAAAACATTTTCCCCAACCAAAGCCGCACCTACAATCACGGCGAAACCCATCATTAAACAATTCACAGGACGCATCAACCGTAGAAAAGCACTAACCCTAATCATCCCACACAAACCGCAAAACAATCAGTCAATAAAACCTTTAAAACTTACTCCCCACAAAAAATCAAGCCCTTCTAAACACCCGATACTCCAACGGCTCAACCTCAAACCTCGGACAAACAACAAACTCCACACAATCATCCACAGACGCAACAAAAACCCTCCGCAACCAACCACAAAAAACTTTACTCCCACAAACACTCCCAAACCTACAATCAACACAACGCTTACCAACACACTCCACACGCTTATCCTCCCCTTTACACCGCTCAACACGCCCCACAACGATAACCCCCGACAACAAACATATATCGCAAGATTTAATATAAACTCTTCGCAACAGCAAGAAAGCAACCACACGAAAATGCTTTAGTAGTAAAAACTCACTTATGCTGTTCGGAGAAAAACTGTTATGAATTACATCACTGACGATCTACGGGTTATAATCCCAGTTGGCGGAATCGCAAAACGTCTCCTTCCCCTCACGGCAGAAGTTTCAAAAGCCTGCATACGCCTCTTAAATAGACCACTAATCGAAATTTCTCTCCTCTGCTTAGCGCAGCAAGGAGTGAAAAATTTTATTTTCGGCGTAAAAGGCTATACAAACTATCGTAGTTTGCACGATTATTTTGAATCTGGCGTGGGTTTTTCCACGAGATACAACATTTCACCGCGCATTCACATAAAATATCAACCTAACGTAGAAGATTATGGGAGCGCGGATTCGGCTAGGATTAACATGGAGTATTACGATGTTAAAAACCCCGTTTTCGCCGTGCAAGGCGACAACATTTTCGACATAGATGTTAAGCATTGTCTGGAATTTCACCAGCAAAAAGAGGCAACTATGACAATCGCATTGCGCGAGGTTAAAGATGTGGAAGGCTACGGAATCGCAGACGTAAACAAGGACATGCGAATTTCACGGTTCGTAGAAAAACCAGCAAAAGGCGAAGCGCCATCCAATCTCGCCAACACAGGCTTATACTTGGTAACCCCCGAAATCCGAAAGATTTTCAAGGAAAAAGGCGTAAAGGAGATAATTAAGAAAAACCATCGACTCGATTTTGGTTACGATTTCATCCCTTACCTAATCAAAACAGGAAGACCCGTATACGGGTACAAGTTAAAGGGAAACTGGTACGACATAGGAACACCTAAAAGATACCTAGAAGCCATGAAAGATATGCTGCATGGAAAACTTTCTTCTTTGGGAGACTTTGGCGGCAGAATATCAGAAAATGCCAGAGTTTGGGTGCAAGGCGAAAGTGGAGAATCCATTATTCGTCGGGAGAAGATTATTCGCAAGATTAAAACTGGTAGAATTCGACTTGAGGGCGCGGTGCTCATAGGAAGACACTGCCAAATCAGCGACGGCGTTACAATCATAAATTCCTCAATCGACAATTACACCACTATTGGAAAAAACGTAACAATAGAAAACTCGGCTGTAATGGACAGAGCCATAATAGGCGACAACGCAAAAATAAAAGACAGCATAATCGGACGCCATACTACAATAGAATCAAACAAAAACGAACCCACCAAAATCTATGCAATCTCCGTCATCGCCGACGATGTCACAATCGCGCCAGGCTCTACTTTGACACAAACAAAAGTATACCCGCATTTGCGAATTTCAAAAGGAAACTACGAAGAAATCACGCTCTCATCTTAATCAGCAGATTACCTCTCAATGCTACTGCTTGAAAAAAAGGCAATTTCCATATCTTCTGAAAAAACTTTTTATATCTACTATACGCTCTTATCCTACCAAAAACTAATGGAAGGCCAAAAATCGAGGCAAAGTTTATGCCGATTCTGGACGTCAAAGAACTAAGAACCTACTTTACAACGCTTAGAGGACCAGTGAAAGCCGTTGACGGCGTCAGTTTTCAAGTAGAAAAAGGCGAAGCCGTAGGATTAGCTGGCGAATCAGGATGTGGCAAAACCACAACAGCACTCTCCATTCTAAAAATTTTACCATCCAACGGCAGAGTAATCGGAGGAAAAATACTCTTCAAAGGCATGGACATCGTTAAACTTTCAGAGGATGAGATGCGTAAAAAAATCAGATGGAAAGGAGTTTCCATAGTTTTCCAAGGCGCAATGAACGCACTCAATCCTGTTTTCAGAGTGGGCGATCAAATTTCAGAAGCTATCTTGACTCACGAGAAGATTAGCAAAGAAGAAGCTGATGAACGCGTGAGAAAACTTTTCGAAACAGTAGGATTAGACCCAGAACGTGCACCAAACTATCCACACGAATTCAGCGGAGGAATGAGGCAACGTGCACTCATCGCTATGGCTCTAGCATGCAACCCCGCGCTTCTCATTGCAGACGAGCCTGGAACCGCCCTAGACGTCATCGTTGCCGCACAAGTTTTAAAATTAATGCGTGAACTAAAAAAGAAACTAGATCTCGCCATGATTATGATTACACATGACCTTTCTATCATCGCCGAAACATGCGAAAAATGTGTAATCATGTATGGCGGAAAAGTGGCGGAATATGCCGATGTCGTTTCAATCTTTAAAGACCCGGAACATCCGTACACTCAAGGCTTGATTAACGCTTTCCCAAGCATCAAGGCGCCTCGAACAGAATTAACCTCAATTCCTGGTTCCCCACCAGATTTATTAGATCCCCCTCCAGCATGCAGGTTCCATCCGCGATGTCCTTATGCGATGGAGATTTGTAGGAAAGAGGAACCTATGCCAATTGATATAGGGAAACAACATTATGTGGCATGCCATTTGGTGACTAAGAAATAGGAGATGATCGCATGGAAGAAATCGTTAGAGTCGAAAATTTAAGAAAATGGTTCCCTGTAAGAATGGGTTTTTGGGAAACTTTGCTTACCAGAAGACAACTTTTCGTTCGCGCCGTTGATGGAATTTCTTTTGAAATAAAAAAGGCTGAGATTTTTGGTCTGGCTGGAGAAAGCGGCAGCGGTAAAACAACCACTGGACGCCTAGTGCTGAAACTGATTGATCCGACGAGCGGGCGGATCTTTTTCGAGGGAAGAGATTTGGCTCCGCTTTCGGAGAAAGAAATGAAGCCAGTACGCAAGAGAATGCAGATTGTGTTTCAGGATCCGTACGAGTCGCTCAACCCAAGGATGACCATTGCTGACATAATGGCTGAACCTTTGAGAATACAGAAAATAGGCAGCGAAGAAGAGATTGAAAAACGCGTCCACCAAGCACTCGAAAATGTTCAGCTGGTGCCTCCCGAAGAGTTCCTTTTCAGGTTTCCTCACGAACTGAGCGGTGGTCAAAGACAACGAGTTGCGACGGGAAGGGCCTTGGTTTTGGATCCGTCCTTTATAGTTGCAGATGAACCTGTTTCCATGCTTGACGTTTCTATTCGTGCCGAAGTTTTGAACCTGATGGTTGAGTTGGTCAGGAAGTTTGGTGTATCATTCCTGTACATTACTCACGATTTGGCCTTAGCACGACACATCTGCGACAGAATCGCTATCATGTACCTAGGGAAAATAATGGAAAAAGGCACGGCGGAACAAGTTATTCTTGAACCGTTGCACCCGTATACTCAGGCGTTAATCTCTGCAGTGCCCGTGCCTGATCCAGAGTCGGCCCGTGTCGAAGTTATTATAAAAGGTGAGATCCCGAGTCCGATAAACCCGCCTCCAGGTTGTCGTTTCCACACAAGATGTCCCGTTGTAGTGGGTGAGATTTGCCGTACAAAAGAACCACAATTAGTGGATGTGGGTAACGGTCACATGGTTGCTTGCCATTTGTATCCAGGCAAGTAGCCGTTTTTTTAACTTTCCACTTTTTTGAGTTGACTACGGTACATTTCGATGATTTCTTGTTCTGTGGTGGCGTCTTCGGGCGATTTGTCTTCTCTGTACTTTCCTGTAAACCGAGGAAATCTGACGGCTAGGCCGCTTCCTTTGCGAATTACGTCCATGGCGCATACGTGAACCGGGCTGAGTGTGATTTCCGCGCCGATTATTTCGAGAGCCATTTTTGGTTCGAACCACACGTCTGCTTCCAAGAATGATTTGACTCGTGGATGCTTGTGGGTGAGTTTGTGTTTTTCAAGAGTTTTTGGCAGTTTTTCTAGGTCTTCGTCTGAGAATCCAGAGCCACACTTGCACACGGTTTTGAACAAGTCATCCTCGGGTTCGTAAACTGCCAGTAACAGCGCACCGTACGTGCCGGCTCTTTTACCTCTTCCATGAAAAGCGCCTACCACCACGAGGTCCACGGTGTCGGTCATTTCGCTTTTGTAGTCGCGTTTGTATTTTATCCAGAGCCATCCTCTTGCGCCGGCTTGATAAATTGAATCAGGCGCGATTGATTTGCATACTAATCCTTCGCAGCCGTTTTCGACGGCTTTTTCGAAGAATTTTTCGAGTTCTTCTGGATTGTCTGTGATTAAGTATTCTGCGGTTCTGGTACGGTCGCTTTGGGTTATGATTCTTTCGAGCTCTTTGTGGCGGGTTGGGTAGGGTTTTAGTGTTAGGTCTTTTCCGTTAGAGTATAAAACGTCGAACATGAAGAGTGAGATGGGGTATTCTTCGACGGCTTTTTCTACACCGTATTTTCGTCTTCTATGCATCAGTTCTTGAAAAGGACGCATTTCTCCAGTGTCTTGGTCAACGGCGACGCATTCTGCTTCCAGAATGGCTGTTTGAGCTTTTACGTATTTTTGGAAGAGTTCTACGGCGTCTGGGTATTGGTCGGTTATGTTTTCTAGTCGGCGTGAATAGAGCGTGATTTTGTCGTTGACTTTGTGGGCTTGGATTCTTTCGCCGTCGTATTTGAATTCTGCTATGCATTTTCCGCCGAGTTTCTCAAGGATTTCTTGTGGTGAGGATAGACGTTCGGCGAGCATGGGACGTATGGGTTCGTTTATGACTACTTCGAATTTTTTGATGCCTTCTATTCCTTTTTCTGTAATTGTTTTAGCGACTCTGCCCAGATCAGAAGAAATGTTGTAGGCACGTTCGAGATGTTGGCGGGCTTCTTTTCCACCTCCGTAGGCAATTGCAAGTGCGTCGAGTACGGTCATGTCGGCGATTCCTAATCTTAGGTTACCCGTGACGGTGCGGATGAGGTATTTTGCTTCTTTTGGGGAGGCGTTGGTTAGGAGCCCTGCAAGTAGGCTCATTTTGGTGTCGATGGAGCCTGGTCCCGTTGTTTTTGCCATTTTTTCGAGGGTTTCGTAGACTTTTGTGACTGTCAGGGGTTGTTGGAAGAGGGTGGCTTGGATGCGTTTTTGTAGGAATTGTTGTGCGGTTTCGCCGAGGTCGCCTGTTTGTTTCAGGCTGTTTTCGATTGTTTCTTCGTTTTGTCCAGTTGCTCGGGCAAGGGCTTTTATGGCGAGTTTTTCGGCTATGCCTATTTCGATGCCTGTAAAGTCGGGGTAGATTTTTCCTTGTGTTAGGTAAACAACTTTGTCGATGAGTTGTTTTGGGGTTTTTTTGAGAAGTTCTACGAGGTGATCTGTCATTTCTAGGCGTTTTGTGGTTGCTTCGATTTTTTCATATGAATCTGCGATTATTGAGTACTGCAATGTTTTTGCCTCTTCTCTGTTAGAATTAGGGGTTTTGTTTATTTAGGTTAGTTGGTTTTTGGGTTTCTGTTCGGCGTGCTCCTAGGCCCTCTTCCATATATGATCCTATTAGGCTCCAAATATACCGCAAATATGGTTTTGATGTTGTGATGTGTTGTCGTGTTGCGGGCGAGTTTCTTTCCTAAAACGCACACGCCTTTCCCTAGTCTAGGTATCATTTCTGCAAAGCAGAACGCACACGAGGGTTCAGTCTTCTTGGAGGGAAAACGCATGCGTCCTTTCTAAAGGGTTTTTATGCGTTAAATAGGCTTAATATGATGAAAACATGGCGTGGAGGCTGGTTGTTCTCTTTGGTTGAGAAGGGGTCTTTTCGATGTTGAGGTTCTGCTTTTATAGGTTTGTTTGTGGTTAATGTTTGGTTGTGAGGGTTGAGCCACGAGGGAAACTGTGTTGCCTTGCGGATGCAGATACGAAGACTATGGCTATTTAGTTGTGCGTGTCTACGAATGTGAATGCCACAAACGAAGACGCATAAGGAAACGACCGTACCGCGCCAAAGCAGAATGCGTAAGACCATAAACCCTGTTTTAAAGCAAGTTTTATATGCTCACCCAGCCCTCTTCGAGGTAGAGAATCTATATCTAAAAGAGTTACACGGTGAAACGCGGTTTTGTCGTCTCAATAATACTTGCAGCAGTTGTCGCGGTTTCAGTGTATAAAACTTCGGTGTGGGCGCACGATCCTTCGCTTCGCCCTATAATGATCTGGTCTGCAACATCGACATTCGAGACAATTTCTTTCGACTTGCCAGCATAACCATAAGACCGACTAACCCGTTCACTGGTCAAAGCGTCAAAATAGTATGGCAAAATCACGGAGCCCTCACTCACACAGTAACCACGGGTTCAAGCGGAGCACCAGACGGAATCAACGAACCAAACATTAGCCTCCGGCGCCGTTTATGAACGCAACATGACCCAGAGCCAGTATAACAGCTTGCATGCTCTATATCCAAACGATGTTATCCCCTATCACTGTAAGTTCCACTCCGGGATGGATGCGACTTTAACGATCGCTGGAGAGCCTATTCCAGAGTTTTCAACGTCGACCTTTCTACTTACATTAACAATCGTCTCCGTTGTTTATTGGCAATAATAATGAAACACCAAAGAAAACGCGAGTAACCACCAAAAAGGCAACGATAGAAGAATTATAAGGATCAATCACCGAACATCTACGTTGAACCTGAATGTCAGTAATCGGCTTGGATTTGGCTGGTGTAGAAACCAGACCCTCGGGTCTTTGCATCCTTACGGGCATGAAGGTGGAAACCTTACTGGTCTACATGGATGAGGAAATTTTGGATAAAATTAAGGAGAACAATCCTAAAGTAGTTGCCATCGATGCACCTTTGAGCCTTCCAGCAGGGAGAAAATCCATAGAACAGAGGACGAACGTTCACTTGAGAGAATGCGACAAAGAACTCTTGCGAAGAGGGATAAAGTTCTTCCCAATAACCCTCGGCCCCATGAGGCAACTGACCAGTAGAGGGATAAGCCTTAGAAAAACCCTTGAAAACAAGCACTTTACAGTGATAGAGGTCTATCCCGGCGGCGCCCAAGACATCCTAGGAATCCCGCGAAAGCAAAAGGGTCTCGTGAAATTAAGAGCCGGTTTAGAGAGGATGGGCATTAAAGGACTAAATAGTCGAATGAGCGACCATGAACTGGACGCCGTCACATGCGCCCTCGTGGGGAAATTCTGGCTGGAAGGAAAAGCTATCACTTACGGAACTCCTGAGCGGGGCATAGTGATGCCTAATGAAAAATAAGTAACGGTGGACGACGCTGGTTTAAACATGGTGGGGCTGCCCGGATTTGGACCGGGGTCACGAGCGCCCGAGGCTCATAGCCTAGACCAAGCTAGCCGACAGCCCCTTTTCGTTTGTATGCAGTAGTTTAAGTCGCACTAATAAAACTAATTGGTATTCCTTTTTACAAAACATTCATAAAGTCATTCAATAACAGTTTCTTGAAGTTTCGTGGGCCGGTAGTTCAGCGGTATGAATGCCTGACTTGCACTCAGGAGGCCGCGGGTTCAAATCCCGCCCGGTCCACTTTGCGAATTGGAAAGTAGAGATTTATAGTCAAAACAACAATTATTCCCAGAAAAACGGGGATGTCACAGAAGTGGGCATGACTATCGCCGAAAAAATTCTCACTGCACATAGTCCTAAACAAAGAGCTGTGGCTGGCGAATTTGTCGAGGCAAAGGTTGATTGGGCAATGGTACACGAAGAACTGGGCACACCGAACGGGGTGGCACATCTTTTTGAAAGCTTAGGCTATGAAAAGGTTTGGAACCCAAAACGCATTGTGGCCCTGCTTGACCATTGGGTGCCGGCGCCTTCGGTGGACGCTGCAGAAATCCACAAAACTTGCCGCCAATTCGTCAAAAAATATGGCGTCAGCAACTGGTTCGACATGAATGCTGGCATCTGTCACCAAATCATGCCCGAGCAAGGTTTTGTTTGCCCCGGCGAACTCATAGTAGGCACAGACAGCCACACAACAACTTACGGCGCGTTGGGAGCGTTTAGTACGGGAGTAGGCGCCACAGACATGACCGTGGTTTTCGCCACCGGAAAACTCTGGTTCAAAGTGCCCGAAACAATCAAATACACAATCTCCGGAAAACTCCCAAAGTTCATCTCTGGCAAGGACATTATCCTTAGAATTTTGAAAGAAATTGGAACCGACGGCGCCGTGTACAAAGCTATCGAATATTACGGCCATACAGTAAAACAACTAAGCATCGACGGACGCATGACAATCTGCAACATGGGCGTCGAAGCAGGAGCCAAAGCCGCGATAGTTCCGCCAGACCAAAAAACAACACGCTACGTTAAGGCAAGAACAAAACGCGCCTACAAAATAGTCAAAGCCGACAAAGACGCAGAATACATCGAAAAGCGTGACCTAGAAATTTCTAACCTAGAACCACAAGTTGCAAAACCGCCGACCCCAGCCAACAGCGTACCAGTAACCGAGGTGGAAAACACACCAATCGACGAAGCCTTCATCGGTTCGTGCACCGGGGGAAGACTCGAAGACCTCGCCGTAGCGGCAAAACTCCTAAAGGGCAAGAAAACAGCCAAAAACGTTCGTTTCATAGTAATCCCGGCTTCGTATGAAATCTTTCTGGAAGCAGAAAAAAAAGGCATAATAAGAACAATCTTAGAAGCCGGCGGCATCATTGAATCACCCACATGCGGACCTTGCACAGGCGGGCACTTGGGGCTTTTAGCCGCAGACGAAACAGCCATCGCCACAGTGAGCCGAAATTTTGTCGGTAGGATGGGTAGCCCAAAGGCGAAAGTTTATCTTGCCTCTGCAGCGACAGTGGCGGCGTCAGCGTTGAAGGGAAAAATTACCAACCCAAATACGCTTGGGTGAAGCATGATGAGAACCGTCATAAAAGGGAAGACATGGAAACTCGGCGATGACATCAACACCGACCTAATTCTACCCGGACCATACCTCACAATGAGAGATACGGAACAAATGATGCAACACGTGCTTGAAGGTGCAATTCCGCGTTTCGCTGAAAAAATCCGCAAAGGCGAAATCATCGTGGCTGGAAAAAACTTTGGTTCCGGATCAAGCCGCGAGATTGCACCCTTGCTTTTGAAGCGTCTAGGCGTCGGCGCAGTGGTTGCGGAATCGTTTGCCCGAATTTTTTTCCGTAATGCAATCAACATCGGCTTGCCTGTCATTGAATGCAAGGACATATCAGAAAAAATCAAAAGCGGCGACGTCTTAGAAATCAACCTTGAAACTGGCACAATAAAGAACGTTTCGAGAAAAGAAAATTATGCGGGGACAAGATTGCCCAAGTTTTTGTTGGAAATAATAGAGGCGGGCGGCGCTTTGAAACGGTTGAGGCAGTCCGCCCAGTGAAGTTTTTGTGTGCTTATCGTCCTTTCCATGTTGGCTTTCGTTTTTCTGTGAACGCCTTTACGCCTTCCTGCAAGTCTTCGCTCGATGCAACTATGCCGAAGCCTTCTCTTTCGAGCGCCAAGGCAGTTTCTAGGTCGGTTTCAAGTCCATTGTCAATGAGAGTTTTCGCCACTTTGAGGGCAACTGGCGCTTTGCTGGCGAGTTCTAACGCAAATTGTCTCGCCGTTGTCATAAGTTGTTCATGAGGCACAACCATGTCCACCAAGCCTATCTGCTCTGCCGTTTTTGCGTCGATGATTTTTCCTGTGAAGACGAGTTCTTTCGCCTTTGCCTTGCCCACTAACCTCGTTAGTCTTTGGGTGCCGCCCCAGCCTGGAATCAAGCCAATATTGATCTCTGTTTGTCCTAAACGGGCTTTTTCAGACGCAATCCGAAAATCACAGGATAAGGCGACTTCGCAACCGCCTCCCAGAGCGAACCCGTTGATAGCGGCGATTACGGGCTTCTCCAACTTTTCTAAGGCTTTGCATAACCGATAGCCGTTTGTTGATAGTTCCCGGGCTTTGAGGGCGTTCATGCCTATCATGGCTTTGATGTCTGCTCCTGCTGAGAAGGCTTTTTCGCCTGCGCCCGTGAGTATGACTGCACGGATTGTTTCGTCTCTGCTTACGTCATCGATGCATTGTAGTAATTCGTTTATGAGTTCAATGCTGAAGGCGTTCAAAGCGTCTGGGCGATTAAGCGTGATTGTGGCAATTCCTTCGTTTTTTTCGTAAATTACGTTTTTGAGTTCCATGCTTTTTCACCTTTGCATCATTTTTGTGTCCAGTCGTAAAAGCCCTTTCCTGTCTTGCGTCCTAAAAGCTTGGCGCTTACCATTTGTTTTAGGCCTATTGTGGGGTGGAATTTGGGGTCGATTTCTCGGGTGAGGACGTCGGCGATTGCGAGTGTGGTGTCTGCGCCTATGTAGTCCAAGAGCATTAGGGGTCCCATGGGCCAGTTTAAGCCGAGTTTGATGGCTTTGTCGATGTCGTCTCTATCTGCTACGCCTTCCCAGTACAAGGCTACAGCTTCGTTTAATGCGGGGATTAGTATGCGGTTAACTATAAAGCCAGGACAGTCTTTTTTCACCAATACGGTTTCTTTGCCCATTTTGTGTGAAACTTCGAGGACTGTGTTAATGGTTTCGTCCGTGCTTTTGGCTCCTCTAACGACTTCGACTAGTTTCATCAGTTGTGGCGGGTTGAAAAAATGCATACCGCAGACTTTTTCCGGTCGGCTTGTGACTGAGGCGAGTTCGGTTATGCTGATTGACGATGTGTTGGACGCGGTTATAGCGTGTGGGGGCGCGTGTTGGTCGACTTCTTTGAAGACTTGCCTTTTTAGGTCTGGAATTTCGGGTGCAGCCTCGATGATTAAGTCAGCGTTTTGAACAGCCTCTTTCATGTCTAGCGTTGGGTGTATCCTTCCTAGGATTTCGTTAACTTGCTGTTCAGTAAGCGCACCTTTTGCTTGGAATTTTTGTAGACTGGTTTTTATCATGTTCATGCCGTTGTCGAGGAATCTTTGCTCCACATCACGTAGGTAGACCTCGTAACCGCCAGTTTGAGCGGCAACTTGGCAAATACCGTGCCCCATCAAGCCAGCACCGAGGACTGCTATTCTTTTAACTTCCATTTTATCTATCTCGCTCCTTTTTGCAAACAGAAATAGTAGATTCTGTGGTTGCATTTAATTAGGGTTTTCATAGCCGAATTTTGAAATATATCGGGTTTTGGAATGTTGTGTTTTTTCTAATAACCTTATTATGTCGTAATATGCAATATATGGTATCGGTGAGCCGTGATGAAAGGATACAAGAACGCTGCAGAGGCTAAACTTGCCAGTTTGGCATGGAAACTGAAACTGATTCAAACTTCTGCCGAGGTAACGCGTACGCCTATTACAACGTTAAAGAGTCTGCTTCTTGACGCTGTTAAGAACGAAACGCCCGTGTACATTGAGAAACTCGAAAAGTGCCTCGTCAACTTGGGGAGAACCTATACCGAAGCCTTCACCACAGCCTAGGATTTGCTTGTTTACACTCCTAATCTACTGTATTCTTTATAAGGCGTGCCGAGATTAATAGCAAATTTTGTATGCCTCGGGAGACGTTGACCGCATTGTTGGAGAAACTTGAAGCCAATGGGTTAATCGCGAACTATAACCGCCTCGCAAAAAGTAAACCCCGAACTTTGCCAGAAAAAGTTTTCATTTGGGACGAAACTCTAAGAGAAGGCGAACAAACACCTGCTGTTTTTTTGACGACCGCGGAAAAGATTAACTTGGCAAAGGTTCTGGATGAAGTCGGCGTGTCGGTTATTGTTGCTGGTTATCCAGCGATTTCTGAAGAAGAAAGAAAGACCGTCCGTCGGATTACAAATCAAGACTTTACACAAGCAAGTCTCGCTGCGCCCGCGCGGATTACCCGTAGTGATGTTGATGCTTGTTTGGGGGCGGGTGTGCGGGAGATTCCTGTTTTTACGGCTTTCAATGATCTCCACTTAAAATATCGTTTGAAGATGTCGCGAGAACAGGTTTTAGAGAAGACTGTTGACACGATTGAGTATGCAAAGAAGCACGGAGTTATCGTGGATTTCGTTTTGGAGGATGCTTCGCGGACACCCATAGAAGATGTGATAAAAATTTGCGCAACAGCGGTCAAAGCGGGCGCGGAGAAAGTAGCATTAGCGGATACTGTGGGATTTCTGCGTCCATTGAGTATGAAGTTTTTGGTGGCCACTGTGCGTGACGAGTTGGCACGGTTGACGAAGAAGAAAGTACCCTTGTCAGTGCATTGTCATAACGATTTTGGCTTGGCAACAGCGAACACTTTGGCAGCGGTGGAAGAAGGCGTGACTTTTCCGCAGACATGCGTGGCAGGTTTTGGAGAACGAGCAGGAAATGCACCGTTGGAGGAGGTTGTGATGGCGCTGGAAATGCTGTACGGCGTGAAAACTGGGATAAAAACGGAAAAACTGTTTGAGTTAGCGCGGACCACGGAGAAGTATTTTGGAATTCCAATTCCCGTGCATAAACCGATTGTAGGCGACAACGCATTCTCGCACGAGTCGGGTATTCATGTTCATGGCATGCTGGTGCATCCGTTGTCTTATGAGCCAATTCCGCCCATACTCGTCGGCAGAGAAACAAAATTCCACTTGGGCAAACAAACAGGCAAACATCTGGTTGAAGAACGACTAAAGTCGGCGGGAATCAACGCCACACCCGAACAGATACGAGAGATAGTAAATGAAATAAAACAAATGCAGGAGAACCGTGACAAGGGCGAGGTGCAGTTGATTCTGCATCAGATTAAGAGTTACATGCGGGAGATGCGGAAGGGCATCACGGATCAAGACTTCTGGAACATCGTGCGCAAAGTCACAGGACAAAAACCAAGACTAGACCAACGCTGAACCCTACCGAACGCAATAAAAAATGAGTGAAACGTAATAAACCTTTTAAGCAAGGCTTGCTGTTTAATGTGCAGTCACATTAATTGATGCGAATCTCAGAATAACCTTTTGACGATCCACGCACAAGTTCTGTGGCAGGAAGAAACAATAAATTGCAAACACAATGTTTTAAAGACCTTCCTCTAAGCGAGGAAGTAATGAAAGGCATCGAAGAGCTTGGCTTCACCAGCCTTTTTCCAATCCAAGCACAAGCAATAATACCACTACTCAAGGGCAACGACGTAATCGGTCAAGCCCAAACCGGCACGGGTAAAACTGCCGCGTTCGGAATACCGATGATTGAACGTTTAGACCCTAAAGTTAGGAACGTTCAAGGATTAATCCTCGAACCAACACGGGAACTCGCAATACAAGTGGCACAACACATAAATCAACTCAGCAAGTACGTCGGGTTCCATGTTCTGCCAGTCTACGGTGGAGAATCAATCCAAAACCAAATACGTGCTCTAGAAAACGGCGCACAAATCGTCGTAGGTACGCCTGGACGCATCATAGATCATTTGAGACGCAAGACGTTGAACCTTGCTTTCGTGAAGATAGTCGTGATCGACGAGGCAGACAGAATGCTGGACATGGGCTTCATCGAAGACGTAGAATATATACTTTCAAAAGTGCCAACAAACAGACAGACAAGCCTGTTCTCGGCGACGATAGACCAGACAGTCATGAACTTGTGCCAAAGGCACATGCGAAAACCCGAGAAAATACTCGTAAGCAAAGACGAAATAGCTCTTACACAAATGAAACAATACTACATCGTTGTAAACCCCGCAAACAAATTCGAGATTCTATGCGACATACTAAACGAAAAACAAATACACAAAGCCATAATTTTCTGCAGAACACGCCAAGACACAAACAAACTCGCTTACAACCTAAAACTACGCGGGCACAACGCAAAGCCGTTACATGCAGGCTTCACCCAAGCACAAAGAGACAGCGTAGTTAGCGCCTTCAGAAACGGAAGATTCAAACTGCTCGTCGCAACTGATGTTGCCGCGCGGGGTTTAGACATTGAAGGAATAACCCACGTGGTAAATTATAACGTCCCATTGGATGCGTTAGTGTATTTTCACAGAATCGGACGAACCGCACGCATGGGACGCGACGGAACTGCTATAACGCTCGTGAGTTACGGAGAACAAACTGAATTCGGCAACATAAAAGCCTTAACGAAAACCTCGATAGAAGAACTAGAATGCAACCACCCATTCATTTAATCCGTAGGCTCAAGGTCAAGCGCTTGCGATCATTTTTGGCTCAAGACCAACAGCGCTGACGAGTTTCCCTTTTTTACCAACCCTCAGTTGTCGTTCTCCCCTGAACGTGGACACGTTGGCGTTTTCAATCTGCACCATACTTCCCACGGATACTATGCCTATCTGCTCGTTCCACAAACAAAGCTTGATAGTTCCGGTGTCATCCGCAATCAAGGCATTAGCCACACTAGCATAGTTCCCGAATCGCGTAAACACCAACGTAGGCTTTGAAATCTTCAAAACCTTGGCTCTCAAGTTAACCTGTTTCATCCCGACCCGCAAATCTTTGATGCCAAAAGACCTTGACTTTTTTTGCTCCTTGACCAAGTACCTTCTAAGTAGCATGTTTCGCCCAAGATTTTTAATAGGATTTAATTTTTCCAAAAGAAACTCTCTTGACAACGAGAACTGTGCAACTACCTTAGAGTCCTCCGTCAATAAGAAAACTATTTTGTTTTCTCGAACACCACGGCACTCGATCGAAAGATCACCACATTCTGATTTCCATTCTTTTTCTGCTGAAATTAGCCCGTAGAATAACTTGTCAGGGTCGATATCATATTTTGCTGAAAGAAAGGCAAGGTATTCGCCGCGAGAAACTTTGTTTCGAATTGTAATCATGCTCCTATGGAAGAGTTGGCGTTTCATTACTATTTGATGAATTTCATAGGGTGCCTTTTGAACCTCTTCTTGCAAGCCAAACTGCAGAAGTAATATGTTTCTCCTTCGTAAGTTATCTTGAACCTAGCCGAATTCTCGTCGAGAACCGCGCCGCAAACTGGGTCAGTAGGCATATTTTTTCCTTTTCTCTTACGCTTTTACTTATTTTGTGAACGTATAGACTGTGCGTTTCTGCCTATTATTGTTAATGGCAGAGGATTGTACTAAAAAGTGGGAAACAAAAAACTATGACTGTTAACGAATACTACCATTGCGAGGTTAGTATCTTCTCGCAGGTCTTCGTTTGGAATAGCATTCTCGGCAATATACTGGTCTGCTTCCGTCAGGTTTGAACGGAACTTCGCATTCTTTTCCGCACTCAGCACAAACTGCCTTATGCATTTCTCTTCCAGACATTTAGCAACTTCAACTCCTTATACTATTTAATGCAAACAAAAAGGGTTTGCACACCACACATCATGCACAACATAGTATTAAACTTATTCATGCACAATGAATACTCTTCTTTTAAAAAAATATTAAACGTAGACTGGAGCCAGAGCAGATTAGGCACGGTTGAAATATGCCAATGTTTTGATTGCTCGGTTAGGATTACGGTTGTTTTTTGTTTGGTTTTGGTATGTATATGCCATGCGGATCTATGGCTCTTAAGAGACTCAGTTCCTCAAACGTGGGTGGCTCGGTCTCCGGCACCCGCCCTTCAACAATCAAATCACAACTTACGTTCTCCAGAACCTGCTCAGCAGTGATGCTTGGATGCACGGTTAATAGTTTGAGCCTTTTGCTTTTCTCATCAAACCCCATCTGGCAAAGATCCGTTACAACCAGTACCGGACCCCCACCCTTCAAACCTACCCGTTCTCTCACGCCCGGGCCGTCGATATAGCCTGGACTTGTTACGTAGTCAAGTTTTTTCACGAACTTGCGTTTTTCATGCTTCATGATCACAACAATACGCTTCGCAGATGAAACAATGTCGTTTCCGCCGCCGCTGCCCGGCAACCGCACCTTCGGATGTTCAAAGTCGCCAATGTAAGTGGTGTTCAAATTTCCGTATTCGTCGATTTGCGCTGCGCCCACAAAACCCACGTCCACGTGACCGCCTTGAAGCATCAAGCCTAAAGTTTCAATCAACCCCACAGCCGCCGACGCACGGTAAGCAAGTCTGGAATCCGCGATTGAAAGTGCAATGTCAACGGCGTTTGAGTCGATGAAGCCTGCCTCGTAAACAATTTTTGCATTCTTAGCATGCATACGCTTAGCCAAAGCCGCCGCCACCATGGGCAAGCCTGTGCCCACAAACACGACTTCACGGTCTCGAATCGCCCTAGCACCGCATGCAGCCATCAATTCCAGCGTTGAGTATTCGCCTATTTTTGCGTGTTTTTTTGCTTCAACCATTTTCTTAACCTCCTTTAGTAGCCGAAAGGCTTCTTCGCCCTCAGTTTCATCAATCGTTCCACGCCGATCTTCTGCAGGAATTCCATGTGGCTGTCAACGCTTGTGATATAGTCTTCGCAGTATTTCTGCCATCCCTCTTCGGTTTGGCATCGTTCATAGTACATACGGATGTGTTCCATGTCATAATCATAATAATTGTAAACCATCATGGGATAGGCTCCCCACGGACATTCGACCACATGCGACACGTAAATGTTTGGAATTACCGTCTGATCAGGCTGCATGCGAATTACCGACGAATCCACGATTTCCTCAGCCAACACGATCGTCTTCTTACCCGCACGAGCACCCTCAATATCCTCGCCACGGGTGCCATCGATCTGCGCGTTTCCTTCCTTGTCAACGCGGCAAGCGTGTACGATACTGAAATCAGGGTTTACTGAAGGCACAAGCACTACTTTCTCGTTTGTAAACGGGCAGTCGATGACTTTCGCCTTGTCCTTACGAAAACGATATTTGGTTAACATGTCCGTGCCTAGCATACTCTTCAGTGGCATAAACGGCACGCCTAGAGCACCACCCAGAAATCGCAAGGCCATCGCAAGATTGGTGTAATCCTCGATTTCGATACTGCCTTCACGAATTCTCCGTTGAATGTTCGGCGCCAACCCGATGCCTTCTATGGCGTAAAAAGCCATCTCAAACCGCGAAACGACACGTGCACCTGACAAAATGTCAATGTCAATCTCAGAACCGCACGTGTAGATTGTTAAATTCCGTTTTTTCTGGCGCACTAATTCATGCGCGAACGCCATGGGTGGACGCTGAAAGCCGAACCCGCCCCAAAACAAGTGTGCACCGTCGTGGACGAGTTTTACGGCTTCTTTTAACGTTATTCGTTTGTCCTCTACTTCGGCCTCAACCATCGCTATCTCTCGCTCCTTTCTTGCCCTATTTTTGATGCATAGTTATTAATAAAATTTCAAACGGCAAAAAGAAAATGAAGGGTTTTTTAGAAGATGTAGTCTTTGCTAAGCCATTCGGGGTACCATTTGTAATACTCGAACGGTTTCGCTTCTTTCAACCCTTTATACGAAGCCCTTGCCATCTGAATCGTGCCTTTTCTGTCCTTGTAAAGTACCGCTAAGCCTTTCTGTTCTAAACTCGTCAAAAGCCCGGTCAGAACGTCGTCGGCAACGTTGGCTAATCTTTCTTTCATGTCAGTCCACGTCATGAACAAACCAGGGTTCAAACAGTAATTTTCGGCTAAAACCTCCAACAAGCCTTTCTCAGATGCTTCCTTGGCCGGCAACTGTTCAGTCGTCGAAATAGGCACTCCAAGCCTCTCGTGAACCTTTCTTTTCGGCAATTTCAAATCCTTCGCCATCGCCCGCGTTTCGCCACGGTAAATCACTAGCCGCATGACTTCGCTCGTGCCTGCGCCGATCTGGTTGACTTTTGAGTCGCGCATGAAACTTTCCACAGGATAGAAGTGAGTCCATCCGTCACCGCCCATCACTTGAATCGCATCGCTCATGATTTTCTCATAAACCTCTGACGTGTACAGCTTCGCGGTTGCGGCTTCGGCCATCGCCTCGGCTTTAATGTCCAACAAGTTAGCGGCGTGGTAGATGAGCAGTCTTGAGGTTTTAAGTCCTGCGAACATGTCCGCGATGCGGAACTGGTTTGTCTCAAAATTCACCGTCGGCTGCCCAAATTGAATGCGTCTTTCTCCGTAGCTTACGGCGTATTTAATAGCCTCCCGTATAGGTCCAAGCATTCCTGCTGCAAACGTAACCCGCTCAAAATTCAAGCCGTCGACCAGAATTTTCCATCCCATGCCTTCGCCGGCGATTAGGTTTTCAGCGGGCACCCGAACGTCATCGAAATTCAAGAAACCATTAGGCAAACCCGCCCAGCCTTGGAGTTCGTTTATTTTTTCAACTGAAAAGCCTGGTGTGCCCTTTTTAACTAGTAAAGCGCTGAGGTGAGCGTATTTTGCTTTGTCTTCGGGTTTATCGCTTGTCTTGGCGTAAACTAGGTACATGTCTGCCACTCCGGCGTTAGTGATGAATCGTTTTTTGCCGTTGATGACGTATTCGTCGCCTTCACGTCTCGCTGTGGTTTCTATGCTTGCCGCGTCAGAGCCTACCGCTGGTTCCGTGATGCAAATTGCGCCAGTGACTTCGCCCTTCGCAACGGGTGGTAACCATTTCTTTTTTTGTTCTTCGCTTCCGTACAGTAAAACTTGTTCCACGCCTCCAAACATCGTCACGCTGTAAGCACCGCACAAAGCTGAGCAGACACGACTTAGTTCTTCAGCCACTATCGTGCTACCAGTTACCCCTAAGCCCATACCGCCATAGTCTTCTGGAATGAGCGCGCCAAACCAGCCTTTCTCTTGCACTTGACGCACGAGGTCCATTGGAAATTCTTTCGTCCATGCTACTTCTTCGCCGCGACCGAGGTTTTTGTCGGCAAAATCTTTGGTTTCTTCTGCAAGTTTCTTATGTCGATCGTTCCACCATGGAAACGGTTTCGTCAACATTTTTCACCTTTCAGAATGCAAAAAGTAGGATGTAATAGCACTTAAAACTTGCTGGACAAAACTTCTATCCTACCAACCAAAACAAACGACGATGGACGGATGATAATTAATTGACGGAGAAAAAAGGTAACCATCGTATACTCGTTTCAGATAACAGTTAGTCCTCCCATCCCTCTTCCAATCTAAGATGTAGCCATAGTTTGAATCGAGTGTACGCCACCTCGTAGGGCGTGCGTTTAACGTAGACCACAACTCAAATAGGCAATAATGCCCGAGTTTCTTTTGACATTTTCTAATGAGCAAAAGAGCTATATGACAAATGGAACAGAATGAGAACAGAATCAGTATGAAAGGAAACGATTTTCGTCTAATAGGCTACATTGGAACAGCTTTAGGCGTATTTTTTCTGATAGGCGGATTAACAGCGGCAGTTTATTATAAAGAATATCATACAGGTGCGGGTTTCGATTATGTTGTGAGAGAATATCCTTACGAAAAGTATGCCGTGAATCTGTTCGTTGCAGGCGCTGTCCTTTTGACTGTAGGTTTAACATTTTTCTGGAGGGCAAAACGGGAACAACCGACGCAGAAAGGAACCACATTAGGGTTTCTTTTTGGCTCATGATTTTGGGTAGACTAAAAGGGATGTAGGATAAAACTTCCATCTTAAACAAAGAAGCCCCACAAGAAAACCGCCAACAAAACAGCTATGATCCCGCCAAGCAAATCAAGCATTATTCCAGCACGAATCATCTCCCGCATCTTTATTTTTCCAGTGCTGTAGGCGATGGCGTTTGGTGGAGTTCCGATTGGTAAAGCAAAGTCAAGGCTGGAGCAGATAGCAACCAGCACCGCCAAAACTACCGGGCTAATTCCCGAGCTAATGCCGACGGAGATCGCTATAGGAATGAAGACGCTGGCACTTGCAGTGTTGCTTGCTACGGCGCTAAAGGCGATGGCGGAAAAACTCAACAACACAACTGCAATGACAGTGGAACTTGCCCCAATCACGTTTACCAAACTTTGACCCATCCACATTGTCAAGCCAGAAACTTCCAGAGCCGAGCCCAAGCTTAGTCCTCCACCGAAAAGAAGCAACGTGTTCCAGTTCACCTTCGTCAAGTCTTGTTCATCAAGCAGACCGGTCAAAAACAGCGCGATGCCAACCAACGCAGCAACCATCGCGGTAGACAACCCGTGCCCATGCCAACCAATCAAAACAGCAAGCGGCTCTGGGAGAGTGCCGGAAATCCAAAAAATCACTGCGAAAAGAAAAACTGTCAACGTTATCTTCTGTTTCCTATTCAAGGATTTCTCTTTCAATTTGGGCCGAGATATCTGCTGCACTGAGGTAGGGAAGATTCTGAAAAGCAACAGCCAAATCACAAAAACGAGCACAAGCATTATAGGAATTCCGTAAAGCATCCATCCCAGAAAAGTCAAGTCGTAGTTTATCTGGTCCTTAAGCAAACCAGCAGCTAACGCGTTTGGTGGTGTTCCGAGCAGAGAACCAAGTCCTCCGACTGTCGCGGAGTATGCAATTCCCAGAATCATTATTTTTGAAAGATTATTCTTTTCATCCTTGACATCTGCCGTGAATTTCAACGCCAAAGTAATCATCAACGCCGTGCTCGCTGTATTGCTGATCCACATTGAAAGAAAGGCTGTAGAAAGCATCAACCCCAAAACCAGCGTCTTAAGATTCACACCGAACCTACTAACGATCTTGTCAGCAAAATACTCGTCCAAATCATACTTTTCCATGGCTATTGCTAACAGAAAACCACCAAGAAGAAGAACAACCACAGGGTCGAAAAAGTATTTTAACGCCGAATCGAAGGCTTGAATTCCAAACAAAGGCTGCGAAAAAGCAATCAAAAGCGAAGTCGCCGCGAGAGGAATAGCCTCAGTCACCCAGAATCCCGAAGCCATCACCAAAATAGCCAAAGCAATACGCATTTGCGGCTCGAGTCCTGATGCAAGTTGATAAGCAACCAACACGGCAACGACAACTAGAAAAATCTTGACCAGTCTTTTCGACTTCAAAATCCGCACACCAAAAACTATTCTTCTTCCAGTTCTCTTATAGAAACGATTTCGCAGCATTCAGCCTTGCAGAGTTCAGTTAGCATCCTTTCAAAATTGAATTTATCCTCCAAATCCACCATCACGTATAGAACGCCAAGCGACGGGTAATGTTTGGCGACGGCTTTTTGGAATGGAGGCACAACGATTGATGCACTAAAATCAGCCTTAAACTTACTTTCAGACAATGCCTCCCCTAGTTTCAAGATAAGGTTGCGTTGCACCAGATCACCTCGAATAATTACTTCCAGAGTTCTAGCCTTGCTCATCCTAATTGCCCCTTTGTCTCGAACACAGCCTACTTTTGGATTATGTTTCACAATAATCTTTCGTTAAACTTTTGTAAGGAGCCTTACAATCGCGTTTCCAACCATCTCTGTCGACGCATTACCGCCTAAATCATAAGTTACAGTTTTTCTAGCTCTCAGCACCATCGCAACTGCTTTTTCTATTTTCCCCGCTGCTTTTTTCAACGCCGCGTCGTTTCTTGTTTTGCTGAGCCATTCCAGCATCATTTTTCCTGCAAGAATCGCGCCGATCGGGTTCGCTTTGTTTTGTCCCGCGATACGCGGGGCGGAGCCATGTATTGGTTCGAACATCGCGTGCATATCGCCAATGTTGCCTGCTGCTGCTAAACCTACACCTCCTGCTATGGCCGCTGCGAGTTCGCTTATAATATCGCCAAACATGTTCGACGTGACAACCACGTCATAAAACTCGGGCTTGCGAATCAGCCACTGCATAAAAGCGTCGATGTATGCATAGTCTTTCTCTATGCGCGGATAGTTTTTAGCAATCTTGTCATAAATGCTTCGGAAAAGCACGCACCCTTGCAAAACGTTGCTTTTGTCCACGCAGGTTACTCGGCGTTTCTCGTCAATCGGTGCGCCTTTTCTTTTTTTGCATAGTTCAAAGGCATATTTAACGACTCTTTCCGCGCCTTTCTCTGTAATTACCCGCACGTCCACAGCTAACTCGTTTCGCTCCCCTCGGGAGAGAGACCCATGAATCGGCGCGTACATACCCTCAGTGTTCTCGCGGACAACCACAAAATCCACGTCGCCAGCCTTTTTTCCAGCGATCGGACAAGGCACACCCTCGTAGAGTTTAACTGGCCTTACGTTGGCAAAAAGATCCAAACCAAAACGCAACCCAAAAACCACATCCCCACCCACAGGGGCGCCGTCAGCCCTCAAAGCATTGGGCAACCCGACAGCACCTAGTAGTATGGCATCTGCCTTTTTACATGCCTCAAATGCTTCGCTAGGCCATTCGGCTTTCTTTCCTGTTTTTAGCCAATATTCTGCTCCGCAGTCGAATTGTTGGAATTCCAAATGAAGCCCTCCTGCCGTGTTTTCGGTGGTTTTTAGGATTTTGGCTGCTTCTGGTATGACTTCCTTGCCGACGCCGTCGCCAGGCAAAACTACAATACGGTATTTTCGAGGCATGATGGACGACCACTTTCTTTTTATAATCTACGTTTATAAGAGCATACGCTTCATAAAACTATACGGTGGCACAAGATATGATTAAGGGCGTAGACCACATCGGCATTGCCGTCAACAACTTGACTGAGGCGTTGGCGATTTACGAGAAGGTGCTCGGCTTAAAACCAGAAAGAGTAACAGTTTTGGAGCCACAGAAAATCAAAATTGCATTCATCAAAGTGGGAGACACAAAAATAGAACTGTTAGAACCCCTAAGTAAAGAAAGCCCGATTGCTAAATTTCTCGAAAAGCGAGGCGAAGGCATCCAACACATCGCTCTGAAAGTCGGCGGTATCGATGACATGCTGAAAGCAATGAAAAACAAAGGCGTTACACTTATCGACGAAACGCCTCGAAAGGGCGCTGAAGGCGGAAAAATAGCGTTTATCCACCCGCAAAGCCTGAAAGGCGTCTTAATCGAACTATGCGAAAAATAACCACAAACTCGCCAAAAAAGGACCAGAATTGCTTGAGATAGAACGGATAATGAGGCTGCTTGAGACCGAATTTGTAGGTCGAGAAATCCATTATTACGAGAAAATTTCATCCACAAACACTGTTGCAAAACAACAAGCCCGTGACGACGCAAGAGAAGGCACAACTATAATCGCAGAAACACAGACACAAGGAAAGGGACGATTAAACCGACCGTGGATTTCGCCAAAAGGCGGAATCTGGCTTTCAGTGATATTGCGACCACAAATCACCGTCGAGGATGCGCTAAAAATCACTTTGGCCACGGCTGTAGCGGTTGCAAAAACGCTTTACAACATGTTTGATTTAAGAGCGGAAATAAAATGGCCTAATGACGTCTTGGTTGATAATAAAAAACTCTGCGGCATTCTAACCGAAACGTCGTCAAGAAAGAAGAACGTGGATTTCGTCGTTGTTGGGATTGGACTAAACGCCAACTTTGACTCGAAGACGTTGCCAGAAGAACTTCAAACCGTAGCCACAACGCTGAAAGAGGTGCTGAAAAAAGAAATCGACCGAGAAAAACTTATTTGCCGTTTACTGAAAGAAATCGAAGACCTCTATAAAACGTTCAAGGCTAAAAATTTTGAAACACTGTTAAATGAGTGGCGCGCCTTTGCTGTTTTTTTGGGTAAAAAAGTGGAAATCACAAATTTCAAGGAAAAATTCGAAGGCGTGGCTGTGGATGTTGATGATACTGGTGCTTTATTGGTTAAGTTAGCAGACGGTACTATGCGAAAGGTGCTATCTGGCGACGTCACGGTAAGGCTCGTTTAGGCTTTTTGTCTCCATCTTACGCCATTTTTTGTGTCTTCGAGGATTATGCCCATTGCATAAAGTTGTTGCCTGATAGCGTCGGCGGTTTTCCAGTTCTTGGCTTTTCGCGCCTCTTCCCTTTTCTGTACGAGTGCTTCAATGTCCTTGGGCAACGCTTTCTTTTCAACCTTGCCCATCACGCCTAACACCTTGTCGAAGTTCATCATAAGGTCGTAGACGGCTTTGGCTTCTTTTTTGCTCACCTTTCCCTGATCGATCATGCGGTTGACATCTCTCACGAAGTCGAAGACGGCAGCCAAAGCGGCAGTGATGTTCAAGTCATCGTCCATCGCTGCTTCAAAGGTTTTTTTGGTTTGTTTCATCAGCGTCCGCAGTTCTTGTCCTGCAGGCTTGCCGTCTGCTTCCGAAAGTCTATTGAGAAAAAGTGTTAGTCTTTCGACGGTGTTTTCAGCAGCTTTCAAACCTTCAAACGTAAAGTTCAACTGTTGCCTATAATGAGTGGACAGCAACAAAAAGCGGATTGCGTTCGGATGATAGCCCTTGTCCAGCAAGTCTTTTACGGTGTAATAGTTGCCCAAAGACTTTGCCATTCTTTCGCCCTCAACCATCAAATGCTCTGAATGCAGCCAATAGTTGACAAATTTTTTGCCCGTTAGCGCCTCGCTTTGGGCGATTTCGTTCTCGTGATGTGGGAAGATGAGGTCGACGCCGCCACTGTGGATGTCGATTGTTTCGCCCAAGTATTTCATCGACATTACCGAGCATTCGAGGTGCCAGCCCGGTCTGCCTTTACCGATCTCGGTTTCCCAATACACATCGCCGTCGTTCTGATCCCAAGCCTTCCACAAAGCAAAATCCCAAGCTTGCTCTTTCTCGTAAGAGTCGACTTTCACGCGGGCGCCGATTTTGAGTTGTTTCAGTTTGACTTTTGAAAGTTTGCCGTAGCCCTTGAATTTTCGTATGTTGTAGTATATGCTTCCATCCTCGGCTTTGTAGGCGTAGCCTTTCTCCAGTAGTTTTTTGACGAGCGCGACCATTTCGGGTATGTGTTGGGTGGCACGGGGATAATGTTCGGCTTTTTGGATGTTCAATCGTTGCATGTGGTCGAAGAAAGCGTCGATGTATCGTTGCGTGTGCTGGTTGAGCGGAATACCTTGTTGTCTTGAAGCATTTATGGTTCGGTCGTCCACGTCGGTGAGGTTCATGACTTGAGTCACTTTATAGCCACGGTATTCCAACCATCGCCGTAGAATATCCTGAAACACGTACGTGCGAAAATTGCCTATATGAGCATAATCATAAACTGTCGGCCCGCACGTGTACATCTTTACCTTGCCTTTTTCAATGGGAACGAATTTCATCTTTTTGCGGGTTAAAGTATTAAAGAAACGCAACATTCCCGTTTCACACTTTCTTTTTAACCTACAAGGGTATAGAACGCTCCAAATTATGTTTTTCCATGATGCGGGTTTAAATATCTAAGTCGGGCAATATGTTTACAAAGTTTGGGAGCGAGGTTACGTTGAGTTCAAAGGAACCAACAGTTAAAGAAAAAATTGAACGTGCCCGTAAGCTTCGCGAAGAAGCGAAATTAGGTGGCGGAAAAGACCGAATCGATAAACAACATGAGAAAGGTAAACTCACGGCCAGAGAACGCATAGACTTGCTTTTGGACGCTGGCAGTTTTGTGGAACTAGACCCATTCATTGTGCATCAGTGCACGGATTTTGGCATGGAAAAGCAAAAAATTCTCGGGGATGGTGTGGTCACGGGGTATGGCACAATCGACGGTAGACTCGTGTACGTTTTTTCGCAGGATTTCACGGTTTTCGGCGGTTCTTTAGGCGAAATGTTCGCGAAGAAGGTTTGCAAGGTAATGGATTTGGCGATGAAGGTTGGCGCGCCAGTTATCGGGTTGAATGATTCTGGTGGCGCGAGGATTCAGGAAGGGGTGGCGAGTTTGGCAGGATACGGCGATATCTTCTTCCGAAACGTCATTGCATCAGGCGTGATTCCCCAGATTTCCGCCATAATGGGCCCGTGCGCAGGTGGTGCTGTTTACAGTCCCGCATTAACTGATTTTATTGTAATGGTAAAAGGCACTAGTCACATGTTCATCACGGGTCCGGAGGTTATCAAAACGGTGCTGGGACAGGAGGCAACTTTCGAGGAACTCGGCGGCGCCATGGTGCACAACACCACCAGCGGCGTTGCACATTTTGTGGCTAAAAAAGAGGAAGACTGCATGCAGATCATCAAAAAACTGCTTAGCTACTTGCCCCAGAATAACATGGAAGACCCACCGATCGTAGACACAGGCGACGACCCGAACCGCACGGATGAACACTTGGCTGAAATAATTCCAGACGACCCAGACAAGCCATATGACGTGAAGGACGTAATTACAAGCGTAGTGGACAACGGCGAGTTTTTCGAAGTTCAAGCTTTATGGGCACCAAACATAGTTATAGGGTTTGCAAGGTTGAACGGACGCTCCGTGGGCGTTGTAGCTAACCAGCCAAAATATTACGCTGGCGCCTTGGACATTAATTCTTCTGTAAAAGCCGGGCGCTTTGTCAGGTTCTGTGACGCATTTAACATCCCAATTATCACGTTTGAAGACGTGCCTGGCTTCCTCCCGGGCATAGAACAGGAGCACGGAGGCATAATCCGGCATGGTTCAAAACTGTTGTATGCTTATTGTGAAGCCACCGTGCCCAAGATAACCGTTATTTTGCGTAAAGCATACGGAGGCGCATACGACGTTATGGGCAGCAAGCACTCGCGGGCAGATATTAACTATGCTTGGCCTACGGCGGAAACCGCAGTCATGGGACCACGCGGCGCAATTAACATTATCTTCAGAAAAGAAATCGCCGAAGCAAAAGATCCCGAAAAGAAGCTTCAAGAACTGATCAAGGAATATAGAGAGAAGTTTGCGAGTCCGTACATTGCCGCGCAGAAAGGCTACATAGACGACGTCATCGACCCCGCCGAAACACGACCAAAACTTATAAGCGCCTTGGAAATGCTGGCGACAAAACGTGAAGCAAGACCACCAAAAAAACATGCAAACATCCCGTTATAGCATAGAGCATCACGAAACATCACGAAGGAAACACAGAAAGTTTTAACAAGCCAAACCTGACACTACAATCTTCTAAGAAACCGCGTGAAACCCCTTTGCACACCTATAAAGAAGTCATAGATGAATGCTTGAAGCTAAAGAAAAAGGACGTTGATGTTGAAGAAATCGGCTTATCCAGGCATAGAAACAAAATACTCATGACATCAGTAGGCAAAGGCGACAAACGAGTCCTAATCGTCTGTCGTCAGCATGGAAACGAACCTACATCAACCGAAGCCATGCTGGAGTATGTTAGAGAAATCCAAAATCCCACAACGAAAGAACACCGTCACGTAAAAGAAAAAACAAAACTTTACATAATACCAATCGCAAACCCCGACGGCGCTAAAATTTTCGAACATCTTTGCAGAAAAAACAAAACCAGCTTACTTACTTCTTATGCAGCAAGATCGAACAGGCTGTATAGAGGCGACATCAACCGAGACCACAAAAAAAGAAAAACCACAGAAGCACAAGCAATCTACAACACAGTAAAACGCATTCAACCACACCTCATCATAGACCTACACAACTTCTATCCGGCGTACAGATACTTCATCCTCCAAAAAACATTCCACGACTTCTGCCCAGCATTCTCCGCCCATCCAAAAATAAAGCCAGAAATTCAAAAAACATGCTACAAACTATGCGAAACCGCCATAAACGCTGTGAGAAAAGCCGGAGGAAAACCCGCAAAAATTAACGGCTTGTGGCCGGGAATGAACGGCAGAATGTTAGCAGTAAATGAAGGCGTCCTCGAAACCTACTATCCACTTTATCATAATGTGCCTTCGTTGACGCTGGAGGCGTTAGGCGGCTTCAACCTCTGTAGTCGAGGGATAGAACGAGGAAAGAAACTTCATAAAGCAGCGGTTCACGCGATTTTAGACTCTCTTATAATTTAGGCTGTTCGGAATCTGAGCGTATTACCTACTTTCTGTGGATACTTTAGAGAATAAGGAAAATGAGTCTTACTATTAATCATCTATTCATAACTCTTAATTTAACCCGAAACCACATATGCCTCAAAAGGTGAAAATCGCTATGGTTAGCCCCAAAGAAATCCAGAACATCACTATAGATTACGTGAAAAAGAGGAAGAACGTGGATAAGGTTGACATTGTTTCTGCGGAACAAAAAGAAGAAGCTTGGGTAGTGAAAGGTACATGCCCAATTGACGTAGGCGGCCACCCGTGGATGGAAAAATTCGAAGTAGTCATCGACCATAAAGGAAAAATTAAAAACTCCAACTTCTGCCTTGTGTAAACAACTATAAAAAACTCCAATTTTTCAAATTTTTTCCATTGTAGAATCCTTTCTCGAGCAAAACTGTCAAGTTCCTTTTCAGTCTTCCCTGAGTACAAATGCTCCGTACTGGTGGACCGGGCGGGATTTGAACCCGCGGCTTCCTGATTGCGAATCAGGCGTTCGTACCAGGCTGAACTACCGGCCCGTTTTTTGGGCTGGTTTTTTGGTTTTGTGTTTTCATGTTTAGAGGGTTGTTTCTTAAAATGTTTCTTGTTTGTTTGGTTTTGGTTTTTTAGAAGGTTTTGGGGTTGGTTTTTAGGCGATTTTCCATGCTATGAATAGGCCGAGGATGAAGCTTCCGACGAAGGGGAGGTTGGATATGAATGGTGTTAGTGCTTTTAGCCCTTCTCCGACGTATGCTAGGGCGTTTTTGATTTCATTTACGAATCCTTCATAGTTGATGTTGAGCATGCCGCTGTAGGCGAGGTAAACGATTGCGAGGAGGATTACGCCGATTAAGAAGGCGATGAGTTTTGTTATTTTTTTTAGTGCGTATCCTAGTAGGTAGCCGCCTAATCCGCCTACGGTTAATTGGTATGCTAATGGGATAGCGATTTCGCTCATTTTTTCATCTGTTTATAGTTGTATTGTGTGTTTTGTTTTTAGGGTTTTAGTGTGGTTTTTGTTGGTTTTTGTTGGTTTGGGGATAGTTTTAATTGTTTGTTGTTTTCTATTGTTTTGTTAAAGGGTGAGAGTGTTGGATGAGATTTTAGCGATTTATGTGTTGAATTTGGCTGTGACTGTAGGGATGTTTTTGGTGATTATTTTTCGGGCTTGGATCGAGTTGAAGAATTACAAGATAATTTGGCAGGAGTTGGAATGGCGGAAGAATTATGAGGTGATGCAGAAGGTTTTGCGGGTTGAACGTGACATGTTCAGCAAGGTGGAAGGTGGGGAGGAATTGTATAATCTTCTTTGTGAAATGTTTAAAGTTGATAAAGGGGAAAGGTGAGTTTTTCCGAGGTCTCGACACTGTTCTAGACCCTCTTCCATATATGCTCCTATTAGGCTCCAAATACACCCCAAATATGATTAGACTCTTCTTGGCACTTTTTAGATTCTCTGGGAAGGCGCACATGCTCTATAGTCTAGGTATCGTTTCTGCATGGCACCAGGTTGGTTTCTGTTCTCTGTGATAGCGCAGATAGCAGCAGGGACTAGACTTTCTATTAGGCTTCAAATATGATTTTGGAGGGGTGGAGGAGGTAGTAATGTTTGTATGGTTGTTTTTTGTAGTGTGTTGGTTTGATGGAAAGGTTGTTGGTGAATTGTGGATGAATCGGGGTGGTTGTGGTGAAGTCTGGACGGGTAGGCTTTGTCTTAGGCGGTTTAGTCTGGAGGATTTGGATGCCTACGCTATGATTATGGGAGACTACGAGGTTGGCAGGTGGTTTCCCTTGGGCAGAGGCTACACTCGCGCAGAGGCTAAAAAGTCCTTAGACAACATCCTAGCCCATTGGGCGAAGCATGGTTTTGGGATTTGGGCGGTAACTGATAAGGATAAGCGGATTCTATTAGGTCGTTGTGGGCTGAACCTGATTGCTGAAACCTTGGAGGTTGAGGTAGATTTTGTGATTGCACGAGAGTATTGGGGACGGGGGTACGCTACTGAAGCGGCAGGGGCAACTCTTGCGTATGGGTTTGATGTTCTCGGGTTGAACCGTATTATCGGGCTTGCAAAGCCAGACAACATTGCATCCCGTCGGGTTATGGAGAAAATTGGGATGCGGTACGTGAAAAACGCTGAATACTGGGGCATAACATGTGCTTATTATGAGATTATGAAGGCTTTGCGTTAATTTACCCGTCTTTTTGCTGATTCTTGGTTTGCGTTGTGCGAATAGTTCCGTCCATGTTGGTCAATACTGCACACCTTGTAGTCTACTAAGCCTTGGGCTAAGCCTACCTTGCGTATCGTGGCTTGTGTCATGTCGGCGGCTATTTCTGATGTTTTCTTTCTCCGTGGTATGTTATCTAGCATTGGTTTCGGACACGTAATCGTAAAGAGGCTATGATGGCGATCGGAAGGTTTTAACACCGATTGGTTGTAATTTCTACCATATGAAAGAAAAAATTACCAATGTATCCTTCATAATCTTAAGTCTGTATAGAACTAACTACGTGACAAGCCTACATGCAAGGGCAATGGCTAAGAAACTCAAAGTTAGCCACGTAACTCTATTGCCGCACTTAAAACAACTCGAAAAAACAAAATCTTAGTATCCAGAAAAGTCGGAAAAAACAAAGAATACTCCCTAAACCCCAACAACACCTTGACAAAACACTCTTGCAATCACCGAACAACTTGCAACCATTGATTATCTAGAAAAGAGTTTCTTGATGAAAAAAATCTCCGAGATGTTGTCAATCTAAACTTGACAGGTTCTCTGGTGCTTTTCGGTGTTATGCAAAAAATTATGCAACCGAAACAAGCGACATAGACCTATTCTACTTAGGCAAATTAACCGCGAATCAGCCTTCAGAAATCAAAAAAGTGGAAAGATTTATGGCAAAGAAGTCAATATCAAAACGTGCAGTATTGAGAATTTTCAAGAGGGACTAAGAACAGGTGATGTTTTAATAAAAGAAGTAGTTGAGAGTCACATAGTCTTGTACAACCCTGACCTGTTCATAAACTTACTTTGGGGGCATTACACTGAAAGATAGAACCCTAATCTGGTGCCTCAAACAAAAAAGAGGAGTAAGAATCGTACAGCCAAACGAAAACCTCGCTAAAGCCTATCTCAAGAAAGCAATAAGCGCTCTCAACACGATGAATGCTGCCCAACAGATAAACGAAACTGACTGGATTACCACAACCGCATACTACGCAAGATACTTTGCACTCTACGCACTGCTCATGAAGATCGGCATAAAAATCAGAAATCCACGACTGCACCATCGCCATAGCAAGATTACTCGCAGAAAAACAGGTTTTCAGCAAAGATCTAGTCTACGACATTTCACAATCAAAAGAAATTAGAATAGACACCCAATATTACGTGGAAAGAGAACTTAACCAAACAATGTTAAGAAAGAACGTAGAAAACGCACGAAGATTTGTTCTAGAAATCGAAAAAGCAATAGAAAACATAACCGCTGAACAAATCGAAAATCTTAGAAAGACAATTAAAGACTTAAGAAGCCGATAACCAGTAAACACAATTCGTTCGAAAGTCGTCTTTATGTCTTCTTTCTGGATAGCATGTTGTCCAGGATTGGTTTTAGTTTGGCGTTTTCTGCTTTGACCTTCTCTTGTCCCAGTTCCTTCAGCTTCGCATCCATTTCTCGTATGACTTCGGCGAATTTTACTCCTTCCGCCGCGCTGACGTACTCTACTCTAAACCTGTCTGGACTCAAGCCTAGTTTCTGCAGCATCGGCGCCAAGATGTCCATCCGGGCTTTCATCTTCCAGTTCCCGCTAATGTAGTGGCAGTCGTACGGCAAGTGACAGGCACCCACCAAAACCATGCCCGCACCCAACCTGAACGCCTCCAACACAAAATCTCGGTCCACCCGTCCACTGCACATCACACGAATCGCCCGAATGCTCGGCGGATACTCAAACCGGCTCGTCCCAGCCAAATCCGCACCCGCATAACTACACCAGTTGCACAAGAAACCCAAAATCTTCTCCTCAGGCTTGTCCTCCAAAGCCGCCCGAATCTGAGCCATAATCTGTGCATCCGTAAAGTGCATCTGCTGAATCGCGTCCGCCGGGCACTCGGCAACACACGTGCCACAACCGTGACACATAGCCGTAATCACCTCAGCCGGCTGTTTCTCAGGAGCCCGAATCGAACCATACGGACACCTCCCCGCACAGATGCCACACTTCGTCGTCACGTTACGGCACTTCTTCGGATCCACAACCGCCACAATTGGGTCAATCCGCCACGTCTTCTTGGACAAAATCGTAGCCGCCCGAGCAGCCGCCCCGCTTCCCTGCGAAACGCTGTAGGGAATGTCCTTCGGCGCCTGACAAGCACCAGCCACAAAAACCCCGTCCACGGGCGTGTCAATGGGCTTCAGTTTCGGGTGACTCTCCATAAAGAAGCCATCCGTACCCCGCGAAATGTTCAGAATCTTCGCAACGTCAGCCGCGTCCTTCTTCGGCACCGCAGCCGTCGACAAAACCACCATCTCCGTCTCAAGCTCAATCGGACTCCCCAACGCCATGTCCTCGGCCTTCACAATCAAATTCTTGGTCGCCGGATCCTCCAAAATCTGGCTCACACGACCACGAATAAAGTTGATGTTTGACTCCCGAGCGCGGCGGTAGAACTCCTCATAACCCTTGAACGGCGTCCGCATGTCCATGTAAATCAAATAAACCTCCACGTCGTCCTTGTACTTCTCCTTAAGCAGAATCGCGTTCTTCAACGAATACATACAACAAAAACCGCTGCAATACTCGTACTTGTTCACATCCCGCGAACCAATGCACTGAATAAACACCACACTATGCGGCTTCTTGCCGTCCGAAGCCCGAACCACCTTCCCACCAGTCGGACCAGCAGCCAAAATAAGCCGTTCGAACTCCAAAGCCGTAATCACGTTGTCAAACTTACCATAACCATACAACGCGTTATCGTACGGCAAATAAATGTCATACCCCGTCGCCACGATAATCGCGCCCACATCCAACTCCACATCTTCGGGCTTCTGCTCAAAATCAATCGCCTGCCGCGCACCGCACGCGTCCACACACTTGTAGCACTCGATGCAGTGATCCTTGTTGATCGTGTAAACCAGCGGCACCGCCTGATCGAACGGAATCGAAATCGCCTTCCTAACGCCCATATTCATGTCCCACTCGTTCGGGTACTCGATCGGACAAACGTCCTTGCATTCGCCGCAGCCCGTACAGTTTTTCTGAATCACGAAACGCGGGTTCTTCCTAATCTTCACGTGAAAATTACCCACAAACCCGCTGACGCTCACCAGATCCGCGTACGATATTATTTCGATATTAGGGTGCCTCGAAACATCCACCATCTTCGGACCTTCGATGCAGATGCTGCAGTCGAGTGTTGGGAACGTCTTGTCCAACTGTGCCATGTGACCGCCGATGCTCTCGGTCTTTTCAAGAAGATACACCTTGAAGCCCATCTCAGCAAGGTCCAAAGCCGCGTTTATACCCGCAATTCCACCGCCGACGACGAGCGCCTTATTGGTCACGGGCACTTCAATCGTCTTCAGCGGCATCAACAACCGCGCCTTCGCTACTGCCATCCGGATTATCTCTTTTCCTTTCTCGGTTGCTTCTTTTGGCATGCTTCCGTGGCACCACGAGTCGAACTCACGGATGTTCGCCATTTCGAAGAAGAACGGGTTCAACCCTGCCTCTGCAACTGTTTTGCGAAAAGTGGGTTCGTGCATGCGGGGCGAGCAAGCCGCAACTACCACGCGGTTGAGTTTGTGCTCCTTGATTCCTTTCCTGATTTCGTCTTGTCCAGGGTCGGCGCACGTGTAACGGTTCTGTTTAGTGTACACCACGTTGGGCAAGGGTTTCGCGTATTCCTCGAGCGCGTTGATGTCGATTACGCCGGCGATGTTAAGCCCGCAGTGGCAGATGAAAACGCCTATTCTGGGCTCTTCGAATTCCACTTTAACGGTTTCTTTTGTTTTGTTTTCTTCTTGTGTGGTGGTCATTTTTTGGTTTCCTCCTTTTTAGAATCGTCGGTCGACCGAGTCTCGGGCTTTTGTCGCGCCTTTTGCCCGCAGTTCTTTTGCTACTTCCTTTGTGGATGCGAGTTTTTCGAGGGCTTTGTTCCACGCGCCCGACTTGACCGGCGTGTGTTTGACAGTGGTGCGGTGTAGTTCTATGGCTTCGGGGACGGGGCACACGATTCGGCATGCGCCACAGTAGACGCAGAAGGTTTCGTTGACCTTGACTTTTTTGGCGTCGTCAGAAAGGTACAAGGCGCCTGTGATTGGGCAAACGTCGAGGCAGTCTCGGCATCCTTCTGGGCATTTTTCCTCGTGGATTTTCATGGTTCCGTAGAATATTTTTTTGACTTGGATCGCGTCTGTGGGGCCTTTTAGTTCGCAGATTCTGCAGCATGGGCAGAGTTCGGTTTTGATGTCGATTTGGGTTTTCAGGTTTTTCTTTTCATTTTCCGACAGTTCGTCCGGGTTTTCGATTTTTTCGCCGTCGGGTGTGAGGAACGTGACTGTGATGAGGTTTAGGGGACACACTTCTGCGTAATCGACACAACGCGTGTCACATTTGCTTGTGTCCACTTTTATCTCGCGGATTAGTTCGGGAAAACTTTCTTTTTCGACCACTGAGCGGATGTTTTTGCCGTCGATTAGGACTTTTATGGCTCCGTAGGGGCACATGGTGTTGCAGACGCCGCAATAGTGGCATTTTGCTAGGTCGATGTCGATTTTGGGTTTCTGTGCTTTTTCTCCTTGTTTCTTTTCGACTTTTGTGACGGTTATGGCTTCTCTCGGGCACACGAGCTTGCAGACTTCGCAGCCTACGCATAAGGTTTTGTCCACTACAAGCGCATAATGCCTAGCGTGGTGTATTCTTTCGTTGAGGAGTTGGGTTTCGGTTTCGGTTTTTTGATGTTTCAGCGGCATTCTGCGTTTCCATCCTTTTTCGGTTGAACGGTGGGGTGCGGTTGGAATATTAGGCATATGTAAGGAAATATTTATAGTTTCTATCATTGACTGTGTTATTCTCTACGCTGGTTTGTTTAGCTGATTGGCGTGGAAATATAATGTAAATATGGTGTTTGGGACATGAGTGGCAAGGGTTACGTGACGATGGCGCACGGCGCCGGCGGCGCGGTTATGAATGATTTGATTAAGCATTTCATTCTCAAATACTTGGGCAACGAAAAGACTGGGGCGGAGGTTGGTTTGGAAGCGTTGGACGATGCTGCCGTGATAAACGATATTGTTTTGAAGTCAGACTCGCACGTGGTGAAGCCTATCTTTTATCCCGGCGGCGATATTGGGCGTTTGGCGGTTTCAGGTACGGTGAATGATATTGCTTGTTTAGGTGCGGAGCCAGTGGCGTTGACGTGCGGGTTTGTCTTGGAAGAGGGCTTGGCTTTGGTGGATTTTGAACGTATTTTAAAGAGTATGCGGGAGGCTTGTGAAGAGGCGGGTGTTTACGTGATTACTGGCGACACGAAGGTTGTGGAGAAAGGAAGCCTAGGCGGTTGTGTGATGAACGTGTCAGGGATTGGACGGCGAACTGAAGCTTTGGAACGTAATCTTGCAGTTGTGAAGCAGTATAAGCATACGTTCAAGAGTCGGTGGCTTTTGGACAGCAACCTTCAAGCAGGCGATAAGATTATTCTTTCAGGCACTGTTGGCGATCATGGATTGGCGGTTTTGTCGGCGCAGGAAGGGTTGAGTTTCGGGAGCGGGATTGTTTCAGACGTTAAACCGTTGAATAGGCTGGTTCAGCAGTTGCTGGAAATAGGTGGGATTGTGGCTTTGAAAGACCCGACGCGGGGTGGATTGGCGAATGCGTTGAACGAGTGGAGCGAGAAGTCGCACGTAGGCATTTTGGTTTATGAAGACAAGATTCCGATACGAGAAGACGTTAAAGCCGCTTGCGAAATGCTAGGCATCGACCCGTTGGAAGTCGGAAACGAGGGCAAACTCATAATCGGCGTGGTCAAAGAAAAAGCAGACGAAGTGTTGGCGCAATTGAAAAAAACGAAAGAAGGAAAAGACGCACAAATCATCGGCGAAGCAACCAACGAGTTCAGCCAAGTCGCCATGCAAACCGTGGTCGGCGGAAAAAGAATAATCTCAACACCCGTCGGCGACCCGATACCGAGAATATGCTAGGAGTCTGTGTAACCTGTGCAAAGTTGGAGTCGAATTTTAAAGGAAAGCCCAGTGGATTGGCTTCTTGAAGAAAGTAATCCGTCTATCCGCTATTTTACTCTCGCAGAGATTCTGGACAAAAGCGAAAACGACGCCGAGGTCGTAGCCGCAAAGAAAGCGATTCCAAACTCTAAAACAGTAACGAAGATTTTTGCCAAACAAAACCCTGATGGTTCTTGGATGGTTCCGCATCGTCCCTATCTGCCCAAGTACAAGGCTTCCTACTGGACAGTTATGACGTTAAGCCAACTCGGCGTGGACAAAACCGACCCCCGAATGCGGAAAGCCTGCGAGTTAATCTTCCTGTTCCAGCATGCAGAAGGCGGCTTCACCAGTTTCACCCTTAAACACGCCACCGAGGAATACGAGCATCTGCAGCAGAAGAAAGGCAAGAAACTGCCCAAACCAATCACAGAAATGGCGCAGGCACTGGTTTATGAACAGCAAATGTCATGCTTGACGGGCAACGTGTGCGCCGCGCTAATTCGTGCAGGCTACAAGGACGACTCGAGAGTCAAAAAGGCGTTGGAGTGGCTCGTAAAAATCCAATTCAAGGACGGCGGATGGCTCTGTCCCTACTGGAAAGCCCACATACGAGACACACACAGTTGCTTCTACGGAACCATCTGCCCGCTCGAAGCCTTCAGCGAACTTCCAAGGCAAGACTTAACAAAACCCATGAAACAAACAGTAGAGAAAGGTGCAGAATGGGTACTTATGCACAGGCTTTTCAAGGCGGATCATCACGGCTACAAAGTGATTAAGCAAGCGTGGTTGAAACTTGGGTTTCCGTGGTTCTGGGGCTACAACATCCTCCGCGGCTTAGATATCCTCACGAAACTGGGCTACACACGTGACGAACGCCTAAATGACGCCGTAGAAGTGCTTATGCAGAAACGCCAAAAAGACGGCACATGGCTACTCGAAACCGCGCCCGTCGGCAGAATGCACGCCAACCTCGAACCGAAAAACAAACCCAGCAAATGGATAACCCTAATAGCCCTAAGAACACTGAAACGACTGTCAGAAAAGTGAAGCCAGCATGCCACAAAAACAAAAAGACATCTCAAGTTTGGAACTTCACCCCTTAACCCCGAAACACTGGACAGACCTAGAAAAATTGTTCGGACCCAGAGGCGCGTGCGGAGGATGCTGGTGCATGTGGTGGCGACTGCCCCGAAGCCAATTCATGAAGCAAAGAGGCGACGAAAACCGAAAAGCCCTAAAAAACATAGTTGAAGCCGGCGAGGTTCCCGGCATCCTCGCTTACGCTGAAAACGAGCCTATTGGGTGGTGTGCAGTTGCACCGAGAGAATCTTTTTCTGCTCTGGGAAGGTCTCGTATTCTAAAGCGTGTGGACGACAAACCCGTATGGTCGATCGTCTGCTTTTTCGTCACCAAGCCATACAGAGGCAAGGGAATAACCATACAATTGTTGAAGGCGGCAGTTGACTACGTGAAAAAACACGGCGGCAAGATCGTCGAAGGCTATCCCGTCGACCCTAAGGCGAAACGAATTCCGGCACCATTCGCCTACACAGGGGTAGTTTCAATGTTCCGAAAGGTGGGCTTTAAGGAAGTCCTTCGCCGTTCTGAAACTCGACCCGTAATGAGATACGTAATCGAAGAAAAAGCGACGTAACATACAAAACTCATGCAAGGCTTTTATTCTCATACAGCAACACCAGATAGAGGAGGACAAAAATTATGGGACTACCGATTCCAAAAGGCCCACTCTGCCAGAGTTGTGCGATGCCGATGGAAAAACCAGAGGATTTCGGAACAAACGCTGACGGAAGCAGAAACAAAGACTACTGCCGCTTCTGTTTTCAAAAGGGGAAATTCACAAACCCCGACGCAACAATGGAACAGATGATAGATAGGGCAGTAGAGGCTATGGCGACAAAAATGGGCATGCAAAAAGCACAAGCAAAAACGATGGCGTCGGCATTCTTTCCGACTCTTAAAAGATGGCGAAAGTAGGCCACATAAAGTTTATGGAGTTTTCACCGTTTTTCTGTTTCAATAAGTGAAGCGAAGGATAAGGGCTTTATCAACTGTCTTTCCCGCATGTGAATCATAACCGGTTCCTGAAGCGTAACCGCATCACTCCATTCGTTTTTACATTTTCGCATGAACTCCACATAGTCTGTGTAGTTTTTGTGGAACGATATCATCAACCCGGTGAACCCCATTCCGCTGCATTGGCAAGCGAAGACGACGTTAGGCTGTTCCAGTATCCATTTTCTTCCCCTCTCTCCAGCGTGACGTCGTTCTTCCCGTGATAGTGAAGGCAATGTTTTCACGAAGGTTAGGGCAATAAGTTCGAAGCCGATTTTGGGAAAACTGGGTATCGCCGTGTAGCCGTCAATGTAGCCCTTTTCCAACTTTATTCTCGCACGGGTCACTGTGGCGCGCGCGCGCGCGCGCGCGACACTCGCAGTTTTTGGGCGATGACTCGGTCGCTTTGTCGTGCATTGATCATTAATTCTTTTAACACTTTTAGGAGCAGTTCCTCTTTCAACCGTGTTTCACCTTACTTTGTTTTGAAGAGTAGCCAGTTTTTGTCTTCTTTGAACCGTAATAGGCAGTAGGTTCCCTTTAACCGTTCACCCTTGATCTCAAAAATTATTTTGTTAGGTTTTCTGTCAACCAGTGTGTACGTGCCCTTGTCCCAGATTTCCACTGTTCCCGCTCCGTATTCGCCTTCGGGAATCGTGCCCTCAAAAGTCGCATAGTCCAACGGATGGTCCTCTACCATGACAGCGAGACGCTTGACGCCCTTCTCAGCAGGCGGTTCTTTCGGTACCGCCCAACTCTTCAAAACACCGTCCATCTCCAACCGCAAGTCCCAATGCAAGTGGGTGGCTTGATGCCTTTGAATAACATAAATTCCTTTCGTGCCTTGGCTCAATTCTTTAACTTCTCCTTTTGGTTCAGTAGTTCGTCCAAAATTTCTTTTCCTCCAGTATTTCTCCAAACTCACCTTTCTAACCACTTTATTTTAGGTAATAGCCAGTTCTAAATCTTCTGCATGCGCGCTTTGCGGAAAGTTTATATTAGTCTTTTTGTATTCGATGATTATCGAACAGGCTTAGACAAAAATAAAATTTAGGTGGATGACAATCAAGTTGTCAGACGAAATAAAAGAAGAAATCAAAAGATTAAGAGAAGAAATTGCAAACCTAAAGGCACAACTCAGAACAGAGGAAAACCAACTGAGAAGACGACCTCGAGGCATCTACATCGACATCGGCAACAACATCCGAGGTTGCGTGGAAGACACTTTGGAAAGCGTGGCCGAGAACATACACGGAGAACTCGAAAAATCCATCTTCATCGGACCCGGAGGCGTCAGAATGTTCAAACTGAAGGAGCCTTTTGAAGAAATGAAAATCGATTTTGCTAAAGCCGCAGAAATTATGAGCGCACTGGGCCAAGAACACAGGCTTAGAATACTTAAAGAACTCGCCAGCGGCGGAAAATACATCAACGAATTACAAGAAACACTCTCAGAAATCACCGCCAGCACATTATCGAGCCATCTAAAAGTGCTCGAAGAAGCCGGGCTTGTAGTGCAAGAGAAAGTACGAGGACGCTATCTTATCACAATGCCTGGTAGAGCTGCTCTAAAAATGGCGACGCGGGTAACACAGTTTGTGGAGGCGAGGGATGAAGAATGATGTGGAAAGAATACGAGCTTAGCGACACGGTTCTGAAGGCAAACGAAGATGTTACGTTGTGGGAAAGAGAAAACGGCATAGTAAAAATCGACAAGAGCACACTAGCCATCCCAATAGAACGGGACGGCAAACTAGAGGGTTACGTGTTTCAAGGCAACGGCAAACTTCTACTAGACACAATCGTAGAAACCGAAAGAGGCGCCATTGGAAAACCAGTGGAAAAAGAAACCAACAAACCATTCCTAATGCTGGGCGACGCAGAAAAAATTCAGCAACAACTAAAAACGGCAACAAAAGAAGAGCTTTCAAAAATCGGGTATGCACATGAACAAGAATTCAAGGCGAAAGCACGGGAATTATGCGAACGGTTCTTCAGAAAAGCGCACTGGTGCTCATGCAACAACAAAGTTAACGGTTACGTATTCATTTTCCCAAATGAAACAGACAGACCGGACATTCTTTTAGCGAAAGATTCCAGCATCGTCTACAAGTCAACCGATACAGTCTTCCTTTCAAGCAAAAACAGAGTCATCCTCAAAACCCCAAACTGCTGCATCCTCTCACACCAAAAAGGGGCATTAACCGTCGAGAAAATATGCCTCTAAACCCCATTTTTTCGCAATTCATCCTCATCTTTCTTGCCTAAAAATTAGATAATAAAAAAATAGAAAGGAGTTATCGTGTTCGCGTGTTGTGAATTGAGTGGTAATATATTGTGCCTAGTGCACGGGCACGTTCAGCCTCAGCTTGATGAGTGATAAAGATCTCCTCGATTGGGCTGGTTTGTGGAACGAGAGCTTCTGAAGCGATGCAAGGTGATTCGGTTTTGAACAGGCCTAACGCGCGTAACAGAGCACGGGGGTTTGTTGTTTTTTGTTTACATTCCATTTCAATCACCTCTTTACTATTCAAATATACGTTTTAATAATAAAAGCAAAGATGCTTATAAAGTTTATGTTTTAATAATAAAAAGGTTTTTATACTCATTCAAACATCTTATTGGTTAGGTGAAAAACTCATGAAACCCATGTTAATTATAAAGGACCCCGAAGCATTTCAACTGTTAGCCGACGAAACGAGACGAAAAATAATCTATCTGCTGCGCGCCAAAGAAATGACAGTGAGCCAATTAGCCGCGGAACTCTCACTCACTCCACAAGCGGTGTACCACCACATCAAGAAACTTCAGGACGCAAGCATGATAGAGATAGTGCGCGAAGAACGACTAGGCCACCTCATCGAGAGTTACTACCGTGCCACGGCAGAATCTTTCTACTGTAGTGTGGGCAAAGTCTACCCCAACGTAAAAGTCGCAAAAGAACAAATGACCACGGCTCTTAACGCTCTGATAAAACTTGGGTTCAAGATTGAATTTGACGACAAGAAAATTTCCAAATTGGTTGAGCTGCAAGCAGAGATCGACGAATGTTGTAACGTTGAGCAGTTTGCGGATAAAGTTGCAGACTTTGAGGATTTGGATCTTTTCACTAAAGATAAGGTCATGGAATACGCAAGCATTCTTTCTGCGTCTGATGAAAAATTCGCCAGACAACAAGAAATAGAGAAGAAGCTCAGGAGTCTACTGAAATCGTTAATCAAAAAACCAAACAAGCTTACCTAACATTTTTGGCAATTCTTTGTTATTGTTTTAATTGTGCTCTTTTGCATTTATTGTTTATAGAATAAGAACGCAGTTAGCGACATCTTTGATGGCTTTAGCGGAAAATTAATTAACCAACAACGTCATAGTCTCTAAACTTCAATGGTGATATGATAATGGCAATAAAAGTAGCGATAAACGGTTTTGGAAGGATCGGACGACTTCTTTTCAGAGCTGCGACTGAAAGAAAGGCAAACATTGACTTCGTCGCTGTGAACGACATTGCAGACGCAAAAACTATGGCGCACCTGCTGAAGTACGACTCGGTTCATGGGCGTGCACCGTTCAAAGTTGAAGTGGGACAAAATGAAATCATCGTCAACGACAAACCCCTCAAAGTGCTTTCCCAGCGAGACCCGGCGATGTTACCGTGGAAAGACCTAGACGTCTACTTAGCCGTCGAGTCAACTGGACTCTTCACGGACAGAGAGAAAGCAGCGGCACACCTGAAGGCGGGCGCCAAAAAAGTCCTAATTAGCGCACCAGCAAAAAACCCTGACATAACCATAGTCCTCGGCGTGAACCACGACCAGTACGACCCCGAAAAGCACAATATTCTTTCCAACGCCTCGTGCACAACAAACTGCGTTGCCCCAGTAGCCAAAGTGCTCCACGAAAACTTCGGCATAGAAAAAGCATTGATGACAACCGCGCACGCGTACACAAACGACCAAAGAGTCCAAGACCTTGTGCATAGCGACATGCGCAGAGCCAGAGCCGCAGCGCTTTCCATCATACCGACAACAACAGGCGCAGCAGTCGCGGCCACGCTCACGTTACCGGCGCTCACAGGGAAAATGAACGGGATCGCCCTGCGGGTTCCAGTGCCAAACGTCTCTATAGTTGACTTGACAGCGGTGCTGAAAAGAAGTGTTACAAAAGAAGAAGTGAATGCTGCATTGAAAACCGCTGCACAAGGACCGTTAAAGGGAATAATGGACTACACGGAAGAGCCGCTGGTTTCTGTCGACTTTAACCACAGCACATACTCAGCAGTAGTTGATGGGCAGTCAACAATGGTCGTCGATGGCAACCTAGTCAAGGTGCTCGCATGGTACGACAACGAATGGGGCTTCTCTTGCCGCATGACCGAACTCATCGAACTCATCGGCAAAAAAGCAGGCTTCTAAACAACCCGAGAATTATTCCAAACCCTTTCCCCTTTCTATCATAAAAAGTAGGTGAAAAAATGGCGAAATTCTTAACCATGGATGATTTCAACTTCGAAAATAAAACCGCACTTGTAAGAGTCGATTTTAACTCGAATATAGATCCGCAAACCAAGAAAATTCTCGAGGCTCCCCGTATTCGATCGCATGGAGAAACAACCATAAAAGAACTCGTCCAGAAAGGAGCCAAGGTAGTAATCTTGGCGCATCAAGGACGTCCCGGCGACCCCGATTTTGCTCCGCTTAAGCAGCACGCAGAAATTCTCAGCAAAGTGTTGGGCAAACCAGTGCAGTATGTGGATGATTTGTTTGGAGAAAAAGCACAGAACGCCATTAGGCAACTTAAGAGGGGCGAGATACTCGTCTTAGAAAACGTGCGCACCTACCCTGACGAGTTGAAAAAAGGCACACCCGAAGAACATGCCAAGTCAGAATTCGTCCAAAAACTTGCACCCTTAGCCGACGTATTCGTCAGCGACGCCTTCGCCGCAGCGCATCGAGCCCAAATATCAATCGTAGGCTTCACCGCCGTGCTTCCCAGCATAGCGGGAAGAATCATGGAGCGAGAACTGAAGGCGTTGACCAAGGCGGTGGAGAACCCAGAGAAACCGTGTGTTTACATTTTAGGCGGCGCCAAGGCTGATGATGCTCTGAAGATTTCGCAGTATGTTTTAAAGAACAACATCGCAGACCACGTGCTGACTGGTGGCGTAGTAGGTCATTTGTTCCTCGCGGCAAAGGGCGTTAATCTTGGCAAACCTAACATGGATTTTCTCCAAAAGAAAGAACTTACAGGTTTTGTGCCGGGTATAAAGGCGTTAATTCAGGAGTATCCAGAAAGAATCCAAACTCCCATAGACGTCGCTGTGGAAGTAGGGAAAAAACGGAAGGAAATCTCTGTAAAACAACTTCCCACGGAACACCCAATCTTCGACATTGGAACCGAAACAATAGCAAAATACAGCAAAATCATAAAAAACGCCAAATCCATCGTGTTCAGCGGCCCCGTAGGAGTATTCGAAAACGATGAGTTTGCGACAGGAACAAGAAAAATCTTCGAAGCAATCGCCACCTCAAAGGCGTATTCGCTGATAGGCGGAGGAGACACCGTTTCTGCGGCGGAGAAGTTTAGTTTTGCAAAGAAAATGAGTTACGTGAGCACAGCAGGCGGAGCGCTAATCGAGTTTCTTATGGGCGAGAAACTTCCCGGCGTAGTCGCGTTGGAGAAGGCAGCCACAAGAAAACTCTAACGTCCTCCTCTTTTATTTTTTCATAACTCACAAAACTTCGACTTTTGCCTTTTTGCGCAAAAGAAATTTATTCGAAGCATTCTATTTTATGTGCATGGTGGGTAGCGTTGGCAAACATTATTTCTGCGGTTGAGTACGCAAAAATTCTTGAACAAAAATATGCAGGGTTAAAGGTTCCCATTTACAAGCTCAGAGAATGGTTTGCGACTGAGCAGAAAATCTTTTTCGACTGCGAAACCCCAGACAAGGCCACGTGCCTCAGCCAAATATTAGCCAAGCCTGACTTTCCCGCCTTCATAATTTATCTGGTTGTTAAGGATGCAAAAACGAGCGATTATGATTTTATGGGCATCAGCTTTCGAAACCTGATGGGTTTAGAAACTCTGCAGCATTTCATAAACCGTTATCATGCACAACTTGAAAGTATGACTAAACTGAGCCTTCAAGGCGCGGGTCGAGAATACGTGGAATCCGTTGGTCACGGCTACGAGGAAAAGCCGCTTTAGCCCGTCGAAAAAACGAAGATTTCTTAATGAATAAACTGCGGTCTGATTCTGAACAATCCTTACAGAATTTATTAGCCACCCTCAAATCTGCATTTTAGTGGCCGAGTTGGGAAAGGCTGAAGTGCTTGGGTTCGTAAACCAACTGAAACCGCACGATCACGCAATAATGTTTTACACGTACCCAGAAGACAAACAACTCGTGCTTTTTTCTTACATCAAAACAATTCTCGAGGAAGGCGGAGGAGTGGTGTATTTTTTCAGCCAAATAAGCCCGACGCACATCGCTATTACTCTGAAACAATTCGGCATCGCCGCGGATAAGTATATGCAAAAGGGCGCGTTTCGGCTAGTCGATCAAGGTGGACAATACTTCTTCAACGTAGGAAACAACCTACAACAAAGCATAGACTCGATTAAGAACGCCTATAACGAATTAACCGCAAAAGGGTTCAAGAAAATCATCATAATTGAAGACATGGCTTTTTTCCTCGCCTACGGCATGGTGGATTACTTGATAAAATATGAGAGGCTTTTGCAGAAAGCGCTCGAGATTCCAGCCATAACAGTTTGTGTTTACGATTTCGAACTACTCTGCAAGCAAGGAAACGGCGACCTCTACTTGAACCTGATAAAATCCCATAGCATAATAATACTCGCCGGCCCAAAGGAATGGGAAGTCAAAGTCTACTAAGACTCTTTATTCTTAACTAAGGAACAAGCAAAGCACTGTTGTCGTAGGAACCGACTGCCTCGTCGAAGCAACCTTCATAAACTCTGGAGACGTAGTTTCTCCATTCCAGCAGGGTGCCGTTCACGTAGCCGGCACGGAATTGGGGCGAAAAGTACCATTCAAATTTTGAGTCTCCGTCTAAAGGGTCGATGTATTCCCATCGGTAAGCAGGAGAATTCTGAAAAGACATCTTGAACCATTCCACGAATTCCGAATCCACCACGTGCATGAGCCTTTGGGTGCTTATTTGATTTCTTATGTGGTCAAGGTCTTTTTCGATTACCCGAAACGGCACGTAATGGTACGTCAAATCAACCATATACGATGCTAGTCCAAACTGGTCCCATCCGTCAGTATACGCTTGAAAAAGCCGTGAAAAATATTCCTGCCAATTCGTCACGAGAGGGTAGCCGTCTTGTGGGTCTAGGTTATAGCCAGTTGTTGCTTTTATGATGGAGTTCGTGGCGTCTCTCTGTATGTAGGGCATTACGACAATGTCTATTTTGTCATCGTTTCCCGTGTTCGGCGCGAGAGTATTGTACTTGCTCGGATAGTAAGGCATGTAGTACGCGCCGGCGGACTTGAAATCGTCGGTGAAAACCTCGTGGTTGCAGTATGCGACTGCGCCTTTAACTGCGGGGTATCTGAGAGAAATGTAGGTTAAAGTGTAAGCGTCAAGGTAGTAGGCTTGAACCACTGATGGATAATAGCCGAAAACACGCTTGAACTGGTCCATACAGCGGTCCACGTAATTCAGCCTTGCCTCGGGCGACATTTTGTTGAAAAATGCGTCTGTGTCGCTTGCTCCGTAACCGAAGGAGAGTTGGACGCTGTCACCGAGGGTTATGTAGTGTTTAAGCATTGAGACGACGCTGCTTTCCATCGAGTATATCCCAATGTACCATGTGGTCTTGAGCCCACGCGAATGAACTGCGTCGGCGAACCATTGCAGGATTGTTTTGTTAACTGTTGACTGTAGCGTGGCTTGCACAAGGACATATTTTGGGCTGTCCTCGTTTACCTCCGTGACGTCGGGAAAAGTGTCATTGTTCTTGTCCACCCATTTAAAAACGTAAAAACTTCTAGTGTAACGGTCAATGTTGGGAAGAACCACCTTGAGGAGGTAATCAGTTGCTATCCATGTTCCCCGCCAACCGTACCCGTAGCAAATGAAGATTCCTCTCCCGTCAGCATCGACGAAATATTCGAGCAAAAACATGTCATGATGCCTATCCAGTTCTGAAGTTTTCATAACCGAGTCTTCCAGGACTGTTTGGTTGTTTGTTTCCCACCAGATGTATGTGCCGTTGTATCCAAGTCTAACCGGTGCTTGTAGCGTGCTTTCGTAGTAGTTTACGCATTCTTGGGAGAAGGGTCCGCCGATGAAGACCATGTATTTGCCGTGTTTGATGATGTTGGGTCTGGGGTAACCGTCCGAGTCAACGTACAAGTCGCCCGGTTTGTAGTAGTACTCCATTTGCGGGTGGTTCCGGCACATGTTTATGACCATGTCGTAGGCTGCGTGGTCGCTGGGATTATTCTCGGGGTACATGAAATAGACGTCGCCGACGGGAGCATCGAACAGGTTCATAATCGCCGAGAAGGACGCTGGAGTGTTTTCTGAAGGAGAACGTGATTTTAAACCAGAAAAACCCAGAAAAGCGGCGACTAGAATTGACGAGACACAAATCGTCGTTAAGAGATAAGCAAGCTTTATCCGCAATTACATGCGCCTCCTTTTTCTCGTTAAGCGTGTTTTTAGTTTCTTAAAGACGCTTGATGGAGTGGCGAGGAGTCCTGCGACTATAAGGAACGTGAAAAGAGAGATTTTTAAGCCCAAGTCTGTGTATTGTTGTCCAGAGAAATACAAAACAACCGTAAACTCTCCAGATTTGTCGATGAAAAAACAATTAACAAAAAAATCCGCGATTATTGGAGAAAACTCTTCGTTGCCAACGGTTGCTCTCCAAAGTGGATGGTAGGATTCTGAGAAAACGAGTAAGAAACTGTCATCTGACTTTACGCGAACGTTGTACTGAACAGAATTGATTTTCTCGATTTCTATTTCTGGAATTTTTTGGCGCGTGTTTTCAAAAAGTTCGTCTGCATGAAGAGTTTCATTCTCCGTTACGGAGTAAACCAGCATAGAGTCAAAATCGATTTTTCCAACACAATCGATTCTCAAGTCATGTTCACGATTTTCAAGAAAAATTGGGCCCATCTCGTACCATTCAAACCCCGCGTCTTGGCTTTGACAGGAAATTGAGCAAGTATAATTGTTGAGTTTAACGTGGATTGTTCCGTAGTCCGGACTTGAGGCTAAACGAAAAGCAACCATGTAAAGCCCAGCGCGTAGCGGATTTATTTTTGAGAAAATGGAGGATGTTTTGGAGAACGTCTCGATTTCCCACATGCTAACCATGTCGTACAGTGTCGTAGCATTCATAGAAACTTGCAGTCTTGTGGTGTTTATGGGCTGTAGAAATCTGTGGTAAACTTTGGTTTGGCTGTTGTTTGTTACTGTGATTTGGTTGACCCATGCCGTGCCATTCCATGTTTGGACGGCATAATCTTCAGCCAGTGCTTCTTCAAAGCGTATCTGAACGCCCGTTAATTCTTGCACAGTGGGCCATTCTAGCCTAAGCCACTGTGCTCTTCCTGCTGAAGAAGCCCATCGAGTAGTGTTCAAGCCGTCGTTTGCGTATTTTGGTTCAAAATCCTCGCTGAAACTCGAACTTGCAGATGCTGTTCCGCTTAAGGCTACGTTTCCTCCAAATTCGTTTAGACGTAGTCCAAAGCCAGTGTATGGGAAAAGCGTGTAAGCCCACCCGCCGGTAGCATTGTAAGTGAACGTGTTTTCTGGTTCGATAAAGTGAATTATTCTGCCTTGAAAGTTGTTCAACGTGTTGGTTAAGAGAGTTTTTTGTTGTTCAAATTCATCCAAATCTATCATAGCCAGCACGTCTACGTCGTTTGGGCCGGTTCCATCGTTTGAAAGAGTGATTTCGTGGTTGCCGCCTTTCAAGTTGAGTATGCCGATATTTACCCAACGAAGTGTTGATGGACCGTTTGTGATTGGTTGTATTTCTTTCACTTTAACACCGTCGATTGCGATGGTTAAGGTTCCGCGGTATGGTGTAAACCCAAGTCTTGCCAAGAAGACAAAGATGTCGTCCGACTGTGTTTTAAACGGAATACTTATGCTGGTTCTGCCCGAAGTTTGAAGCGTTTTCTCGTCAAACAAAATTTCCCCATATCTCGTCCATTCAGACGACTGAATCCATTGCAGTTGTGATTTGAAACTGTTGACACCGTATTTTGACGGTTTAATGAACCCCGAGTTTTCTTTTAAAGAAAGCATAAGCATATCCGTGAAATCCGAATCTGCAAAAATTAGGTTTTCAGAATTGGTAAGCCATGGACTTGAAAGGAGTGGGGATTGTATTTGTTGTGTGAAGAGGAGCGCGGTGCGGTTTAGGTTAAAGGAGTCTATTTTATTTAAAGAAAGGAAGCTTTCCAAATCTCCCTGAACAACAGCATAGCTTGTCACGTCAAGTGCTGGTCCGTTGAAAAAGTCGTTTTCGAGAATGACGGCGCCGCTTGCATTGTAGACTGTGTGAACTTGTTTTTGGTTTATGAAAAATTCGCGGAGCGCATCACTAGCATAAGAGGGTATGACGAGGTATCGATAGCCGAATGCTCCGAGCATTTTCATGAAATCGTCGCTCATTTTGTAGGGAACCACTCGGTTGCGTAAATAATCCACGAATAGTCGCGATAGAGATTCCCAGCCGCCATCCTGAAGCGTCGGTCTATCGGTTAGAAAAGAACTGTCAGCACCATATTCGTGCGACCAACCTAAACCGCCAATCATAGCGCTGTCAGCGAAATCGACAGGTTGTTGTCCAACCGTTACTACTTTAAAATTGCCCGTTTGGCTACCGATCCACATGTAAGGAAGTAGGTAACTCTGTGGCGGAGTATTAACCTGCAAACCGTTGCCAACGATGTAGTAGCCTTCAAACACGGGGGTTACGAAAACAAGAAGCAAAAACAACACGCCTACCCTCAGCAAAAACTTGTGAAAACGTCTAACAACAGTGTTCACCGCATCAACAGACACGGAATACACGCGCCCAAAAGAGTTCCTGTTGCCACTGGCTCTAACAGTAAACACGACGCTTTCAACTGGAACCTTCATCCTCCTCTCAACATAGTCAATAACGCCACTCACAAAGAGCGAAACAAAAAAGGCATGCGACAAAGCAGCAATCATTATCCATCTGCTTATCGCACGGAAAACGGCAAAGTGGGGAATGTTATGCCACGCCCAGATGAAAAAATCACCGAAAGGCGGGTTGGGCCCCATACTCATGAACACGGCGAGAACCGTGGAAAACGCGAAGAAAATGGTATACCTGTCTCGGCGGACAAGCAAGACGCAGTAGGCTAACGCGAAAATAACCGTTAAAACAATCGAAGGAAAACCCGGAAACCCTATTCCGGTGGCGTAATCCAAGGCTAGTATGTAGCCCCATGCTTCTCTGGACTTTAACGTGAACGCGTCAACCAAGTTTTTGTAGCCGTAAATATAAGTCTCATCCAAACTGTACGCATAACTCGCTGAATAATAACGCGGTCTCGAATTCATAAAAAATGGCAACATAACGAAACTTGAAAGAAGAAAAACGATGACCGCCAGAGGCACGTAAACCTTTAAAAGTCGTTTCGCACGCGTCTTGAAGGGGTTATTTTTTGTCGGGACGATTAGGTAGAAAATGGTGTAGAGTATCATGAAGGCTCCATAAATGACGATGGCTTCGGCGTGAAACGCCGTGACTGCGATTGTTACGATTATCGCCGAAGTTAAGGTGTCCTTAAATCTTGCCTGTTCTAACGCGCGGTCAACAAAAAGAAAAAGTAACGGTGCAAACGCGTAGCTGAAGAGGATTTCGATGTGTGCCTCGAAAAGCTGGGAGATGAGCCATTGGTTTAACAAGTAGACGAGGGACGCAGAGAGTGCGGCGACGTGTTTTCGGGTAAACCGGTAGGCAAAAGCGTAGACTGATATGCCGGCGAACAGAAAAGACGAGAACATGAAAACTTTAACCGTGGTTTCCCCTGTTTGGAACGCTAAGTGGGTTGAGAAGAGTAAGAAATCGAGCAGGTTTACGATTTCAACAAAACCAAAAGAGTATGGCCGCCAAACTTGGAGCCAGCGAAAGTCGTTGCCGTAAAGATACACGCGCGATATCCAGCCCAGAACGTCTCCGCCCGCTGGCCATTCTTCCGTGAAAAGGAAATTTCGGAAAACCAGCACTGACACCATTAATATTGTGCTTAGGCTGACAATGAGCCAAACGTGTTTTTTCAAGGGAGAGAAGGCTTCTTTTGTAAGTTGTAATCTGCCAAATTTTGATTTGAGTCGTTTCAGAGGTGAAGTTCTGTAGGCCGCGGTTTGGGTTCTGGTTTTTCTGTGTTTCAGAATGTTTTTTAGTTTCTCACTTATTTTCATGCAAAGCACCTTGGCGGCTGTTGATTAACGTTTCGTAAAGAAGCGTGGTTTCTTTGGCTGTTTTTGCCCAACTGAATCTTTCTTTAACGTATTTTCTGTTGTGTTCGCCTATTTTTCTACTGGTTTTTGGGTTTTCGAGGAAGAATCTAATCGCCGTGCTGAGTTGTCTTGGATTTTTTGGTTCAACTAGTTTTCCGTGAACGTTGTTTTTCATTATTTCTGGTATGCCGCCCACGTTTGTTGCGACGACGGGTTTCCCTGCGGCCATGGCTTCGAGTATGGTTAGTCCGAAGCCTTCTAGTAACGAGGGAAGAACGAAAACGTCGCAGATGTTGTATAGTCGTTTTAACGTATTGTTGTCTACTTTTCCAGTGAAGATTATTTTTTCTTTTATGCCCAGAGTTTGCGCGTGTTGTTTTAGTTGTGTTTGGTTTCCGTCTCCAGCGATGACGAGTTTGCAAGTGTAGTCTTTTGCGAGGTGGGCGAAGGCTTCGAGCAAGTAGATAATCCCTTTTCTCTGCTCCAGTCTGCCAACGTAGAGTATCGCGAGCGCATTTTCTATGTTGAGGTTGTGTTTGGTTTCTTCGATTTCAGTCTTCGTGCAAGTGTACTGCTCTGGGTAGATTCCGTTGTGAATTACGTGTATTTTTTGAAGGGGAACGTGATAGGCGCTTGTAAGAGTGTTTTTGGTGAATTGGCTTACCGCAATCACTTTGTCTGCACGTTGGGTCACTATTTTGTCGAGGTCGACTAATTTTTTCTCGAACCAAAAAATCATGCTTGTTTCTTCTCGGAGATTCTCAAAGGAGCGTGGTGGCGAAGCGTCAACCGTTGCGAACGTGGTTTTCGAGAGGTGGTGGATCGTGACTGCCCTCGGAGTTTTGACGAGGTTTTTGGTCAGGCTTAGGTCGCTGGTGACGTTGGCGTGCAGTATGTCAAAGTTTATTTCTTTTTGTAGCCGACTGTAGTTTTTTCTTAGTTTAAGCCAATAAGACGGCGTTTTCAGCATAGGCTTGTTTATCACTTTGATTCGGTGAACAACTGGACTGTTTGTTGCTACTTCATTTGTTTCATGAAGCGTCGGAGAAACCACGTGAACCTCGTGTCCCAACTTTGTGAGTTCAGTGCATAAACAATGTGCGTAGACTCCCGCCCCGCCCAATGTAAGAGGCGGATATTGCGTCGATACAAAGCAGATTTTCAGCGAGCCAGCACACATTGTTTTATCTCCCCATTACGTTGGCTCGGTTTTCATTGCCAAGCGAATCAGCAATTCTTGCGAATCTTCTGGGACAGCCTTGGAAAGAACACGGAGAACCCTGTAGACGTTAGGTTTTTTTGTAATTTTGAACGGCGGAAAGGCGATGGAGCGGATTTTTTTAGTTATCACAAAACCATACTGTTTTAGTAGCGAATCGAGCGTTTGCGGAGTAAATGTTTGATGATGTGTTTCTACGTATCGCCAATCGTGGAAATGTGGCAGATGTGCTGTTTTCTGGATTTTTAGGAAAAGGCTTTGCTGATTAGGAGTAGAGACAAGCAGTTTACCGTTTGGCTTTAAAACTCTGACTATTTCCCTCATTAACTGATGCGGTTCTTGGAGGTGTTCGATAATTTCGAAGCACGAAACAGTGTCAACGCATCGGTCAGGGAAGGGTAGGTTGCAAGCGTCCGTAAGGATTCTTTGTTGAGGTCTTCCTTTCCGTAAAGCTTGACGACTCAAGTCTATGCCTAGGTATTTGAAACGTTCTTTTGGGATAAACCTCGTAATCAAACAGTCGTTGCACCCTATGTCGAGAAGCAAGCCGTGACAGTTTTTGGTTAGAATTTCTGCAACCTTTTTTAGCCTATAAAAACGCCATGCGTCCTCCAACTTTTCGGGTGGGTACGTAAGATGGACTATTTTGCTCATTGTTCGTCTTTCAACTCAACTGGCATGTTAACGAATGTTCAATTGTCCGTTTTTTTCGGGTTAAATTAAGAATTAGGTGCGGGTCAAACTCGAATTCCGACAAAAAATAAGTACGGGACTCGCTTACTCTACCTTTTTAAAATCGGCACATAACATTCCAAAATACGTGGGTACTTGATATGAAATGAACCTAGCCTGCATTGGAACCCTCTCCAGAACCCCAACGAGCATGGCTATTTGCCAGAGACTGTCGGGTTTAGCGTCTTCGACGAACTTCGGGTCCAAAGCCAAGAGTTGCTTTAGATTATTTTCTTTCACAGCCTTGATGACCAATTGGTCGTATTCTGCCGACGCGGGGTGAAAGCCATATGGTCCATTTTTGTCGTGAGCGTGACCTTGGTCAGCACTGGCTACGAAGGCTACTGGTCGCTTGGATTTTTCCGAGATGTCGGCGATGATTTTGCCAAACTCGACGAGTTGCGCTAGTGGGATTTCTCTGGAAGGCGTAACAATGACTATTCTTGGTTTATTTTTGCCTTTTTCAGATGCTCCGAAGAACCATAGAGGAATTAGTGTGCCCCAGTCCATCGGCATACAAGACGCTGGGCCTTCGCTTGTGCCGTAATTTACTCCGACAACGGGTAGTCCCGCGTTTTTTGCAGTTTGATAGATTTTTTGTGCAAGTTGGCGGTTGCATTTGAAACGGACACTTACGGTTTTTCCTTTGTCTCTTAGATTTCCAGCAGAGTACTGCGTGGTCACTATGCCAATTGTTTGGTCGAGTCTTAAATTGTGAGGCGTGGCTATGATTATCGTGTGCGGGTCGTGATGTTTCATTTCTCCGGCTAATTCTTCCATACCTTTTCTGGTCTCGCCGAAGGCTTCTAACTTGTCTCCCGCGAGTTTCGGAATGACCTCTGAACCGTGTGGCGCTATGCAAGCATAAACGATGCCCATGATGAATAGTCTTCTAGCAGGGAGGATTTAAGTTTAATTTTCACCCCGACGTTTCAGCCTAGTCTCCCTCAAGCAAAGGCAAAAGACACACAACTTAACGTTTCGCCCCAACCCGGGGCATCTAACAATTCTCTCAAATTTTTGTACCCCCGTCAACAACATATCGTTACCAACAGAATAGCCCACCATCACTCAAGCTACCATCATTCAATACTCAACACGCCGCAAGAAAAACAAAAACCACCCACCTAACCATTCGAACCCTGCCTTCACTAGGCATATTTGCGGTATATTTGGAGCCTAATAGGATCATATATGGAAGAGGGGCCTAGAACGCGTCACGCACGGTCTCAGAACAAAAAAACAAGCATGTGCGTCTCTTAACGCTACGCACAAAACATGAGATTAACCGTTAAGGGAAGTTTTGAATCACAAGTAGTCAACACTATAACGGAGAATTCACCGCTTGCCACCAGCCTTCATCAACAACGTTTCAGTAACCGTTACCATCAATAGCATAAGCGCCATCAAACTCAACGAGAAACCACCGCAGGGCGAAATCACTTTCGACGTCGGCGCTAAATTAGAAGAAAAAGAAAGAAAAAGCAGCCAAGCCAACGTAATTTTCATTCTCACCGTCAGCACAAAACCCAGCATCGTAAAATTCGGCATCGAAGGCACCGCCACACTCGAAGGTAAAGACGCGGAAATAGAGAAACTCCTCGAAATCGACCCAGAAACAAAAATTCCAAAACTTCTCGACAAGATCTACCAACATGCCTTCATGACGCTCTACCTCATCTCAACAGCAATGAACACGCCATACCCTCCACCAGATTTGTTCCACTCCGCCAAACAAACCCCAAGCATCGAAATGTCCACAGCCACTCCAAACGGAGAAAACATAGCAACTGCCTCAGAGCCGCCACCAGAAAAAGAAAACGCAGAAAACCAAACATGACCCATCAACTATTCGGATTCCACGATAAACCTTAAACACACACCACACTGAACAAAAACCAGTGCAACAAATGTCACTAAGAGAATACCTACACGAAAAAGCCGAAGAATCAAGACACAACGAAACAATCGCCTACCTAATCATAATCACAGGCACCATATTCTTAACCGGAGGAACACTAATCACAGTAACAACCACACAAAACCCAAGCTGGCTTCTCTTCATCCCCTACCAAATCACCAGCCACCCATACAGCCTCCTCGGATTATCGTACACGCTAATCGCCATCGTGCTACTGTGCCTAGGTATCGCACTCGCAACCAAATACGCACTGGAAAGAGCATGGTACATGGAAGAACTACATAAAGCCCAATCACAAGAAGAAGAAAGAATCCGGCACGGAAGAAGAAAACTCTAAAACTTACCGCCCAAACAAAATATTAGAGACATTAACAAACTCAAGAACAAGATACAACAAAACAGTTATGCCACAAATCATAAGCAAAGTTTTGGGCGACAACGGCAACCCCATTCCAGAAGCTTCCTTTTCCTTCTTCTGAATCTCATACTCCTTAATTTCTCGAGTCGCAACCTCTATCTGCACAACCGCATTCTTATTCTTCCCGATTTCCAATTCTACAACATACCTTTGCCCCTGCAACGCAACCTTCTTCGGCTTCACACCCCGCTTATTCCCAAGGCCTTTCAGAAATTCAATAGCAATCGAGGTAACATGCTCAGCGTTCGGCAATTTCTCCCCTAATTTCTCCTCGCCCGGAGGCCGCAAAACTTTTTTCGGCTGAGCCATCACCATCGAGAGAATCACCTTAACACAAAGAATCATGAAAGAAGTAGCCATATAAGAAAGTGTGCGTATTTTTTTCGACCAACGAGTGGGATACGCTACGCAGAACAAGGGCTTTGCGGGATTAAAACCCAATTTAATCATGCTGTTGTCCAACATCGCACTCTCAGCATCGCTGCTTTTCATCCCCAATCTTGCCCAAGACCTCGGAGCCAACGGCGCAGAAATTGGAATCATCGGTGCGGTTTATGGAGTTGCAGCATTTTCTGCATCTTACCTCTTCGGCCGTGCCTCAGACGTCTATAACCGAAAATTCATAATCCGCATAGGCCTTTTAGCAGCCGCAATATCATTCTTTCTCCAAGTGTTCACAGACCCTTCATTCATCTTTCCCGTATGGACAAACCCATGGCTACTTGCTTTCGCACGCGGCTTAGCGGGGTTTTCGCTAGGAATTTTCCCGCCTGCATTGATGGCGTTTGTTTACGAATCCGCCAGCCCATTAGGCCGATACACTTCTTTCGGTGCCTTGGGCTGGTCGATCGGCACGTTTGTGGCTGGGCTTTTTGCGTTTTATTGGAACGCTTTTGCCTTGTCTTCTGTTTGCTTATTGTTAGCATTTTTTATCAGCCTAACTATGGGCGAAATCTCCAGCCCGCATCTTAGCGTACCTTTTTTTCCAAAAGAGGTTTTTAAGAAGAATTGGCATGTTTACTTTTCCTTTCTGTTAAGACACACTGGCGCAAATTGCATTTGGGTCATTTATCCACTCTTTATTGCCAGTATAGGTGCTGACAAATTTTGGATTGGCTTAATCTACACAGTCAACACTACTGTTCAGTTTCTTGTTATGCCCTTCTTAGATAGATTTAAGGACAAAATCCTCATCTACACGGGATTAACGCTTTCGTTCCTCACGTTTCTCTCCTTCACCTTTACGCAACATTTTATGCAACTCTTTCCTCTGCAAGTTTTGCTTGCATGTTCTTGGTCGCTTACGTATGTCGGTTCGTTGCTTTATTTAATGAGACGCAATGATGAAAAAGCAACCGTCTCTGGCCTTCTAAGTTCCATGGTTAGTTTGGCGATGGTTGGCGGTTCGCTTTTAGGCGGCGTTGTCTCACAAATGTTTGATTACCGGGCTACAATGTACGTCGCCGCAGGCTTGACCGTCATCGGCTATATTCTTTTTAAGGTAGGCTCAATGAAGAATACTGTATGAACCTGACGCAAACACCAGAAGGAACCATAATAAAAATCACGGTGAAACCTAAATCGAAAAAATTTGAAATAAAATCCGACGAAGAAACCCTAGTCATATTTTGCCAAAACGTTCCAGAGAAGGGCAAAGTTAACAGAGAATTGACAAAAGAACTCTCAAAACTGTTGAAGCGTCAAGTGGAAATAGTGTCGGGTTTCTCGTCGAGAGAAAAAATAATCCTTGTAAGGAACACCAAAAAAGAAGAAATCGAGGCAGCGCTGAGGAGCCTTTAGGTCAATGGACCTCAACATGATAGTTTTAGTAATTCTCTTTATTGTTGCGGTCATCTTTTTCTTTCTGCGATTAAAACTATACATGGAGTATTCGCGTAGCAAAAGGAAAATTCGGGAAGAAGTTAATGCTTTCTTAAAGAATTTTAATCCTTCAGATTTCTGCAATTACGACATGTTGGAGTTTCAACTGGCAAGTTTCAGCCACGTCAGCCCTTTTCCGAAAAAAATTGATGGTGAATGGAGGTACATCATTTATTTAGCCCAACCTGAAGCAACAGACACTTCTACAATAGTCCACGAAATCGTTGAATGCACAATCGGTAGAATTATCGAAAAACTGCTCCAATTGAAAAAACCCTTGTATCTTTTGAGGAAGCATGATGGAAAATTCTGGGTAACCGGACAGCAACAAAAGTACATTCTAGAACATTTGCTTACAGCCATGACCGAATTCGACGACATCCCAAAAGAAAAGCAAGAAGAACGCGTAGCACCGGAAGACATCAAAAAATGGCAACTACGCAACTAATAATGCAAAATCCCGCTTTACGGAAAACAATAACTTTTGGTAGGTTTGTGCTACGGAAAAAGCCCACCATCTTGCTATGCAAAAATATAATATAGAAGAGGAGATGTCGACGATCGCGGAGAACTATAAATGCTGAGCAGAAAACGACGCTTGATTACCAGACTCTCTTCAGCAAAGAGTTTATAACGGAAGTTTTCTGGTTAGAATGTGCTGACGTCAACTTTTCTTCAATTTCATTTACTGCTTGTTTGGGATTGATTGTAATGTTTTTGTTCGTCATTATGGTAACTTCGTCAACACACACTTTTGCTTCTTCGACTCTTTTCGCAAGAACCGCTCGAATTTCTCTGCAGACACGAAGACGTTCAGAAACAGGAAGCGACAACAAATCAATCTTTTCCAGCCGTTTATCCATGCATACCACACTTACTAAACGGTATCGTAAATGTTAATATATGATTTCGTATAGAAACCGACATATATCGAAAATCGAAGTATGCTCTATGGAAAATCAAATAAGCAAGTAAAAGATTTTCTAATCAACCCGCCTTAAGGGCAAGGTGTATCATTTATGAATGTTGCCTTTGTTATAGGAACAGCTGGATCGGGGAAATCTCTGTTTTGCGCCTCATTTGCCGAGTGGCTAAAGATCGGTAAACAAGAGGTTGCGGTGTTAAACATGGATCCAGGCGCGTTTAAGTTGCCTTATTCTCCGGATATTGATGTTCGGGATTACGTCAATGTTGAGGAACTAATGGAGAAATATGAATTGGGGCCGAACGGAGCGCTGATTGTAGCCGCAGACCTTATCGCAGATCAGATAGAAACGATTAACCGGGAAGTTGAAGAACTTGCGCCCGATGTTCTCCTTGTGGACACGCCTGGGCAAATGGAGCTTTTTGCTTTCAGAGCCAGCGGCCCTTTCATCGCAGCTGAGTTGTCGAAGCAGCCGAAGACGATTATTTATCTTTTTGATTCGGTTTTCTCGCTTAATCCTTTAAATTATGTTGCAAATCTATTCCTTTCTGCTGCTGTTTACAATCGTTTTTTGATTCCGCAAGTTCATGTGCTGTCGAAAAGCGACTTGCTGGAACAAAAGGATCTCGACAGTATTGTCGACTGGTCGGCTAAGCCGGATGTGCTAGAAGAAGCCATTGAAGAGAAGCTCAGTGGAACACGGCGTTTGTTGAGTCGTAACATGATGCGGGCGATTTATCAGCTTGGGTTGCGTTTTCTTTTGATTCCTGTTTCGGCTAAGACAAACGAGGGAATGTTAAACTTAAACGCTGCTCTTGAACGCATTTTCGCTGGTGGGGACAAGTACACGTATTAATCTTCATTATCCAAAAGAGTCCACGCTGCGGCGAGGGCGCCGTATTCGGCTTTTTCCCATGTCTCTGCGCTTCCTATTACAACTGCGTCGCCGTTGGATGGCTTTAGCGTTTTCATGATGGTTGCGTGAATTGACGGAAAATCTTTGGCTATGTCGGATGTTGCTTTGGGCATAGTTAATTTTCCTTTTTCCATGACGAGTGTTGTGGCTCCTTTTGCGCCTGCCAAAAAAGCCGCGTCTCGTTGTTCCATTCCGAGTTTTACCTTGTTTTTCTTCTTCTTAACCAAAATGGCAACGTTGCAAGAGGAAAGTGTAAGTTTGGTCGGCTCCAATCTGGTTTTTGCCGCGAATACATTTTCAATTTCTTTCCAAACTTCCTCGCCTTGTTTCGTCAGAAAACATCCCGCCTTCGATACAGAAACCAGCCCTGCCGCTTTCAATCGTTCGAGTAACGTACGCGTGGCGCCTTCGCCGATTTCCAGCTTTTTTGCTAACATGCCGCGGCCAATAGGAGAATGTGAGATTTGTTCTAATGCTTTTATTACGTGGAAAACCTGAAAAGAAGGAATAGGGCCGGGTGCTTTTTCTTTTGTTATGGTTTCTAGTGCGTATTTGATGTTCATTCTCTTCCCGTGAAGTTAGATATTCGTATGTTTCTTTTTAAAATCTCTCCACTGGTTTCAGAAAACATATATAACCATTTGATTCTCTTATTCAAGGAATTTACGTGAAAAGGGCCCGTAGCTCAGCAAGGACAGAGCACCGGACTTTTAATCCGGGGGTCCCGGGTTCAATTCCCGGCGGGCCCGCTGTTTGCTTGTAGCTTGTATATTCTCGTGTTTGGCATATTTTTGTGGCGGAATATCTTTGAAATAGTTTTTTGGAGAAGGGAGGGTTTGTGAGTTGTATGAGTGGAAAGAAGCGGGAAAAGGTTCCGACGTATGAGCGGTACACGATTTTTAATGCTCTTCTTGAAGTGATGCAGGAGAAGAAACAGAAGAAATCGAGGTGGATTCGGTTTCTGCAGCGTTTAAGGCGTCGCGGATGATTATTCCTATTTTTTCTTTTTGGAGTTTTGTTGGAAAAATAAGCCAGTTTTGTCATGAATTTTTTAGAACCGTTGCTGGGAAGAGTGGAGAAAGGAGGGGGAATCTCGCTCTTCCCAGCGTTTTGTGAGGGGCGGGGCCTTCTTTTTTTCTCCCTTCAGAGGCGTTTTGGTTAGTTTTTGGCGAGTTTGGCGCTATGTTTGTTAGTGTGTTTGTGGGGATATATGGGTTCTTGCGTGGTTGGGTATAGTTCGGGTTTTGTAATATTTGGTTTGTTTTTGTATTGTTTTGTTGGAAATTTTGTTTTTAGGTGTGTTTTTGTTTGTTATTTTTTTGATGCGAGATGTTTGAGGAGCTTGCGAAGAACGCTGCGACGTTGCTTCTTGTTATATTTTGGATAATTGTTATTTCCATTGCTGTTTGGGGTGCTTGGTGGGTTCGTTCCGTGAAGAGCGTTCATTGAAAAAGTTTTCTATTCCGCCTCTGTGAGTGTATGTCGCGCCCCTCTCCCTCCTCTTCCATATATGATCCTATTAGGCTCCAAATATGCCGCAAATAT
>JABFQO010000004.1 GCA_019685575.1 Candidatus Bathyarchaeota archaeon A05DMB-4 | reverse complement strand
CCTTCCAGCCTGTTCTTGAGAAAGAAATCCTGCAACAGTCATCCAATCCTTAACCACACTATCACCAGACACGGCGATCACAAGAATATTGCACAAGGCAAACCCAAAAGTTATCCCGATAAAAGCATACACCAAACCAGAAGAACCAATAGCCTTTTCGCCAGGAAAAACAAAAATCCACAAAAGATTTGAAAAGATGGCAGAAACAAAAACCAGCAACGATGCAAGAATTGCCCGTCGCCTAATCTCAGCCCTAGAATTATAAAAATTAGTTAACACAAAATAAAAAAGGTACAAAGTTAGCACACTCATATTCGCGGCTAGATGCAACAAGTCGGCATGCATAAAAAGAGACGTAAAAATTCCCCAAGGTGTTTCCAAAGATGCTGCAAGAAGCCTATCCAACCCAGGAACCATGAATTCCCAAAAAAGCCCAAATAAACTCAGCGCAAAAACGAACAAATAAACAAAAATAATAACTCGAAAAAGCCGCACTTCTCTCCAGAACAGCCATCTAAAAAAACGCATACGAAGACGACGATCCTCAACTTTTCGCGCCACATCACTTAATGTCATCAGAACAACCCAAGCACATTACGGAAACAACGAATAATAACCTTTCAGCATAAATTAACCCTTTAACCAAAAAATCAGAACACTCGGAATATTTGCTTCTTAACAAAGCTTCAGATTAAAAGTAAGAATCGAGGTTTTTCCAAAAAATACGCCTTAGTGACGGCATAAAACTTAATAATAAACAAGCAGCAATTCACCACAAACCGAGGTTATTCCTATGCAACACCTCCTCAACTTCAAAAGTTGGACGCCTCAACAAATCACAAAAATAATCGACATTGCCATCGACGCCAAAAATAACCCGAAAAAATGGCGAAACACGCTGGATGGCAAAACTTTATGCATGATTTTCCAGAAAACCAGTACTCGCACACGGGTTTCTTTCGAAGTCGCCATGACTCAACTTGGCGGCCACGCAATTTTTCTTGATTGGCGAGCCACAAATTTCGCTATAGCCGACATACAAGACGAAACAAGATACCTTTCCCGCAACGTAGACGTGATTATGGCACGCCTAATGAAACATGCCGACATGAAAGCCATGGCAGAAGCAGCAACGGTGCCCACAATCAACGGTTGTGACGACAAGTATCATCCATGCCAAGCTTTAGCTGACCTCATGACCATAAAAGAAAAGAAAGGCAAATTGGCCGGCGTAAAACTTGTTTACGTGGGCGTGCACAACAACGTGTGCAATAGCCTCATTGAAGCTTGCACAAAAACTGGCATGCGCATTACGACAGTAACGCCTATCAAGCATCCTCCAGCCCATGACCCGGAATTAATTGAGGATGCCAAAAAAACCGGCTTATACGAAACCACACTCGACGTGAAAAAAGCGCTGAAGGAAGCTGACATCGTTTATACCGACACATGGGTCGACATGGAACTATTCACCGACCCAAAATTCAAAGAAGAAAAAGAAAAACGCATTAAACAGATGATGCCTTACCAAATCAACGCTCAATTATTGAAAGGCAGTAGCGCCCTCGTTATGCACGACATGCCCATCCACCGAGGCTACGAAATAAGTCCAGAAATAATAAACGCACCTAACAGCATAATCTTCGACCAAGCAGAAAATAGGCTTCACAGCGAAAAAGCCATTCTCTTAACATTATTAAACAAAATTTAAGCGTTTATTTTAGAATCATCTGGGTAAACTTTTCAGGGTTGAACTGTTCCAAATCTTCGTATGTTTGCCCTGTGCCTATGAAAATAATTGGTTTTTTTGTCACGTAAGTGACGCTTAAAGCCGCGCCGCCTTTCACATCTGCGTCTACCTTTGTCAGGATTGTTGCATCAATTCCGACCGTATTGTTAAACTCTTCTGCTTGCATCACCGCATCATTTCCAGTCAATGCATCCACGGTTAAAACTGTTAAATCAGGCGTGATCACGCGCTTAACTTTTGCTAACTCATTCATTAAATTGCGGTCGGTTTGGATACGGCCCGCTGTGTCAATCAGCACTACATCAATTCCATGTGCCTTTGCGTGCTTAATTGTGTCATACGCCACTGCTGCTGGGTCTGCACCATAAGTGTGCCTAATCATTTTGACGCCTAAGCGCTTGGCATGTGTTTCCAACTGTTCAATCGAGCCTGCACGATAAGTATCGCTGCACGAAAGCACAACAGAATATCCCTTTTTCATTAACAGTCGCGCTACTTTGGCGATGGTGGTGGTTTTGCCAGTACCGTTAATTCCAACAAACGCAATCACGAAGGGTTCATTCGCATTTCGCTTCTTGTCTATCAATCTCCACAAGTCAATACCATTGCCCGTGTTCAGAATTTCTAGTAACACATCATGCAAATTCTGCAGAACAAGTTTTTTTCGATCTTCAAGTCGTTTCATTTGCATGCCTTCAAGTCGTTTTTCCATCTCTTCGCATACATGCTCAGCAACTGGCACTGCGACGTCGTTTTCGATTAAATTAAGTTTGAATTCGGAAAGAATTGGACGAAGCTGGTCGGTTTTTAATTCTGTAATTGTAACCTTGTTAACGAGCCCCTTAAGACCCGCTTTTAGTTTCTCGAACATTTGTTCCTCGCTCTCTTCTGCTGAGTTTGACGCTTATTTCTTGAAGTTTTGTTCTGTCTTCACGAATTCGCTCCAACATTTGTGATAATTGCTGTTCCATGCTTGTACGTGCCTTTTCCATTTCTTCAATACGGCTCTTGATTTTTTCTTTAGCCTCAGCAAAGGTTTTCTCAACAGCTACTCCTGAGCCCACGCCCACTATTACTTTGTCAGGGCTTTCCAGTCTTGCTTTTATGTACGAGCCTCCTCCGATGGGCACGAAAAGTGACGAATCCGCTTTCTCCTTTTCTAACCCTTCCAAAGTCATGCGTGCGTAAGTGAGTTCGGTGATTGCCGCGTTTACGAAGTTGATTCTTGACTCTAAGTTTTCAGCCGTGTTTTCTAAGATTCGAAGTTCGACGGCCAATTGGCGAAAAGCTTCTTCTTCACTTGTCACTTTACGTCTCCCTCATTGCGAATTTTTTAAGCACTGGATCCTTGATTTCTTCGGGCTTGATTTCCACGACTGAATCTATTTTTATCTCAAACCGTTTCGCCCTATGTTTGCTGCCCATCTCCTTGTAAACCGTCTCGACAGCGTCCTCAGGTTTTACGGCACGCAGTTCCTTCTCAAAATTTGTTTTCCAGTTTGGTTTTGCTATTCGTCCCGAAACTCTGAATATTTTTACTTCGCTCATTTTTAATCCACCAAATCCAATGCACTCTCAATAATAAACAATTCTGGTCCTGTGGTTAACAAACCTGCAACCGCCCCATAACTGTTTCCCAAAAGCCCGGTGCCGACATAGGGAATTCCACAGTTGACTGTGCCAACATCAACGGGAACCCTCAAAACACTTTTCAAAACTTCCAATTCCGTCTCCTTGATCTGTGGATGAGCCACAGCACCTTTGTTAGTTGCTAAAGCAAGCGAACCCACGTAGGGCAAGCCTGCAATTTCGCCGGGGACGGCTTCGACTTCTAAAGTTTCCGAAATCTGTTTAACAACGTCAGGTTTAATACGGGGGTCTACGATTGCGCCGTAATCGTTTGCTAAAACCATGTTTCCATAAGCTGTTCTCTTTGTTTCCATGACTGTAATGTTCAACTCATCATTGGCAGAACGGATAGGTTCAATTTCTTCTTCCCGAACAAAATGTGGAAGAATTACGCCTTTTGAATTGGCGCAAATTAAGGCGCCGATTAAAACCGAACCGCCCACGGTTGTGAAGACAGTTTTTGTTTTAAGTAAATTTCCCAGTTTTTCCATTCTTTTGACGGGAGCTAAGCATGGCACAATAAATAAGTTGTCAGTAGCGAGAGAAAACACGCCTATGCTTGCGCTTCCAAAAAGGCTGGAAAGAAAAACTGGCAAAAAGATTCTTCTCCTTTTTTAGGCTGGGTAAACCGTTACGTTTCCCTCGGAGTCTTTAACAACACGCACTTTAATTTTTCTCGGAGGTTTACGGATTCCTCTCTGCCAAATTTTCTCGTTCAATTCTGAACTAATGAGCAACCTTTCTTCCTCCTCCTCTTCGGCTGCTTCTTCTTCCTCCTTTTCAACGCCTATTTTCATGTGCTTCTCCACGTAATTTTTAATGAGGCGTATGGCTCTGGGGGCTCGTTTATTCGGAGGCATTATCCAAACTCTGCGCAAGGGAATTGTGTAGAATTTTTCTTCAACGATATCTTCTTCTTTTTCCTTTTCTGGTTTCGGTTTTTCTTCTTCTTTTATGGCTTCGGCTTCTTCTTTCATTTCTTCTTCAAGGATGCTTTCTTCTGGTTTTTCTTCGCTTTCTGTTTCCTCTTTTTTCGTTGTTTCAGCGGATTCTTTGATTTCTTCGGGTTCGGTGAGTTTTTCTTCTTTTTCCTCTTCTGGTTTTTCCATTGTTGGTTCTCCTTGAATTATGGTTTAATTTTTACGCGGCGCCAAGGTTTTTGTTTAGGTTGCCTTCGGACTTTTCCGTCGGTTTTTGCTACAACCCATGTTGGAACTGAGCGTTTTTGTCTTCCTGCCTTTATCAATCTTCGTTTCTTGGCGGGCGGTTTGTTTCTTGCCATTTTATTTTCTCCTTATTTTTATGTCTCGTTTTGTTGATTGAAGTCTTAAGAGGAGTTCTTTTAATTGTTCATCGGTTAAAGGGATGTTTAGACGCCCTGCTTGGGCGAGTTGGATAAGTTGCAGTTCAAGTTGTGCTGCAAATTCGGGCTTTACCATTTTCAAGTTATTCATCCTTTGTCTTGCTTCAGGCGTTAAGATTTGTCGTAGCAACGCTTGTTTTTGTAGTTCAAGTTGCTGTGCTATTTGGGCACGCTGTTGCTCTTCCGCTAGCCTTTTTTGTAGTTCAAGCATTCTTCTTTTGCGCAAATCGTCAAGTTCTTCGTCTTCGCTCATTCTGCATGCGACACCTTAATACTTCTTTAGTTCGGGCATTGTTTTTTCGAGTTCCTTCTTTATCTCAGTGGAAAGCGAATCCAGCAAGCGTCTTCCTTCTGCGGATATGACGCGTCCACGGTTTTTGTTCCTTTCGATGAGTCCAGCGGATTCGAGTTGATGAAGGATTTTTCGTATATTTCCTGCGGCGCCAATTCTTACGTGTTCTGGTCGTACTCCGCGGTCTTTTCGTCCGCTGTAATAGTAGCGTAGGTGTTGGGTGCCGATTGGGCCGTGTATGTATATTTTTCGTAGAAGTGATGCTGCGCGTGTGTACCACCAGTTTGGGTTGTGCGGTGGTCTATCTGTGTGTGAGCCTGTTTTGACTAGTTGTGCCCAATCTGGCGGGGTTATTTGGTCGATGTTTTCTTTTAGGTATCTGGCTAGTTTTTCGATGAGTGCGGATGATGGAACGTCGTATGGTGTTGGCAAGGTGTTTTCTCCTTTAGTTTTTCCTTCAGTAATTCCACAAGCGCCTTATAAAGGCTTTTTTACTTTGTTTTTTGGGTTTCGGCGTCGGTAGAGCATGAATGTGTGGCCGCGTACTTCGATGAGGATTGCGTTGGTTTGTCTTGCGACCGTGGATGCGATTGTTTTTGCTTTTTCTTCCTTTAACGCTGTTTTTAGTATTCGTATTTTTATCATTTCTCTGTTGTCCAGTTGTTTGTCGATCTCGCCAAGAAGGTGTGCGGATAAGTGTTGTTTGCCTACCCAAATAGTTGGATTCTCGTGGCTTAATTCTTGCTTTATTCTATGTTTTACGCTTGGTGTTATCATGTTTGTTTTTTCTCCTTGGTCTTAATGGGAAACGTGTTATTCCGCCGCAAAGAAGGCATGTTACGACAATGTGGGGTTCTCTGCGTTGTTGAGTGCGGAATTTGCAGTTGACACCGGGCAGTATGAATTGTTTGCAGTGTTTGCAGATTTGGTGTTTTTGCTCTGTTGAGAGTGTGACTTTTGCGGTCATGGAAATGCGTCTCGCAATTGTCGCGTATCGTTGTGCTAATTTTGGATTTTCACGGATGTTTTCTTTCGCTAGGCAGAACAACGTGTTGATTCGTTCGCGGGCGGTTTGTTTAGTTTCGTTCATCTGTTGTAGGGTTCTCCATGCGTAGGAAGTGTTTTGACGTGCCTATAAAGGTGTTAGTTGGGGGTCAAAACGGCGCTGATTTTCAGCCTTGTTTGCGGTTCAACTTTTTAGACATGACGCTTTTTGAGTTTCGGTTTTTGCATGAGCGTTGCTTGGCGCTGGCTAGGCCCCTCTTCCATATATGATCCTATTAGGCTCCAAATATACCGCAAATATGATGGGAGAACTAATGGTTGACTTTTTTGAGTTTTTAGATTTTGGTTGTTTTAGGCTAAATTAGGTCTGTGCGGTCTGTCATGTCGTTTAAAAAAGCGAAAACTATATCAACACCAAAAAAGCGTTTCTGATGGGGTTGCCGGCCACAGGGCGCGGGACCCACCCGATCCCATTCCGAACTCGGAAGTTAAACCGCGCTCCGTTTTCGGCGTTAGTGTGGTCTTCGGCCACGTGAAGCCGAGAAAGCTGGCGGCTCCACTTTATGGTCTTCATCCAAAAGTGGAGGAGAAATACTCAAAATTTATTACCCTCTGTATATGCATGTTGAGAAGAGTGAAAGGTTTGATGATGATTCCGCAAGTTTCGCAATGGGGCGGTGACCCTATTAGCTTAGTTTTCCAAATGATGTTTACGATAATTTTTGTTGTTTTCATCTTTTACGGTCAACGCATCCAGATGTACGTGATGCTTAGGGAAGTTGAAGGTTCGCTTTTACGTTTAAAGTACATGCGGGATGAGGGTAGAAAAGCCGCTATCCAAACTATAAAAGAACTAGGTAAACCAGCGACCGACCCAGCAGGCAGAGTGGACCAGTTTCTAGAGTACATTACGATTCCGCCCGAAGCCATGGACCCAGCGGGCATAGTATGGAAACTCGAGCACATTCTGGATGTTCAGGACACGCGGTTTAAGGACGAAGTAAAACTGATGGCTCCATCAGCCGATCCAACACAAGTTAACAATTTGGAAAATACGCTGGAAGCGGCATGGGCGTTGAACATGATATACAAGATAATCCGTCATTATTACATGCTGGGCAAAAAAACCCTAAGCCTCTACATTATTATGCAGATTCAAATGATACTTCCACTTGTTATGCGGGAAGCAGAAGCCTTTGCTAGCGCTTTAAAAGCCTTTTCGTGTGGTCAGCCAATCGGCGACGGAGCGGGACAACTTGTCGCAGCGAAGATGATGTATGGTCATGAGAAAAGAAAAGTGGAAAAAGACTATCTTGTCGCGACAATCAACATCGAAGGAAGAACCGTGCACGTGCTAAAAGCCGAGGGGCCTGGTGGAAACGTCGGCAAACCAGGCGAAGCAATAAAACAAATTGTCGAAGAAAATGAAGGAAAAATTGCCACAATGATCATCATCGATGCAGCCCAGAAACTTGAGGGCGAAAACCCGGGGGATGTTGCTGAAGGCATAGGCGTTGCCATCGGCGGACCGGGCGTTGACCAGTTTAAGGTGGAAGAAGAACTGGTCAAATACAAGATTCCCGTTAACGCTGTTGTGATTAAAGAAGATGTTGGCGATGCTGTTTCACCTATGCGGAAAGAAGTCTTCGACGCCGTAGACCCAGCCATCGAAAGAGTAAAACGGGTGATTTTGGAGAAAACAAAGGAAGGCGATACGGTTATAGTCGCAGGCATCGGCAACACCATAGGAATTGGACAGTAGGTGAAGGAAAATGAGTGAAGACACAGAAGCAGAAGAAGCAACAGCACCAACGCAGAGAATCTCATCTTTCGTCTTTGCAGTCATACTCATCACGTTAGTTCTTTCGCTTGCCGCGTTGTATTTCGCTCTGTCTGCCTACAATTCCGGCGACGCAAGCGCGGGCATTCTGCTGATAATTGGTTTCATTGGGCTTGGGCTTTCGACTTACATGTTGCTTCAAACAAGAAGGAGTGTGATGCGGTTGGCTTTGAAAATACAGCCAGTAATAACCACTATTTCGTGCCAGAAATGTGGTTTCAAGAACGTTCGAGAATTCGAGCGCGGCGACTTCGTTTTCAAAGAAGTTGGACCGTGCCCCAAATGTAACGACAAACTACTCGTGTCGGCTATTTACCGTGAGATTAAGGAAAAACCTAAAGAAGAACGGTTCTAAGTCAACACTTTGCAGCCGTTTTCTGTGATAAACACCGTATGTTCCGCTTGAGCCACGGGTTTTCCGCTTGCCTCGACAAAGATTGGGTATTCTGTGAGGCAGTTCGCGGCGCGAATCTCATGGAAAGCCTCCTTGTAACCCCCTTTTAAGGGGCTCTTTTGCAACCAACGCTCGGCAAAAGGAAGTGAACGATAATTTGTTTCGATAAAATTGAAGAGGTTTCTAGCCGCGGTAGCCCGCATTGACTTGTGCTTCTTCATTTTGAAAATTGTTATTTCCTTACCGCTTTCAACTTTGCCAACAGCGTCTTTTAGGGTTACAAAGGGTTCGATGGCGTAGACCTCACCCGTGTGAAGCCTCGTTGCCGAAAGATGAAACACGTTGGGCAAAGATTTGCCAGCATGCACCAGAAAACGCCCAACTTGATGACCTGTAAGGTTTGAAACAGGCTTAAACCCGTACGACTCAATTGTCTTCTGAACAGCCGAACCAAGTTTAGAAGTAAATATGCCCGAGCGAATCGTTTCTATGGCAGTTTTCAAAGCCTCCTCAGCGGCCACAACCATGGCGTCGTATTCTCTGTTGAAACAGACAGTAACCGCCGTGTCAGCAACGTAGCCGTCAACATGCACGCCAATGTCAAGTTTCACAAGCGAGTTCTTCGGAACCGTTTTCGTGTCGCCTGGCGGTGAAGTATAATGCGCGGCGACCTCGTTAATGGAGACGTTGCATGGGAATGCGGGTTTGCCACCGAGTTTACGTATCAGTTCTTCGGCTTTTTCACAAACATCAACAATACGCATTTCTTCTTGAACGTTTTTCCGCATGGTTTCTCGAACTACTCTGGCGATTTCTCCGGCTTTAGAAAATTTTTCTTGTTCTTCTTTGGAGTAGTACATGTGGGGTGCACGTGGGTTTCTTTACATGTTTTCAGAGTTAAAAAACTTTAGAACGATTCTTGGTCTTTTAAGTTGAAAGCGGTGGCGAAATGATTTCTGTGTCTAATGTGACGAACTCGTTTCCTCCCAAGTGGAAGATTAGTTTACTTTTTTCTAAATCGTACTTCTCCGTGAACACGTTTTCGTCGGCGTAAGCGGCTTGGATTTCACCGAGAAATATGGTGTGGTCGCCTGCTGGAATCTGCTGGGAGAGTTTGCATTCCAAGTGGGCGACGCATTCTTTGATGATCGGTGCCTTGACAGTTTTAGCCGACATCGGAGTGAGTTTTGTTTCCTTAAACTTGTCATAATCACGTCCGCTTTTTCTTCCGCAGAAAAGTGTTTCTTTGACTAGATTCATGGTGGGAATGTTGATTACAAATTCCTTTGTTTCTTCTATCATCTTATGCGACAAGCGCCTCGGCGCTATGCTGACGGCGAGTAACGGCGGGTTCATGGAAACCGGCATGGTCCAAGCAAGGGTGATTATGTTGGCTTTGCCTGTTTTGTCTGCACAAGTTAGCAGAACGGTGAGTTTCGGGTGCAGTAGACGGGATGCTGTTGAGAGGCCGATTTGGTTTGTCTTTTTCTTTTCCATCATGTTTCTCACTTCATGCTTTTAGATAGAATTTTTGAACGTCTTTTCTGGCGTCCTCCCGCTTTTTTTGGTGATCTTTCAGGAACCTATTCACTCTTTCAGTCAAAAGCGCCTTGCAGTCGCCGCAAACGACGCCGCCTGTCCGGCAATCTTCATCCAATTGGGCAATCTTCTCGTCGTCTTCTTCGAAAAGGTAAAGAAAATACTGGAAAACCGTGCAAATGTACGGGTCGCCGCCAGTTTTTCTCTGTTCCTTCACGGTGGGTTTACCGCCCGTGAAAGCATTCCAAATCTTCCGCTTCACTTGCTCGGGCGTGTCAGTGGTGAATATGCAGGTTTCAGGTTCAGAGGCAGACATTTTTCCGCCTTTGCCCAGGCCGGGAACGAATCTGCAGTGGATCTGTGCGGGTTTGTGGTAACCGAGTTTCTGGGCTACGTCGCGTGTGATGCGCCAGTATGGGTCTTGGTCGATGGCTGCGGGAATTAAAACGGGCACGTTTTCGCCTGTGAGTTTGGCGTGGATGAAGCACGGGACGGCTTGGATTGCTGGCCAGAAAATCCATCCTATGTTCGTGCTGTCTTGGAAGCCGAAGACCGCTTTGGCCGTGGAATAGGTGACTTTTTTGGCTACTTTTAACGCCAAGTCGTAGAGGTGACCGATGTCTTTTACGTCGAAGATTATGTTCGTGTTTTCCGGCTTGAAGCCCAAGGCAATGAGGTCTAAGGCGTTTTCGTATCCCCATCTCGTTGTCTCGTCAAGCGCCATCTCGTCTTCTATCACAAACTTTTCATCATCCGTCATTTGAAAATAAAGATTCGTGTGGAATTTCTCTTGCAGGTATTTCGTGAAAATCCAAGGCACCAAATGTCCAATATGTACTGGTCCAGATGGTCCCCGACCCGTGTAGAGCACGAATCCTTGTCCCTTCTCAAACCTGTCTAATATTAAATCAAAATCGCGGTGAGAAAAGAAGAGTCTTCGACGCAACTGCAGATGCAAGTCGCCAAAATCTTTTTTCATTCTCTCCATTAACTCGTCAGTTAAAGGCTGGGTGCCGAATTCTCGGATTAGTTTTTCATAGTCGATTTTGCCTCGGACTTCCCAAGGCGTTACTATCATTTCTTCTTCGTTAACCATGAATCGCACTGACCTGTTTTGAAACAGTTAAAGAATACTGGGAAATGTATTAAAGTTTATGAAATAAAACATAAATAACGCGCCCCCCACGATCTACTGCGGTGTAGTGATGCCCCGCCAATTTCCGTAATAAACCTTGAATTCTCTATTTTTGTTATCATGGGGCATAAGAAGGCGTCTGGTCTAATGAAGGATTTTTATTTAGAACACGCTAAACTACAACAGACACTAAACAGAGAGGAAAACAATTGCCCGACCTAAGAGAAAACGAACAAAAAACACTACTCACTTTACAGAAACTCGGCGGAAAAGCAAACACCGACCAAATCGTCCAACAAAGCGGCTTGGCGCACGCGGCTGTTATGCGTGCAGCACTAACGTTGACCGAAAAGAAACTCGTAAAAATAAACGAAAAACCACAAATCGCCGTCACCTTAAACAGTGAAGGCAAGCTTCACGCAGAAAAAGGGCTCCCGGAAAGACGATTGATAGACATCCTTGTTAAATTCGGCAACCAAATGCCCGTGGAAAAAGCTGTCGCTGAAGCTCGACTGGAACAATCGTTTATCCCCATCGCCTTGGGATGGTTGCGTAAGAAAGACTGGGCGACGTTTGCAGGAAAAGAAAAACTGCTAACCGTAAAAGGTGAACCGCCACAAGGTGCAGACGAAAAACTTCTGCAACTGCTAAAAGCAAAAGGTGAAACGTTACTCGAAACTCTGGACAAGCCTCTGCAAGACGCTGTGGACATGCTGAAAAAACGAAAACTCGTGGAAACCCGAGAAAAAACCATCCGAGAACTTGAACTCACCGAGGTAGGCTGGCAAACAGTCAAAAAAGGAATAGCAATAGTCGAAGAAATCAGTCAACTCACCCCAGAACTCATCATCACGGGCAAATGGAAAACCGCCAAACTCAGAAAATTCGACGTAACCGCGCCCGGACCAACAGTTTACCCCGGCAAACTACACCCCATGAGGGCTATCATTCAAAGAGCACGAGAAATCTTCTTGGAAATGGGCTTCACCGAAATCCGTGGACCAATTGTGGAAACCGCGTTCTGGAACTTCGACGCCTTGTTCCAGCCACAAGACCATCCGGCGCGAGAAATGGCAGACACTTTCTACCTTTCATACCCCAAACTGGGCAAACTGCCCGCTAAAAGCATAGTTGAAAAGGTTGCAAAAACACACGAGAACGGATGGACAACGGGTTCTAAGGGCTGGGGCTACAGATGGAGCGCCGAGGAAGCCAGAAAACTCGTGCTTAGGACCCACACGACCTCTGAAACGATTCAATTTCTCTCCAAGCACCAAAAACCTCCGGTAAAAGTGTTCTCAGTGGACAGAGTTTACCGCAACGAAAAAGTCGACTACAAACACCTCGCCGAATTCCACCACATCGAAGGCATAGTCATGGACAAGCACGTCACACTACGCGATTTAATGGGCACACTAAAGACGTTTTACCGAAAATTCGGCTTAACAAAAATACAATTCTGGCCAAGCTACTTTCCCTACACAGAACCATCCGTGCAAGCAACCGTGTACGCACCTAAATTAAAAGCTTGGATTGAACTTTGCGGGATGGGCATGTTCAGACCAGAAGTGCTAGCCCCCATGGGAATCAAGTACCCCGTTTTGGCTTGGGGCGGCGGGCTTGAGCGTTTGGCTATGTTGGAGCTTGAGGCGGACGATATCCGTGTGTTGTACAAGAATAGTTTGAGTTGGATTAGGAGGAAACCCGTGTGCCTGTGATAACGCTTAACAAAGAACGTTTCAGCAGATTCGTCGGAAAACAATTGTCCGTGGACGAGATGGAAAAATGGCTACCTTGGATAGGAGTGCACATTGACGAGAAAGGACCAGACTATGTAAAGATCGAGGTTAACCCGAACCGTGTTGACTTATGTAGCCACGCGGGTGTGGCAAGAGCGTTCAAGGGGCTGATGGGGTGGGAAACTGGAATACCAGAATACAAAATAAAACACGGCAAAACAGTTCTTCGAATCGACAAATCGGTTTCCAACATACGCCCATACATGCTTGCCGCGGTCGTACGCAACGTTAAACTTGACGAAGACGCCGTGGCGGAACTCATGGAAATCCAAGAAGACCTCCACTGGGGCATTGGACGGGACAGAAAGAAGGCTTCAATAGGCGTGCACAATTTGGCTACAGTCAACGCGCCTTTCACGTTCAAAGCCGTCGCACCGAACGCGGTGCGGTTTGTACCGCTTGACAAAAGTGAAGAAATGACCCCGCAAGAGGTTCTTGAAAAACACGAGAAGGGCGTGGCTTACAAGCATTTAGTGGACTGGGCGCCCAAGTACCCGTTGCTCGTGGACAGAGATGAAAAAGTGCTTTCGATGCCGCCCATAATCAACGGCGAACTGACCCGAGTGGACAGGAATACGCGAAGCCTTTTCTTGGATGTCACGGGCACGGACTACAACGCTGTTAAACAAAGCCTAAACACACTAGTCACAACTCTCGCCGATATGGGCGCCAAAATTGAAAGCGTCACCGTGAGATACCCAGACCACACAGAACAATCGCCAAACCTGTCGCCTCAACAAATGAGCCTTCATCTAGACCACGCCAACGCCATGCTGGGGCTGCATCTATCCGAGAATGAGGCCGTAAAATGCTTGAAAAAATGCAGACTGGATGCAAAGAAATCGGGTAAGAACATGCTGGACGTGATGATTCCTGCTTATCGGATTGATGTCCTTCACGAAGTCGATTTGGTGGAAGAACTCGCCATCGGCTATGGTTATTATCGGATGAAGCCCACTCTGCCGGTTACGATTACCGTCGGCGAAGAACACAAAGCTGGGAAACTGGCAAGATACGTGGAACAAATACTGATTGGACTGGGCTTCACGGAGGTCATGAATTTCACACTCACAAACGAAGATACGCACTATGTTAAGATGCAGAAAAAACCCGGCTCCCCAGCAAGACTTGCAAACCCGGTGTCATCCGAGTACACGATACTGCGGGCTGCGCTGTTGCCAGGGCTAATGCAGAATCTGATGGACAACCGGCATGAGAGTTTTCCGCAGAAATTGTTCGAAGTTTCAGACGTAATCCTAATTAATCCAAATATGAAGAGTTGCTGCGAAAGACGGCTTCATGTTGCAGGCGTCGTTTCCTACCCAAACGCTAATTTCACAGAAATCAAATCCATCGTTGAGGCTTTACTGACGAATATGGGGTTGAAGAAGTGGCGAATTAAGGCGATTAAAGATTCGAGTTATCTAGAGGGAAGAGTGGCCTCAGTCAGCCTTGGAAAAGAGCAAATCGGCATCCTAGGCGAAATCCATCCACAAGTACTCAACAATTTCACGCTGGAAAACCCAGTTGCCGCCTTCGAGGTAGATTTGGAAGGTTTAGTTGGGAAAAGTTAATTTCTTCCGCGGACTTTCATTCTTTTGGCGATGACACGAAACGTTTGAGCAACCCCGCCGGCAAATCATGTTACGGACACGCCAGCGAGAATGGACGCTTGCGGCCTCGATGAAACTGGGGTTTACCCACGCATGAGACACGGCGGGCGTGGGCGTGAACTGTTCCCACTAAGAGAGAGCTCATCGGAGAAAAGCGCATTGCTTGTTCGGTGAGGTTGAGTGTTAGTTATGTGGGACACAAACCAGCGCCCACGATAAGCATGAATAAATTTAAGTCATCTAGTGGTCATCATATGGAAAGGCGACGTACATTGGACGTAGAAGAAAGATTAGAACTTGTCACCCGCAACACGCAAGAAATCGTTACAAAAGACGAATTGCAGACTGTTTTAGAAACCAAAACACAACCGCGCGCCTACTGGGGCTTCGAATCCAGCGGATTAATGCACATCGGCATGGGACTGGTCTGCGGCGGAAAAATAAAGGACATAATAAACGCGGGCTTCCACTTCATCATCTTCCTCGCCGACTGGCACAGTTGGATAAACAACAAACTCGGCGGAAAAATGGAAAACATCCACACATGCGGCGAATATTTCAAGGAATGCTTTACTGCCTTGGGCATAACGCCACAAAAAGCGCAGTTTTTATGGGCCACTGATTTGGCTAAAGACATTGAATACTGGGAAAAGGTCATCCGCATAGGAAAAACGGCGACCCTCCAACGAGTCTGGCGCGCACTGCCCATCATGGGCCGAGAGATGAGTCTGTCCGACATGGAAACCGCTTGGGTTTACTATCCTTGTATGCAAGCAGCGGATATTTTTCACATGGAACTCGACGTCGCATGCGCAGGGATAGACCAAAGAAAGGCGCACATGCTTGCCCGAGACGCTGCAGAAAAACTTCATTGGAAAAAACCGGTCTGCGTGCATGTGCCTTTGCTCATGGGATTGCAAGGCCCCGCCAAAACAGAGAAGGAATTCGACGAAAACGGCGCAATTAACCTTCAAATCAGCGCGAAGATGTCGAAAAGCATGCCGGAAAACTGCATCTTCGTCCACGACTCGCCTGAACAGATACGGAGCAAAGTCAAAAACGCCTACTGCCCACCAAAGCAAACAGAGTCAAATCCAGTACTGGAACTTGCCAAACTAGCCATCTTCACTCATCAGAACAACCTCACGATAGAACGCCCAGCAAAGTACGGCAGAAACCAAACCTTCAAAAACTTTGCAGAACTCGAAAAAGCATTCCGAGAAGGCAAAGTACACCCGCTCGACTTGAAAAACGGCGTCGCAGAAGCCTTGATCACGATTTTGGAGCCAGTAAGAAAACATTTCCAGAAAAAACCCGACATGCTGGAAAAAATGTTGCAGATAGAAATAACAAGGTAAAAACAGATTGTCAACACGGCTACGGGAACGCGTAGAGAAAATACAGCAAATCCTAGAAAAAATCGCCACCGCATCGGCGAAAAACCGTCTGATAATTGTTGAAGGCCAAAAAGACATGCGGGCGCTTCGTGAGTTAAACGTAAAAGGCAAAATAATCATGGCGAAAACCTCTCGAAAATCCCTACTCTCTCTCACCGCAGAAATAGAGAAACAAACATGCGACGAAGTCATTCTTCTCTTAGATTTTGACCGCAGAGGAAAAGAACTCACCAAACGCCTCACACAACATTTGGAAGCGGCGCGAATAAAAACCAACACCGTCTATTGGCGAGAACTCAAAGCCTTCATGAGGCACGACGTAAAGGACATAGAAAGCATTCCAACATACCTCAAAACACTAAGCAAGAAACTTTTAGTTCATAAAAACGAATAACAAATAACCAGTTTTGAATGTTATTCTGGGTTATATTTTGACATTGAATTTACAGATTAACTGATTTTTTTAAAAAAACATATTATTTTTGTGATTTTATTTTGATTTTTCTAAGATAATCACTAATTCCGTCTATCATTCGCAGTCAGTATGATTCATTTGATACATAATTATATATTTATGGAATAATATAGAACATTTTTCCACAAATTTTATATTATTTACATTGAACATATATATTGCTAATCTGTAATGAAGAGAAGGGAGAAAATATTCAATGAAGAACAAAACAGCGATACTGATATCTTTGATGCTTCTCTTAAGCATGCTAGCTTCAGCATACGTCGTAAAAGTGGCTCGACCAGAAATTGGAAAAGTAATAACGCAAGAACAAGACCCTACTATTGATGTTAGTCCTGCTGTAAGGATAACCAATACTGGAGACGCAAGTGGCGATGGCTACTACGAACGGGATCCACAACTGCTGAGGGCCTCGACTGGTGTATGGTACTTAGTGTATTTGAGGTCGCAGTATCCATTTTTCCATCACGGTGGCAATCCGGACGATTTGTTATACGACGTTTATGTCAAAACATCATCTGATGGCGGAGTGACTTGGTCGGCTGAAACGAAGGTACTGGACGCGACTGCCATTGATTGGTATTCAAATTTCCGCAGCGTAACGATTTGCGAGGCTGACGGCAAAATATGGGTTATTGGTGCAAACTGGAAGAATTTGGAGGGCGACATCTACGCCAATACATATTCTAGCGGAGCCTGGTCAGGTCAATACATGATATTCGACGGAACGTACAGTACCGGTGCCGCCCACTTGGACTCGATAGTTGAAGGAAATGGTATTCGCCTGTTCTATGGAATTCAAAAGGAATCAGAAGGCGTCGGATTCATCAAGTACAATAGTGTCACACATACATGGGAAACCACTGTAACAAAAATTGGAGCAGCAGCAGCTTACCAGATACCCCGCGTCATCAAGACCGGGAGCACCTACTACATGGTTAGTACCAATTGGGAACACATCCTCTTTACTAAGACAACTACACCAGATACAGTTCCTTGGCCATCTGCAACATATATTTTCGATGCGCCACCAGATGGAGCCGCGTGCGACCCGACAATTCTCAAGTATGGCGATAGCGGTGGAACTGACGACTTGATAGTTTTCAGCTCCCCTTGGTACAGCGACGACAGTCAGCCTATTGAGTACGTCTACTCAACCGACGCAGGCGACAGTTGGACCTCACCTCTTCCATTCACTGATGCAGCACATGTACACAAATGTCTTGGGATATGATGTCACGGGCTTACCTGAAAGACTCGAATACGCTCATGCTTTTCTATGGTATGGAACAGCGTGGAGTAAACCGCGGACAAGGCGACATAGTTGTATGCAATTGGGACATATCATCCACAATCGGCAACAAACACTACACAACCATCCAAGATGGTATAGACGCTGCAACCCCCGGCGACACAATACGCGTGCAGGATGGCACCTATGCACTAGAAGTAGATTCACCAATTAGAGTAAACAAATCTGTCAATTTGACTGGACACGTGGCAACCCCAAGTAATGTCCTAATCAAGGCTCCACGATCAGGGGCATGGAGTGGAAGGGCTTCATGCTTTGTTGTTTCAGCCAATGATGTTGTCATTCAAGGATTTCACATACAGGACGCCGTGGACTTGGTTAATCTAACTTCTTCATTCGGAGCAGACTATGTCAACAGTGGCTATATGGAGGCAGGTCTTTGGAACTATGACGAAGCCGTTATCTACGCTGGATATGATTATATGTGGGTTGGACAGGCCTATGAAGGAGGGGTATACTATTATGACCGTGGCGTTCTGTTCTTCGATACTTCTGCAATACCAGATGACGCTGTAATAATCGAAGCAAAAATAGGCTTACATACCAGTGGCTATCTAGGGCAAAAACCAGATCCAGCTTTTGACGTTGTAGTACAGCATGATCCCGCTGGCGTACATCCACATAGACCAATATTAGAAACAGGTGATTGGAACCCATCATATTACTCTGGCAATGGCGGTTCATGGAATACAGATAACTATGACCCTGAAGTGCCTTGGGACCAACAAGAGATAATAATACCTTTAAATGCTGACGGTCGAAGTTGGATAAGCAAAACTGGATGGACAAAACTGGTTCTTCGTTCAAACAGAGACATCGCACATATCGTACCAACCGGCGCTTCGGAAGAAATAGAATTCGATGCGCCATACAGACTGTACATTAAGTACACAACGCCTACAACCAAGCAAAACAAAGGCATATGGATTGGACACAATGGAGACAGCGAAGTCACAGGTATACACAACGTCAAGATCTCGCACAATAAAATCACGAATTGTAGCGATGGAATAATGGTTGCCTATGCTTATGACATTGAGATAACGTACAACGAAATTTGGTCCAATATAATCACTAACTACTACTCCTATTCTGGTGGAAAAGGCATCGTAATTTACGGAAATTCTGCAGGTAGTACTATGCCACGAAACATACTCATCGACCATAATAAGATTCACAACAACGAGTTGTGGGGTATTCAACTAAACGTATGGAACCCACCAGCCCCGGACGATGTCTGGTTCAACATCAATACAACAATATCAAACAACATAATCTACGAGAATGGCGGCCCCTTTGATCACTATGGACCAAGCACTAACTATGATTGTGGCTTTGGTATAATTTCCAACGGTCATACCACAGGAGTCACGGTTACAAACAACGAGATATATGGTCACACAACTGGAACTGGCTCAAGATTGAAGAATACTGCTTCTGCAATAAGGGCAATTGCAGATAAAGGCTGGATAATCAGAAACAACACAGTGCACGACAATTTCCGCGGCATATATCTCTATGGTTTTGGTTATGGACTGCCAGACGAAACCACTCTGCATGTTGTGGAAGAGAACGACGTATTTGGCAACACAGAAGGCATTGTAGTTGGCAAATCCAATGCCGGCCATGCATACTACAACAATATCCATGATAATGATGTTAACACCTTTATCTCTGATGGGTACGGTCCATATGGTCTCAGAAATCTTGAGGCGGCAGGCATATTTGATGCGCGCTATAACTGGTGGGGGCACGCAACAGGTCCAACACATACATCAAATCCAAGCGGTATAGGAGATAATGTGAGTGACCATGTAGCATTCGAGCCCTGGTTAATTGAGCCTTATCCACCAGCTACAGAAGTCGAAACTCTCCTCTACGTTGACCCTGCAAATGTTGAATACTGGACAGTTTCCTATGGCAAGACCTTTACAATAAACATCAAATTGGACGATGTTACAGACTTGTTCGGCTTTGACTTCACACTATACTGGAACACAACATTGCTTGACCTGACAGGCTATCAATTCTTGTCTCCATGGAGTAGTTACCTCTGTGCCAAGAACGAAACAAGCGAAGACCTTGGTAGATATTGGCTTGCGGTTGGAGCTTACGACACGGCCCCGTTCAGCGGCGACACAACCATAGCTAAGTTAACATTCAAAATAACATATGATCCGATATACCCAGAAAGCAAGATGTGCAAACTTGACCTTGCCGACACAAAACTAAGCGCCCCTTTGGGGCAGCCCATTTACCACATGGTACACGACGGTAGTTATACTATATATGCAACCAAACCAACAATCAAAGCCCAACCTACACCCTACACAGCACACTCTTTGAACCATATATTCAAAATCAACATAACAATCTCTGATGTAGTCGACCTTTATAACTTCACATTCAAACTAAGCTACGACACGATACTTTTGGACGCAACCGACCTCCAAGTAGGGCCATTCTTAAACTCGCCAATATACATCTATAAGCTCGTTATAGATGATGGAAACGGCGAAATCTATTTATGGGCATGGTCAACAAGCGGAGCACCGCCAGCAAGCGGAAGTGGAGTCTTAGCCACTATAACATTCAAAGTTACGAAGGCTACGTTATGGAGATTGAACAATCCAAACATACTGTCATGCGCTCTAGACTTACATGATACCCTGCTTATCACGAAGACGAAAGTACAGGTTCCGCATGACACGGAAGACGGCGCATACACCTACGAACCCAAACCAGGAGACCTAGACTACGACGGTTATGTTGGACTAACTGATCTCCGCATAGTAACCTACTGGTACAAACCTGCATATAATTCAGTTCCAGACATAAACGAAGATTTAATCGTGGATATCTATGACTTTTCAATAGTCGCCACCTTCTATGGGGCAGATCCATAATGCGGGCCTACGCCTTAACAAATCCCCTTTTTCTCTTTTTCAGGAGGTTGACAAAATGCTGAAAACAAATAGGCAGAGAATATGCGGATTTGCTATAATACTCGTAATAGTGTTTATTCATATTACTGTATCGCCGGGATTTGCCGACACAACGGCGATATCCATAACGCCAGAAAACACCACATTAGCCTACACGCCGCAAACTTTCCAAATTAACGTTTCGATCTCACAAGTGATCGACTTGGCAGCTTGGGATTTCAAGCTTTTCTACCCCAGTGCGTTACTAAACGCAACAAATATCGAAGAAGGCTGGTTTCTTAAACAGGCAGGGTCCACTTCAGGGCTAGTCCTTGTCGATTTTACAGACCACTATAATGCTACTCATGGAAGAATATGGGCAGCCTGTGCCTTGATAGGACAAGGCGCAGGTGCAAATGGAGAAGGAACATTGGCTACCATAACATTCAAGGCGATAAGCGGTGGAGATGCTATATTACATCTTTCCGAAACTGATTTACTAGATTCTCAAATGCCAAGTAATCATATCCCTCACACTTCACACGATGGGATGGTCCATATCCAAGTCGGAATCAAAGACGTGGCGATTGTAGAGATTTGTCCTACCAAAACAATAGTAGGTGAAGGTTACACCACACATATCCAAGTGACCGCAGAGAATCAAGGAAGTTACGCTGTATCATTTGATGTCGCGCTAAATGTATCGTGGCCTTTAGCCAATATTGTTAACATTGATCTTTTTGGATCTACCACTAGTGGATGGGGCTTCTCCAGAGAAAGCATGACAATACCGGGACCTACAATATCAGTCAAAAAGGGAGACACCGTCAACCTAACTTTGACAAGTGCCGACCTTGTAAAGCATAATTTTTTCGTCGATTATAATGGTGATACGTATCCTAACCCTGGCGAACCTAAATCTCCAGACTTTTGCGGTCCACCCTATTATATGCCTACAATCAATTACAAGTTTACAGCAGATCTGCTTGGAACCTTTACATACTACTGCGAATACGACAGAAATACAATGTTTGGGACGTTGATAGTAACACCCCCTACGATCTTAACAACACAAATCGGTAAACACCCAGTGTTAATAGCAAGCGGAAAGTCTCTAACCCTCACCTTCACTTGGGATACCAGCGGCTTTGAAAAAGGAAGCTATGATTTGATTGCCGTTGCTGGCCCACTCCAAGAAGAAACCGACTTGGACGACAACACTCTTACGTACAGCGAAGTCAAGGTTACGATTCCTGGTGATATTACTGGCGACTTTTTCGTCAACATTAAAGACGTTAACCTAATGCTCATCTGGTGGCAACAAAGAGTCCCACCCGCACCCTCAAACGTAGACATAAACGGCGACAACCTAATCAACATTAAAGACGTAAACCTAATCCTAAGCAACTGGCTAAAAGACCCATAATCCACCCTCTTTTTCTATAACACTTGACCCTCCGAGAAAAAAACATTTACTCTGCATATTTTACAGCATATTTGGATCGCATAGTGAAGAGGGCTTATACGCAAAAGATACTCATCCGCAGAAAAACCGTTCACACTATGAGGCATTTACTTCTCTAGAAATAGTTCATCACACAAACTGAACAGTAACCCATCCTTTGTTTTAAATTTCCTCAACGGCATTTAACCCACAAGATTGATAAAGCCTCTTAATATCCATTTTTGTCTTAGGTTTATATGCAGTTCATGCTTTTCGCTCGTGACTCTCCACTTTACCGTCAAAACAAAATTTAAGATGTCATTTTGATTTTTCCAACAACAACTTTTCCTCTTTCTCTGCCGCCTCTTTCAAACTAGCCGCGGCATCCTCAGGCGTAACAGTGTTAATGTACACACCTGTACTCTTCTCAAACCCCGCCCAAACCGCCAACTTCGGATAAACCTCAACATGCCAATGATAAAACTCGCTAAAACCATTCGCGCCATCAGGCGCAATATGCAAGCCATAATTATACGGCGGATCATCCAACAATGCCCGAAGCCCACCCAAACAAACCCGCAGAGCCACGGCGAAATCCTTTTTCTGCTCGCGCCTCATTTCCAAAGGCGATGTTTGATGCTTCCTCGGCAGAATCCAAAACTCCAAAGGGTTCACACTTGCCCAAGGCGCAAACACACAAAAACTATCGTTCTCCCAAACGAACCTCTGGCTTTTCCTTTCCCGCTCCAGAATATCGCATAACGCACATTTTCTATGCTGTTTCCAATATGTTCGGCTTGCGTTCATCTCCTCCCGCACCAAACGTGGCACAAACGGCGTGGCTATGATTTGACTGTGTGCATGCGACAAAGAAGCGCCAGCCTCAAAGCCGTGATTCCTAAAGATAGAAACATACTTCACGTAGGACGCGGCAGAAAGCACCTTCAAACGCTCCAAGTACGCTTCTACCACCAGTTCCAACTGGGAAAGCGAAGCCACTCCTGGATGCTCATCGTGCCTAGGCGATTCAACCACAACTTCATGCGCACCAACCGCTTCAGCCAAAAACTCAGACGATTTAGCCTTCTTTCCTTCCTTCAAAGGCGCCGCAAACGCGGGAAACAGGTTATTGAAACCCCTGACCAACCAACCTTTATGCCGAACGCCGTCGCTGTCCTTTGCTTTCTTTATTTTGCCTTTTCCAGAAGGGAGATACACTAAAAACGCTGGCGGTGTCTTATCTTCGTTACCTGGGCAAAACGGGCACGAACCAGATTTTGCAGGTTCCTGTTTCTTCACAAAATCCGTCGGTCTTCGCTTTCGCTGAGTGGCGATTACAACCCAACGATCGATCAAATAATCCCTGCGTAATTCGTTCGCACTCATGTCTCAAGTCCCACGCATGTGAGTTTGACTCAATGTTGTAGGAACACCTACATAAAACACACGCAGAATTAGCATGGTTGCCAGCGGTTGGCGTTCACTAACTTCTGCTTTTCGCGATGATTCAGCCGTTTGATCATTCTTTCTCGCTTAATGGCCTCGCTTCGAGTGGCAAATTCCTCTACATAAACCAGTTTCTTTGGTCTATGTAACCGTGTGTAGCGGGCACCGTTGCCGGCTATATGTTGCTTAATTCTTGCCTTCAAATTACCAGCGTACCCTGTGTAAAAACTGCCGTCCTCACAAAGCAAAACATACACAAAATACGTCACGCCGACATCCACCGTCCACACAGACCATAACCAACATTCAACACACGAGAACACTTATATCTTCTCATCACTGAAAATCCACACGGTGTGACAGAAACATGAAACTATTTGTTACAAACGCCCAATTGCTCCAACAAGCCAAAAAAGAAGGCTACGCAATCGGCGCATTCAACGCAAATAACATGGAAATCGTCCAAGCAATCATCGAAACCGCCGAAGAAGAACGAGCACCCGTGATTCTGCAAGCAAGTCAAGGCGCGATACAATACGCGGGAGTGGACTACATTGCAGCCATGGTACGCGTAGCAGCTGAAAAAGCCACAGTGCCGGTAGCGTTGCATTTGGACCACGGCACGAGTTTTGAGCAAAATATTGAATGTATTCGTGCGGGTTTCTCCAGCGTCATGTTCGACGGCTCCAAACTTCCTTTACAGGAAAACATAGCCATTACGAAACGTGTATGCGACGTCGCCCACATCGTCGGCGTATCAGTGGAGGGCGAACTTGGACAAATCCCAAAATCAGGCGAGAACGTCACTCGTGAACAACTCGAAAAAATGATGGCCAACCCCGCTGAAGCCGAAGAATTCGTCAAAAAAACCGGCGTCGACGCGCTCGCGATTGCGGTAGGGAACGTTCACGGCATGAAAACGCAGGAAGCCCAAATCGACATCGCGAGAATTGAAAAAATCCGTAAGCTCACCGACATTCCGCTTGTTTTACACGGCGCTTCTGGTATTCCTGACGAAAGCGTGAAAAAAGCCATCAAGGCTGGTATCTGCAAAATTAATATCGACACCGAACTTCGCAAAGCCTTTGTCCGCGGCATAAGCACTGTGCTTAAGGAAAATCCGAACGAGATTGATCCTCGGAAAATTCTCGGCAAAGCCAAGGCAGAGATGAAAGAAGCCGTGCGCGAAAAAATCCGTCTCTTCGGCTGCAACAACAAGGCATAGGATAGTGACTGACATGAAAAAAATAGGCGTTCTAATCGGAGGGGGCGACGCGCCGGGGCTGAACGCTGCGGTTAAGGCGATAGTTTACAAAGCCCGAGAGTACGGGTTTGAAGTAGTGGGCATTAAACGTGGATGGGCAGGGATGCTTGAACTCGACACTGTGCCCATAAACGTCAATAAAGTCGAGAACATCGCCTCAGAAGGCGGCATAATCCTTTACACTTCGCGAACCAACCCCGCAAAAATGCCCGACGGCATACAAAAATGCAAGGAAAACATGAAGAAACTTGGGCTTGATGCTTTAATTGCTATTGGCGGCGACGACACTTTAGGTGTGGCGCAGAAACTTTGTGATGCGGGTGCACGAGTCGTAGGTGTGCCCAAAACTATTGATAATGACCTATCTGTGACCGACTACAGCATAGGTTTTCATACCGCCGTCTCAATCGCAACAGAAGCAATTGACCGTTTACACACTACTGCGCGGGCGCATCAACGGGTGATGGTTGTTGAGGTTATGGGGCGCTATACTGGTTGGATTGCGTTGTATGCGGGTTTGGCTGCTGGTGCGCATCTCATTTTGATTCCTGAGGTGCAGTTTAATCTTAAAGATGTGTATGCGTTGTTGAAGAAGCGTAAAGCAGAGGGCAAAGACTACAGCATAGTTGTGGTTGCTGAGGGCGCAAAACCTACTGAGGACACGAGTTTGATTGCCAAGAGTTTGGAGAAGGACCAGTTTGGGCATGTTCAACTCGGCGGTATTGGACAGACCTTGGAGAACCTCATTCAGAAGGAAACAGGGCTTGAGACACGCTCGGTGGTGCTTGGGCATCTCCAACGCGGAGGCACCCCTTCTGCCTATGATAGGTTTTTAGCTAAGATGCTTGGCTTAGAAGCGGTAGAGCTTGTGAAAAAGCAGAAGTGGGGTTGGATACCCGTGTTACGAGGGACGGAGATTGTTCCGGTGCAGCTAAAGGAAGTCGTGGCGGAAAGAAAAGTAGTACCAGCCGCACTTTACGAGATGGTTAAAACCTTTTTTCAATAATCACCATCTTTTTCTTCTTTTATGTGCTGTAGATTAGAAACGTGGAGTTTTGTGAATGTCAGCAGTCGGCTAGACCTTTCTAATAGGTTCCAAATGCACTTCAAACGTTTTTGGGCTCTTTTATTGCTTGTTTATATGTGGTTTTTGGCTGTGAAATCGGGTGTTTAATGCATTTTTTGCGTTGGGAATGGAGCGTGTTTTTGTTAGTAAATGTTTCGATAAGGTTAAATAGTGACTGAAATACAAAAAGAAGCAAATATGAGGGTTTGTTATGGCTAAGCTTGAATTGGCTGTTGCGCCGATGCACCGCATCTGTAAACTTGCAGGTGCTGATAGGGTTAGCGAATCAGCGGCAAAAGAACTTGCAAAAGCGCTGCAAGAAGTTGGAGTTAAGATGGCGAAAGAAGCCCTAGAGTATGCCATGCACGCTGGACGAAAAACCATCAAAGCCGAAGACATCGAGATCGCCGCAAGAAAAGTAATGGGCAAATAGCCACTCAAACACCCATTTTTATTTTTTCCAAAAATCGTCAAGTTGCATTCGAGCTTGTTTTAGTCTTCGCAGCAATTCGAGTTTTTCTTCTATCGCTTTGATTGACATTGTGTAGTTCTTCTAATGCCCGAACAGGAACGTGAATGTTTCAACAGGTGTCCTTCACGGTCTATTTCTAAACGGCGAATTCTTGTTGTGGAAATCGGAGTGCTGTTTTCGGCAGGAACCATCTCTATGACAAAAACTTTTAGGGGACGAAGCCCCTTCGCCTTTCTTTTCTCGTTTATTTCTTTAGCTACATTTTCAGTCTCACGGCTAACCACGATTCCCTCCAGCTTCTCGCTGGTTAATGTAATACCGTAAGAACTGTAAAGCGGCACAATCTCCGCGCGTTCGAGTACGCCATTCTTGCGAAGAAAACTCTTCAACTCTTCAACTCGAACATCATAAGTTGCAACTAGGTGAGGTTTATTCATCTTCTGCACCAGATCATCTGTGCTGACCCCTATTTGGACGTGTTCGCCGACCTCGAATGCTTTGAGCAGCAATTCTCGATGACCCTTGTGGAATTCGTCGAAAGTTCCACCCACGGCGACGATTTTCAATTTTTTCGTTGAATGTTTCATTTCAACAGTCGCAGACCTTGAAAGTCGATTTTTCCATAGAGAATGTTCTTTTTTGGCAGAACTTTCTTAAAAACTTGAACTACGCCCTCGACTTTGTCCTCCTCAACAACAGCATGAACCGCTTCGCCAACCATGTTCTGCGCCACGCCGACCGCGCCTGCTTTTTCCGCAAGTTTCATAAGTTTTAAAATTCTTTGCGTAGCAAAACCGGATTCTACCGCGAATTCTTGGCTGGTTTTCATAAAGTTTTCAAGTGAGGGGTTTGCTAGGATTTTATCCACGGTCTCTCGGCCACACTTGTTGACCTTCTTTTTAATCTCTGGAGACACCAGAACCTTCTTCGTGGGCCACGGACGAAAAACTCCAGCGACGATTCGATAATCAGAATCAACCGGAATCCTGTCAATAACCGCTATGCCCGGAGCGCCCGGTTCTACTGAGATGACGCATCCTCCTATTAGCAGTGGGCTTACGGTGCCTAAGCCAGTGTGACATTTTATTTCCGCGATGTGTGCAACGCGGCCGAGTTGGTTAACAGTAAGGTTCAGTCTCAACGCCCTGCACAAAGCAAACGTTGCGCCCAGAGCGCCTGCAGCACTGGATCCAAAACCAGCGCCGACGGGTACCTCTACTTGATGTTTAACGATAACTTCGAATGCTTGGTCGCATTTTTGCAACAAGGCCTCAACTACTGCCTGTGTAGTGGTGGCTTCTGGTGATGGTTTTTTGTTTATGTAAATCTGGATTCTGTTTTCTTCGGCCTCTTTTACGCTAACTTCGGTTTTGACTCCTTTCTCAAAAGCGAATCCTCCCCCTCGAGCGCCAACTCGTTCCAAATCTGATATGGGCTTGCCTTCAGCGGTTTGGTCACAGATTTCAAAAAAACTCGAAATGCCGGACGGAAAAAATGCGCGCGCCTTTCTTTCCACGCGCTATTTGCTCTCCTTCTTGCTCTGGGGTTTGAGGGACGGGTATGCTTTGTAGACTGCTTCGAGTATTGGCGGTCCGAGGATTATTAAGAACGGAATCTCTGTAGTGAACGTCCAAATAAGATACCCAAAGCCTGCAGCCACCGCCAAAGGCGTCAGTTCTGTATTACCGGGCATGATGAAAAACTGGCTAAAGACGGGCACCATTATTCCGATTATTGCGCTACCTATGAGTAAGCCTATCATTGAACCCACTTCGTAGCTTCTCCATTTCGGTGTAAGCCAAACAACAATCAGAAGCGCGATATAGCTTCCCACAACAAGCCCAGAAGCGAAAATCATGTACTCGAAAGGAGTCACAAAGGCGTATGCGACCCCCACGAGCAGAGCGCTGACGATTCCGAAGCCGAGCATCGGGATTTTCCAATCCATGTTTCTGTTCGCAATGTAGCCAAGAAGCCAGAACCCAGCAAAGTTAGAAGTCACTCCAGCCATCAAACTCAAAATCGGGTTACCATGAATGAGCATGTCGTTGATGAAAATGCCGAGTGCAGCGCCGAAGCCGCCGACCCAAGGACCGAAAATGACGGCGAACACTGCTGGGATGATTACTTGCGGCCAAAATCTTACCAATCCTAGTCCAGGCGTTGTTAAGGGTAATATGTAATAGAAAAGATATCCGAATGCCGTGTATAAGCCCACGTTTAACGCGAACGCGGCTACTTGCAATGCTGCTTTCAATATTCCACCACGGAGTTTTTAGAGTAGAAAGTACATGTTAAATAAGGATTATGTATGGTTTATTTATATTCGTATAAATTTACCATCATATGCCAGTTTTGAAGAAACATCGCGTTGAAAAGAAAGAAAGGTTGGTGTTATGTTTGCTCACTTTTCTCTCTCGGTTCGCGTCGCGGTAGCCTCTCAGTCGACCTTTCTCCGCTTGCTTTGGCAAACGCGGACAACCCGATAATTTCGCCTTTCACGACATCCATAGGAAGCGCGAACACGATCGTATTACTCGGGTCGTAACTGATGTCTTCCAGGCTTGAAAGAGTACGTAAATACATCGCTCGGTTGCTCATTTGCTGCACTGCTTTTTCAAGGTTTGTGGCTGCGGTTAGTTCACCCTCACTTTTGATTATGACGGCGCGTTTTTCTCGTTCGGCTTCGGCTTGTCGTGCAATTACGCGTTTCATGTCCTCGGGCAGTTCCACGTTCTGCAGTTTGACGGAGATTATGTCGACGCCCCATCCTTGTGTTTCGCCCTCCACAACTTGTTCAATCCTTTCAGCGATTTCTTCTCGTCGCGCCAGCAAATCGTCCAGTTCCACGTTGCCCACCACGTCTCGCATGGTGGTCTGTGCGTGTTTCATGACGCTGTTCCACAAGTTTTGGATGTTGACAAGGCTGTCTTTAGTGTTGACTACTCTCATGAACACCACCGCGTCGATGCTCACGCTGATGTTATCTTTAGTCATGACCTCTTGACGAGCAACGTCCAACGTAATGATTCGTTTGTCTTGCTTCAGAAAACTCTCAGCCAACGGCCACTTGAAAAAGAAGCCAGGCCCCACGAGCCTCTGAAACTTCCCGAACCGCAGTATTATAGCCTCTTCCCACTCCTTGTTAATCGCAACAGTAAACGGCAAAACCAGTAAACAAAGAAAAGCCACACCGCTAAACATGGCGGCTAAAGGGTCAGGAAAGACCAACGCTGCTAATGCTATGAAGATTATGAATAAGATTAGGAAAAACGCGAATGGCGCTGGAGAACCCGAATACTCGCTTCCTTTCCTCGTTTCAATGTGCAAATTTTCGCTCATTTTCCACTCTCACCTCCTTCAGGTTACCCTCCCAGAACAAGAACTATTTCTCTTTTTTGACAAAATTGCACGGGTTTATATGCTTCCCACTATTAACGAGGCGATGACTGCGATTGCGACGATGGCTACGGTTTCGAACAGCGTAATTTTCCAGTGCACTTTTGTTCTCTGTGAACGGTAACGCACAAGAAAGGCGCCTATGATGAAGCCTACCACACTGAGGGCGAGGATTATGTCAATTGGGTGGGGCAACAACAAATAAACTATTATGGGCATGCCGCCTGCTAAGTAGGTGGTTGTGCCGCAGATTATAGCGGCGTAAAGGTTTGCTCTACTTATTTCCTTGTGCAAAACCGTGAATAATTGTTTTACAAGCATCAGTGATTTGTTCCGCTCCGCACCGTTCGGGATGTCGCTTACGCTGTAGCGTATTAAAGTCTGGAGGGTTAACATGTCCGCCAAATCTTCCGTGATGCCGCCGAGCAGAAAACTGGAGAAGTTGGTTATGGCGACGGCTGCGAGGGTTAAAAGGGCGGCGAAAGTTGCCGTGCCAAGTGACAAGTTTGCGATATAAGAAGAGAGAACGACTACGAGACCAGTGATGGAACCGTCGGTTAATCCAGCAACAACTTCTATGATGGGCTCTTTTTTCAACAGAAGCTTCCGCCATTCCTTGCCCAACTTTACGCCTTGGTCGGTAAGCTGAACTGATTCGTCGTGAACGAGAATTAATCCTTCCGCTGCCATTTCTGTTAAGGTTTTGTCGAAGTCGCTTGTTTCGATGCATACGTATTTTGTACAGATTCTGTCGATTCGCCGCTTAAGCACAGATTTCGGTAGCGGTTTTCCTTTTGCAATGTTTATCAATATAATTACTCTAATAATGTCCAGCAGTTCTTGTATTTCAAACGACAAACAGGTTGGTCACCGTTTACGGCTTTGAGTATGATTTGGGCAATTAATAACGTTTTCTTCGATGTTAATGCACCATGGTTGTCACATTTTTAGGTTTATATCGCACGTCACCAACATTTCTAAGGAGATGTGAAGAAAAGTTATGCCTAAACGATTGCACAAAAAAGAGAAAAAACAAAAGAAAACCAAGACCGCTCAAGACGCTCAAGGCGAAAAGCAACTGAAAAAATTGCTACCTCCCCCTCAAGAGCATGTGTATGAGTTGAAGATGGAGAAACGCCTCAAACGTATGCTTGAGAAAGAACAAAAATAATCTCGGCATGGCTCATCATGTTGTTGGGCAAGAAAGTGAAACGACTAACCCAGCAAACTACGCGGATAACATCAACGCTCTCATCATGGCATGCAAGAAGAACGTCATGCTGTAGGCAATTATAGCAATCAGTACTGCTTTTTTCCAAGAAAACCCCTGCAACGTCTTGACCGCAATCACTACTAAGGCAATTGTCCATGTTGCAAACAAGACTGGAATGACCATGTTTAAAATTGGATAGACCGCCGTGGGATACCAATTTTTTTCGTAAACACTCGCTATCATAGCAGGGGCTGTTTCAATTTCCCTTGCACTGAGTAGTTGACGATTAAGAAACACTGTAGCGCTGAAAGGAAAATAAACAATGGGAAGCTGAGAAATCAAAAGCATATTTAACGGTTCGCGAACAAACGCAACCACAAAAACATAGCCTATAACGATCATTAATGTTTTCAGAGAACTTTCTCCGCTGAATACTTTCAACGATAACCAAACCATTGCCGCAAAAATTGTCCAGTACAGCAAGGTGTCAACGGTCAAATCTATTATTTCCCCGGTAAGAAGGGCAGTTGATCCTATGATGGAAACGTAGGATTCGTATTTTCCGCCAAAATGCAAATCATTCAGCCGAAGAGTCAACGCCGTAGCGTTGCTAAAACCAAGCCTAAACTCTATGCCGGTAATGTTTGACCAATCGGGCGAATTAACGGGAACCCAGCCAGAATCGGAGAGAGAAACGTTTGCGTCTATCCACATCGCATTTGGACCTAGGTATTTCTCGTTGCTGAGGAGGTTAAATTCGAAGTATCTGCTTTCGTTTTTAAGCGAATACAATCTTAGATTTGCGGTCGAAGCGTTTTGGAGTTCTGCGTTGTTGTACATGAGTTTATAATAAAAGGTTCTGAACTCAGAGTTTTCAGAGCAGTTTATCGTTTCTATGCGGGTGGTTTTCAGCCAAATCGTGTCATTATTAGAGATGAGGGCGTTGACGGAGTAGTTACCCACCAGCATTTCATGCGAAACCGCCGTCGCTGTAATGTTTTCCGGCGGCGCATTTGATGTCCATATTGAAGATGGGTTTGTCATGTTTGTCCATGCTACCCGAGTGGCGGGCGTGATGATTTCGATGTAATGCTTTGAGGCACTCATGTAGTGGGTACCCATCGTCAGGAGTAAGCTTATTATCACGATAATTATTGGTCCTCTGATTTTGGGATTTGCCAAAATTTCTCGAAACGCTTTCAAAGGTGAATAGAGCATTTTTATGATGTCGTACAGGAACACTTGTTGCACCTTTCTAAAGGCTTGGTTTGTTTTTAGAAACTTATCGTTCACACATGCTAATAACAGTTTATGCAGAATGAGGCGTTCTTTTTTCGATTTCTTTTATTAAGTATTGTTTTTTTATTGTATGTTGTTCTCGTTTTTCCATGTCACGAAGAATCACTTCGCCCTTTTCCATCTCTTTCGGTCCCAAAATGACTGCTTGTTTGATGCCTCTTCGGTCGGCGTCTTGCAACGCCCGTGTAACAGCGCGTCCCATAACTTCCAACTCAGCCGATACGCCTGCAGTTCGCAGCATAGAGGCGATTCTTAGCGCTTCACTCTTCAATTCTTCGCCTATGAAAATCACCATGACACGCTTTTGTGTACGAATTAACGGCGGAGTTTGTTGTTTTTCCATCGCTAAGGTTATGCGGTCGATTCCGTGGGCTATGCCGGTTGCGGGTGTTGGCTCTCCGCCGAACAATTCGATAAGCCTGTCATACCGTCCTCCGCCTCCAAGCGCGATGTCCATTTCGGGAACGTAGATTTCGTAAATCATGCCCGTGTAATACTCTAACCCTCTTGCAAACCCGGCCTCGATGGACATGTCAAATTCAACACCTCCCGTTTTGAGTAACTCCAAAATTTCGCCAAGATTATCCACCGCAAACATCGCCTTCTCATAGCGGACCACGGCGCTCTTGATTTCTTCAATCACTCGGTCACTATTTTTTCCTTTTATTTCGAAAATCTTCTTCAATGTCGCTATGCATTGATCAGAGACTTTCAGATTTTTAGCAAGAGTCAACGCGTCAGCCCATTGTTTCTTGTCAAGTAGTTGCATGATTTTGTTCTGGTTTTCTTCTCCAACATCTTCGGCACCAAGTATTCCACGGACGATGCCAACGTGCCCGATTTTGAACCAATAATTCTGAAGCCCGACCCTTTTCAGCAAATCATTAGTTAACGCCAAAATTTCCGCGTCAGCTTCTGGTCGAGTGGAGCCGATAAGTTCGAAATTCGACTGCCAAAACTCTCTGAAACGCCCAAACTGCGGCTCATCATACCGATAAAGGCTCCCAACACAATACAAACGCAAAGGCTTCGGCTCGTTCCGCAACGTGGTCGCCATAAGCCGCGCAATGGACGCAGTAAACTCTGGGCGCAACCCAAGTTTTCTGCCACCCAAGTCCTCAAATGTGTACATGCGTTGCCGAATTTCCTCGCCAGACTTTGCAGCCAACAACTCGTAGGATTCTATGATAGGCGTAATTATTTCTTGAAACCCGTACAAACCAGCAAGTTCCCGGGTTATTGCCTCCACGTATCTCATTGTTGCGGCTTCTTTAGGTAGGAAATCACGCATTCCACGGGCAGTCTTGAACTCTGGCATGTGTTTCATCTCCTTTTCATGTCGGCTCGAGTTAAGATAAACATTGCGTGCGAATTTTAAGAAGAAAACTTGAAAAAATAGCAGTAAACTACGGTGTGATTAATTGAAATCTAAGTTGGCGGGTGTCTTCTCCTCGCAACCGCAGCCGCATACAATCCGACAATGATTATTACTATGCCTATTATGATGAAGAATAAGGCGCCTGCCGTTTCAATGCCAAAGTAGCCGGTGACCTGAAGATACAACAAAAAGCCCAAAAACATAATGATTAAACCACCAATCAGTGGACCTATGAAACTGAATTCGCGTTTTTCGTAGGTTTCTTCCTTTTCGTAGTGCTCTCCTTTCTCATGCTTCTCTTCTTTCTCCGATTTTTCGCCCCTCCTAGCGCGTTCTTCTGATTTTGTGCGGATGTCTTCTGCTTTCTCAGCAACTTTTTCACTGATTTCTTTTGCTCGCTTGGATACTTTGGCTCCGATTTCTTTGCCCATCTGCTCCATTCTTTCCCCCAATTCTTTTCTTTCAGCAACGCTTTGAGGTTTTTCGGCTTTCAGTGCTACACCGCACTTGGGACAAAAGGCCATTTCTTCATCAACTTTTCCGCCACACTTTGGACAATATGGCACGTCATTCACCTTTGCACGTTTTCTTTATTATTTTCAACTTGAGTATTTAAAACATGCACCTTGTTAATAATAAAAAAACGTTATATGCTTACTCTTGTAAAATAGGATAGTCGAGGGACAACATTTGACTGAAGAACATAGGGTTTTTCGACCCAAATATTTAGAAGGATTGTTCGGCGCGATTTCAGCGGGGTTTTTCTTGATCTTGGTCGGAGCATTTTTTGTCGTGACGCCTAACCTCTTTGACAAAATCTTAGGCTTCTTTAGAGACTTTGACATTGTGAGAATCCCTAACTCCAGTGTTATCTATTGGCCCGCACCTGCGAGACCATGGACTCACACTGTGCTTTACTCCGTAGTTACGCAGTTCTGCCTTGTCTGGGGAATCTTCCAAATCATCATCCTAGCCATGAGGTTCTTTGCAGGTTCGCCTATTGGCAAAAAAGCCGAGACCGCCTCAAACATCGTTTTCTGGCTAGGCGCCTTTTACCTCAGCAACAGATTTCTCACATCTACAACAACGTTGGAGACATGGTTCGTGTTCTGGGCGACGATTATAATGCTCGCCGGCGTGACGCTTATAATTCGAGCCGCCGTCCTTGCAACCAAGTCCTTCGCTTAACGAAGGGGAAACCATGGGCTACTGTGTTAAGTGTGGAACAAAACTGAAAGAAGATGACAAATTCTGTCCAAAATGTGGAGCACCAGTTGCCAAGACGACTACCGAAGAAATCTCGGTTTCCGCTGACAAACTCATCGAAAACGTCAAAGCCCTACTTCATGAAGGCAACGTAACAAGAATAATCGTCAAAGATGAAAAAGGCAAAGTGCTGCTTGAAATTCCAGCCACCATCGGAGTCATAGGCGTCGTTCTGGCTCCTTGGCTTGCCGCACTCGGCGCGGTAGCGGCCTTGGCGACAAACTGCAAAATTGTTGTTGAAAAAAGGGAATAACGTTTCGCGACTGTTATCTTATTGTGAGTTGCGAAAGCGTGTAGTAAACAACTTCGCCTCGGCGGTTCAGCACTGCGAGGATTAGTGTTTTTTTAGAACCTTGAACGTACTTGAGAACTCGCATTAGCTCTTCCATAGAAACTGGCTTGCCTTCTTGGATCCCGAAAACCACGTACTTTGCCGTGTCTTTACCATACTCGCCGCGTTCATAGAAACGGAAGTCCATGCCCAGTCCAAAACCTTCTCGCACTACGTATCCGCGGCTTCGCAGGTCACGGTAGATCAAATATTTGGCCCAAGCGTTTGTGTCCAATTTTTTAGAATGTTGTAGCACCTCGTGGAAACTGAGCATTTTTTTGGGTTTTTTCTGTTTGACGTCGATCAGTTTTTTTTCAAGAAGGAAAAGCGCCTCGAAAAATGCAAGTTTTAATTTGCCGTTGTCCACGATGCCATAGCCACGAGAACTAAGCGCGTCTATGTCGTTTGAGGCGGAAACGGTTATCTCGTTTTTCGACAACACTGCCTCGATCTTCCTTTGCTCATTGCTTTCTGAAGGCGTGGGTTTATTTTTTGTTTGTTCAAAGGTCATGATGATTCAGCTTATTTGATAGGTATTATGGTTTTGTGTTTAAGAGTTTATGGCAGAATTAAAGCTCAACTTCTTGAACTCGGCGGGCGAAAGCACTTTGTCTTCGCAGATTACGGCAGTAATGTACTTGAGTGGCGTGATGTCAAAGGCAGGGTTTAGCACGTCTACTCCTTCAGGCGCTATTTTTTGGCCCCCACAAAAAGTAACTTCCTCAGGGTTTCTTTCCTCAATCGTAACGCCATCCGCATAGTGTGCCAAGTCGAAGGTGGATTTGGGCGCGGCAACGTAGAAGGGAATCTTATGTTCATAAGCCAATACAGCGATTGTATAAGTGCCAATTTTGTTAAAAACTGCATCTTTGACTATGCGGTCTGCGCCGACGATAACCTTGTTTACCAAGCTTTTGTACATGACATATCCGACCATACAATCTGTGATCAATGTGACGGGCGTGTTGTCTCGTTTCAGTTCGAACGCCGTAAGCCTAGCGCCTTGCAGTTTCGGTCGCGTTTCTGTGGCAAATACTCTAACACGCTTGCCTTGTTCTTTAGCCACCCGAATAACCGCCAACGCGGTGCCGTAGTCTACGGTTGCCAAACTACCAGCATTGCAGTGAGTAAGAATCACGTCGCCATCTTTTATTAGTCGGGCTCCGTTTTCGCCTATCGCCCGATTGGTTTTTACATCCTCATCTGCCATCCGCTGCGCTTCTTGAATAACCAAATCCTTTACGCCAGACAAGTTGCCAGAGGATTCGCCCGCTTTTCTAAGGATCCGCTCAACCCCCCAAAAAAGGTTCACGGCAGTTGGGCGTGTTTTCCTCAAAAGTTCTGCTGAATCATTCAATTCTGCAAGCAGCCCTTCTTTAGTGCTTGCTTTACTGTTGCAAACGGTCAAGGCTAACCCGTAAGCCGCCGCCACACCTAACAAGGGGGCGCCACGGATTTTCATCGTTTTAATAGCCTCTGCCATTTGAGCGCACGTTCTTATTTCGAAAAACTCGACTGTGCTTGGTAGTTTGGTCTGATCGATCGTGACGACGACGCCGTTTTTCCATTCAATTGTTCTCATAACCATCGCCTTCAACTTTCTTATAGCGGGTTTTACGTATTAATTACATGTGAAACCTTATGAAACGTGAAGCCTTAAAAACACTGCTGGAAAAACATGGCCAAAAGTATTCCGAAATTCTGGGCATCAAGCTAGAAACAATTTCGGACAAAGAGATTTTCAAATGGTTTTTGGCAGCTGTCTTGTTCGGCGCGCCGATCACCGAGTCTTCTGTGATAAAAACTTACCACACTTTCAAAAAACATAACGTACTGACACCCGAGAAAATTTTAAACACTGGATGGAACGGGCTGGTGCAGATTCTGGACGAGGGAAGTTACGCACGGTACGATTTCAAAACCGCTGACAAACTCTTGCTAGTGACGGGCAACCTCCAGAAGCAGTACGGCGGAAGTCTTAATTTCCTTCACCAACAAGCATCAGACTCAGCAGATTTAGAAAACCGCCTAAAACAACTGGGCAAAGGCATAGGCGACATTACCACAAGCATATTCCTCCGCGACCTTAGGGGAATTTGGCAAAAAGCAGACCCTAAACCCACGCCTCTCGTGATTTCAGCCGCAAAAAACTTAGGCATAATAAAAACCGTTCAACCTCAAAGTGCGTTAGATGAGTTGAAAGCTTTTTGGACCAAAAACAGAATCGTCGGCTACACTTTCGTAAACTTTGAAACCGCATTGCTAAGGCTGGATAAGGATCAACGAAGAAAAAGGACGCGGCAATAGTTATTTTGTTATTTGCGGAAGTTTAACGCGCGCCACAATTTCAACAGGGCAATCTTTCGGCAGGTTCAGATGCTTTTGCCAATCGTCACCCACGGCGATAAGAGAAAAAACGCCAGAAACTTCAGCTTTTGCCTTACGAACAATGTTAACCAGAGCCGCTTGGGTTTCGCCTGTTTTTATCATGTCGTCCACTATGAGCACGCTGTCGCGTTTTCTAATGGCATCTTTAGGAACATAAAACGTCACCGTCACCCCCGAGCCGCTAAGCACATAAGTTTCTTCAAGAAATGAGGGAACACCAACTTCTTTGCCCCATTTGGCGATGACGAGGTTGATACCCATGTTGCTTGCAATCATGGTCGCGAGCGGAATCCCATCCACTGCCGCTGTCAAAACCTTGGTCACGCGCTTACCAGCAAAACTCGCGAGAGCATGATGGGCTGCTTGACGGAGAATGTTGTAATCGCCGATGATTTTTGTGTTGTCGAAATATCCATCAGTGTTGAACACTATGCGCCGATGAAGCTCCACTTCCAACCCAACCATCTTTGTAAGAGTGCGCCAAAGTTGACGGGCACGGGCAGCGTTAGGCAAAACGTGTCCTTTTGCATAGCGGCTTAACACCGTGACAGGAAGCCCTGTTTTCTCAGATAGTTTTCGGTAAGTGTACTGCTTTTTTGCAGTGCGCAATAGTTCTATCGTCATTAATCGTAGTTTCAAGTCTTCTGCATGGGTGCTCACTTCTGGACCTCCCTTAAACATTATCTAGTCAAATAGGTTAGCGGTAATCAGTTATTTTTAACTTGAGAGAATATAATACTTACGTTTTAATCGGAACCGTAAAAAGCATAATCTCTCAACTTCCGAAGACGTGGCGACCATTTGATAAAAAGATGCCCACTTCATTTCGTTAAATATTGACGAAAACTTTCTGTTAAGGGTTGATTTTTGCTTCCCACTTGAAGCGCATCTTGAACACTTGGGCTATGTCTTCGGGTTTTTCGAGTACGAACACATCTTTCATGGCGGCGAGTTTCTTGGCATTTTCAGCGTCCTCTTTTCGTATCCTTAATTTCAAACCTTTCTTGTCTGGGAGTTTCGTTGTGATTGGGCCTTCTTTGTAGTCGGTGGGCATTAGGTAGACAGGGACAAAGGCTTTCAACGCCATAATCGCTGCGTTCGAGAGCATCGTGTCCGAGATTCCAACGGCTATTTTTGCAACCGTGTTTGACGTAGCGGGGGCGATTAGTAAGAATTCGAATTTTCCCGTCTGCAGTAGACCTGCGAGAAACGGTGAGTTGGCGTTGATTTCTACCCAAAACCTGTCAAAATTTGCCCTCAAATCGTCATAAAGCCTATAATATTTTAGCACTTGTTCTGCGGCTTTGCTGAGGTAGACGTAAATCTCCACTTTATCTCGGTATTCTTTCTCGATTTGTTTCATAACGTCTAACGTTTCGGCGAGTCGGTCTCCGGCGCCGGTAATTCCCCAAGCCACTTTCTTCTGTTTGACCGTTTCTTTTCTTTTCGTTTCCAGCATATCAACTGTCATGCTTGCATCGCCTTCACATCGGTTTTCTCAAGCATTCCGCAAACTTCTTAACCGTTTTCCTCAAACTTCTAAAGCCTTCTTCATCCTTTTTAACGCCTTCCAAAGTGTCTTTTGACCAAAAAGTTGCACCCAAGTTGGCACCGAAGAATCCGCCACTAACGGGCGTTATACCATTCAAGATGAAAAAGGTGTGGATTTGCTGCAAAGCGAGTTCCTGTCCGCCTGCACGGTCGCCTCCGACGGCAATTCCCATGCCGACTTTATGTTTGAAAACGTTTTTGTCGTTGGCGACTAGGGCTCGACATCTGTCCATAACTGCTTTAGTTTGGGCGCTGATTCCGCCGTTGTAGACTGGCGTGGCGATAATTATTCCTTGGCTGTTCTTGAGCAACGCGTAAACCGTCTCCATGTCATCCTTGAAAACACATCCCACGTTTCTCAAGCAATAATCACAATGCGTACAAAAGCCGATTTTCTTGTTCCTAACAGAGAAGAATCCTGTTTCAAAACCCTTCTCATCCAGCATTTCGAGCGTTTTCCTCAAAACAAACTCTGTCGCTTGTTTCCTCGGGCTACCGCAAATGCCAACCACTTTCATGACACATCATAAAATTCTATAATCGATGAAAGTGAATAAAAGTTGCTACCCAAAAAGGTGGGATGGCAGACCCGTTGGGATTTGAACCCGAGACCACTGGCTTCGAGCCTTCTTTGTGCACTTCCCATTTTTTCTTCCCATAATATTTTGCTGCATGGGTTTAGAAGGATCCGTAGAATTAATCACGGTATGATAGCAATGTTATATTCATAAGTAAACCTCACATAAACTTTCAATGTTCCCCGTAGCGCGACGGTTCTTTTAACAACGACCAACAGAATATTATGGAATTGTAAACTGTACAATGTTTTTAATTTTAGCAAATTTATGGATTTAAAATATGAATTATTCCTTCATAAGATTCAAAGCAATTTCATAATGATCCTTTTTCAGGTGCAAACATGCATACAGTTACGGATGTTAAAAAAATAAACTTAATTAATGTTGGGGGAGTATTTGTCCGAAAATGGCGCACTTTGTTTTTAGATCCCGTTGGAGTTTACTACAAGTATAAACAAAAATTGAAGTCTAAATTCATTAAATTATTTGGCGGTATTCCTCCAATATATGATGAAGACTATGAGGGGCATTGGAATTTTACATCCTTTGAGAATAAGATTATTCTGGATTTGGGTGCGGATTACGGAAGCACGGCGTTTTATTTTTTGCGTAAAGGAGTAAATAAGGTAATCGCTGTTGAAGGGGACACACGACTTGCATCAAAATTAAAGTTATATTTCCAAAATAATGAAAAGGTTGTCGCCCTCGAAGAGTTCGTAGACAGCTCCAAAAAAATCGAGACATTGATTTCAAAGTATTGCCCAAACCTAATTAAAGTTGACATAGAAGGAGCCGAAAAATACATTTTAGGGATAACCAATGCAGAACGCGTGAATGAATGGCTAATAGAAGCGCATTCAAACGAAATTCATAAAGCACTCGCTACATTTCTCGTCGGACATGGCTTTAATGTGAAATCATTTGCTCATGCAAATAACTTTAAAATACTGCACGCGTCCAAAGCGTCTAAATAAACGAAATTTTGAGCATGTAAATACCCAATCTTTTAAGGAAATAACCATTACAAACGTTACGTTAACGATAACTAACGGAAGATCATTTGGCCTAATTCTTTAACATCGGGACTTGTATTAACTCAAATTTTTTGGTGGAATTGTTTGAGTGTTATCCCGAGATTCTTTTTCTTGAAAATACTTCACTAGAGTTTGTTCAAGCACCAAAGCACAGGTGATTATCAGTGAGGCAGGTCTTCCATCGTTTTTATGAAACAAGCCATAGCCAAGACCACATTGCATTCGCGTTGGACGCCTCTACCCCTAACAGTCGTTAAAACTAAAACACCGCCTAAGAAGGCAATAAATCCTAAAAGAGGATTCAGTGTTTTTGGCGGGCCCGGCGGGATTTGAACCCGTGGCCAACGGATTAAGAGTCCGCCGCTCTACCTTACTGAGCTACGGGCCCACGCGTTTGAAGACGGAACCGTTAATCTTCTATACTTGCCTACGCTAATATTTTTCCGTTATCATAGAGAAATTGAACGCGCATTTTTGGGATGGACAGGCTTCAATATTTAAAATCGACTATAACTTTAATATTTACAAAAACGCTTTTTTCAGAGACAGTAAAGAGGAACCCTTACGTATCGAACCTTAGAGGTTCTTGGTCCAGAACATGAGTTTTCAATAGTTGACGAACAATTGAAGCCGCTTCCCATAATGGATAAACTCATAAAGGATTTTCACGGTCGCATCGTCAATTTTGTAGAGCAGCCGACCTTTACCTTTGGGAAAGAACTTCAACTGCATGTTATGGAAATCAAGCCTAACGAGCCGTTCAAGTCGCCTAAAGTGTTTGAGAAAACCATGCACAAGGCAGTTTTAACGTTACTGGGCTTCTTAGAAAACAAATACGATGCGCAGCTTCTCGGCACAGAAATGCATCCTCTGCTAAAACTAGATGACACAAGGATATGGCCACATCGTCACAAGCAAATCTACCGAGCCTTCGGCAGAATATTCAACCTTCAACAGCACGGTTGGCTTAACATACAAAGCTTCCAACTGAACATTCCGTATCGAGGCGAAAAAGACGCCGTCTTAATGCACAACATACTTGCAAATCTTTGTGCATACATACCAGCAATTTCGGCTTCCTCGCCTATTTTCGAAGGAAAATTTGGGGAATTTGGGGAATTTGTGGATAATAGGCTACATTTTTACATGATGAATCAAAAAGAAGTGCCCTCGGTAACGGGTGATGTAGTGCCAGAATACGTGTCTTCACTGAAGCAGTACAAAAAAGATGTTATTGAAAAATATTCACTAGACTTGGCCAAGACTGGCGCAGACAAATGTCTTCTCTTTAAGGATTGGGTCAATTCTCGAGGAGTGATATTCCGTTTCGACAGAAAGAGTATTGAAATACGAGTAATGGATGAGCAAGAGTGTATTAAATCGGATGTTGCGTTAAGTTGCTTTATTAGAGCCGTGGTGTCTGGGTTGATAAGGAACAAAACCGAACTTTTACCTCATAGAATCCTAGTTAATCACTACAACAGAGTTCTAAAGCTCGGCTTAGACGCCAACGTTTCGCATCCTTATGGACAAACTGCACGCCAAGTCTGCCAACGTTTTCTTAGCATCGCTTGGGAAAACGCTTCTGCCGAAGAAAAAGAGTACCTCCCAACAATCCAAAAAAGAATAGAACATGGAAGCCTATCCAAAATAATCAAGGACAGGATCCTAAGAAAAGCCCAGAAAACTGATTTTAAAGAGGCCATCGTCAACGTTTACTCAACGCTCGTAAAAAACTTAAGGGAAAATCAACCATACTTCTGATAACGGCGGAGTACATATGCCAACTTCAATAAGGAAGGAAAACGACTTCTTCAACATCTGCGAAAAATGCCCCCAGAGCTGTTGCCAGAACGCAAAACCGCCCTTAACCACCAAACGAAGAGCAATCATAGAGGCATACATGAGGAAACAAAGGGTTCCAATTGAAAAACCGTTCATACGGACCAGTTACACTTTCCCAAAAGTAGACAGTGAAGGCTACTGTGTATTCTATGACAAGAAAACAAAGAAATGTCTAATTCACCCCGTAAAGCCTGAGACATGCGTAGCGGGGCCCATTACGTTTGACATAAACCCAAAGACTCGGAAAATTGAGTGGTTTCTGAAGAAAGATACAATCTGTTCGCTAGCAGGAAACTTGCACAAGAATAGCAGAATGCTGGAGAGACATCTCGAGTTAGCCAAACGAGAAATACAAAGACTCGTGAAGGAGCTTGACGCTGAAGCCTTAAAGGCTATATTGAAAATCGAAGAGCCCGAAACTTTTGCTATAGACGAAGACCCTATAGACATGGATGTTTTAAACAAGCTAGCATAAACTAACCTATATTCTTAAAGAGAAAAAATGATAAAATGATAAGCAACAGAAACTTTGAACTTTTGGTAACCGATTCTCGGCAAATCGTTTTGGCACGACTTAGCCGCTCTGGAACCGTTAATCTTCTATACGTGCTTACGCTAATATTTTTCATTACCTTGCGTAGCATGGAGAATGGAAAAGTTGAGTGAACTGGTTTTTGTAGGTATTGGTTTGTACGATGAAAAGGATTTGTCTTTGCGGGCGGTGGAGGAAATAAAATCGGCAGACAAAGTTTTTGCAGAGCTTTATACGAGTCTTTTGCCAGCGTTTAACGTAAAGCGGTTGGAAACGCTTGTTGGAAAGAAGGTTGTAGTTGTCTCGCGTAAGATTTTAGAGGACGATGAAGGACGCCAAATTTTGCAAGAGACAAAGGGGGGAAAGGTCGTTTTTCTAGTTCCCGGCGACCCCTTGATAGCGACTACACATGTGGATTTAAGGATAAGAGCCGAGAAAATGGGCGTCAAAACCCGCATTGTTCATGGTGCTTCTATAATTTCTGCGGTTATAGGCTTAACAGGATTACAGAATTATAAGTTCGGCAGAAGCGTTACTGTGCCTTTTCTTGAAAACAGCGTCGTTGCAGATACGTCTTACAGAGTAGTGATGGAAAACAGGCAACGTGGACTGCATACGCTTTGTTTTTTAGACTTGAAAGCAGAAGAGAAACGTCACATGACGGTGAAAGAAGGCTTGCGCATTCTTTTGGAAGTTGAAGAAAGGGAGAAAAAAGAAGTAGTTACGTCTAAAACCTTGGCAGTAGGAGTGGCACGGGCGGGTGCACCTAACTTCTGCATAAAGGCTGACTACGTTAAGGATTTGTTGCAACACAATTTCGGGGATCCCCCGCACGCGCTTGTTTTTCCGGGGAAATTGCATTTTATGGAAGCCGAGGCACTGGTGAGTTTAGCGGGTGCTCCGAGGAAGATTTTGGAGATGACGTGAAATGAACATAGAGGGTTTAGTTGCAAAGTATATCCGCAACACGGGGCAAGCGTTTAAGGAAATCCAAATCCAAAACGCAGAAGAGGTGACGTTGAGCAGAAAGAAAGTTGAAGAGGTCATAGGATACGCGAAAAACTACTTCGAAGACACAAAATATCATTACGACCGAAAACAATTTGAAGTCGCCCTAGCCTCAATTGCCTACTGCGAAGGATTATTAGACGCTCTCAGGCTACTAGGAGTGGCAGATTTTCAATGGCCAACAAGCAAATAAAACAAACAAAAAAACACACCATCGTTCTTGCCAGCGGCGTGTTCGATTTATTGCACCTTGGGCACGTGAAGTTTTTAGAAGAAGCAAAAAAGACAGGTGGGAAAAATGCCGAACTCATAGTCATCGTTGCCAGAGACAGCACAGTCGCCAAGAGGAAAGGCGAAAAACCAATAATGCCCGAGAATCAACGTCGGGCGCTTGTTGAGTCGCTTAAGGTGGTCGACGAGGCAATCTTAGGCTTCGAGGACTTTAACATTGAGAAAGTAGTTAGTAAGATTAAACCCGACGTAATCGCCCTGGGATATGACCAAGAAAGCATGGCGAGAGCAGTTGAGAAGGTAATAGCTGAAAAAAACCTTCCAATAAAAATCGTCAGGATAGGCAAATTTGGAGAAGATGAACTGAACAGTTCTTCAGAGATTAAGAGAAAGATTATTGAAGAATACGCCAGACGTAGCTAGGTAACCGTGCCTGCTAAGAGAACCATTGCAACAAACGCTTTGTGTACTTCCAGAAAATCTTTTGAAGTAAACGAAACTGTTCTACCGTCTATTCTTCTTGAGCCAGGAACGAATTCCGCAAGCTCCGCCATGCCACTGTGAAAGAAAACCACGTCCAGTTTTATGGGCGGTTTGACTTGGAAAGGTTTGAATTTGCTGATGTTCTTGACTGCCTTGTACGCCGCATTTTTTATCAACGCTTGCGCCTTTGTCGGAGAAAGACATTTTGCCGCGTAACGTCCAACAGCCTCTTTCACGGCTACGGTTTCAACGTTTCCTAAGAACGCTTTCGCTTCTTCTGTAACGGCACGGTCGCCGGTTACCAATGCAACGGGAACGTCAAAGGCGCCTGCCATCGCGGCATTCAGTGCGGTTTCGCCTACTCGCTTTCCGTTTAAGAAGACGTCGAAGACAACTTTGCCACTGAAGGTATGCTCTAAAACGCTGGGATATGATCCTCGCATGGCGTGGTATCCTATGAAAAAGGCAGCATCGTAGGATTTGTCGATGCCCTGCATCATTTCCAACGGTTTCGGTGTACCTGTGACGAGTTCAGCAGCATCATGTAATTCTTCTGGGATTATGTTTCGCATTGTTCCGTGAGAATCGTTTACTAGTATGGTTCGGGGTTTACATGCTTTTAGTATGCCTTCGATGGCAGCGTTTACTTCGCAAGTCATCAATCGTCTTGCTCTTTCGTGCTCTCTGCCTTCACGCATTGTGTGTTCGGGGCTTGTGATTCCGGCGATGCCTTCCATATCGGCGGAAATGAAGATTTTCAATGGTTTTTCACTTCTGCTTTTGGGGTTGTTGTTTAGTTGGTGCTTTGAGAATAAAAGTTGTTTGGAAAAATTTTTCGAATCATAACAGTGACGCTGTGAAAACACCAGCCAAACCCAGAATAATAGAAAACGGCAACCCCGGGAACATGCCCTTCTTTTCCAACATTTTAAACGAAAAAAACGAACCGGCTAAAACTCCAACGGCACCACTGGCTGCCGCCAACGGCCCGAAGAAAATGATTGCGTGGCTGATTAGCATGGAGTAGAATGTCAAGTCGCCTAAACCCATTTGAATGTCCCTGAAAGAAAAACTTAATCCACGCAAGTGCTCCAAGCCCTCTAAGGCAATCTTGCCTACGGGTCCACGAAAAACAGCCACAACATCGTACACTGCTAAAAACAAAAGAATCAACACCGCGCTGAAGGTAGGGATAGACGCGCCGAGAAATGCCCCAAGAGCACCGCCCAGCATTAGGATAATTATCTCGTAGCCACGGTTATCGAGCACAAAAAGTTCAATGTCCACAATCACGGTGATCAAAACAGCGTTCATAAACGCCAGCAAATCCACGTTGCCCACGTTCAAGAGCGAGAATAACATCCAGCAATACAGTTCTGAAAGAAAAAATGTAACCACAGCCATAGCAAAACTGGTCAAGAAACGAACCAGCCACCGAACCTTATGCTTCATCATCAGATAAATCACAGACGCCCCGACCGCCGCTGCAACCACGAAAACCGCAGCGTTCACCAGCGGCCCAAAACCCACCTCTGGAAGCAAAGTAACACTAGGCAAGCTTGTATCCGAAATCAAAAACAAAAAAGCACAAAATGCTCCTACAAATAAGCTTGCAATAACTGGCGCCAGAAGAGCCGGGCTAGCCTGAAAAACCGTTTTTTCTGCTTTGTTATCCATGCTTTTGCAGAAGCTCCACTACGTCGGGAAAGTCTATGCCGAGTTCTTTCACTTTTTGCAATGTCGGGACGCCGTTTGCAGACCAGCCGCGTCTCTTGTAGACAGCATCCTTCAATCTTTCGTATTCTGCTTCACGGTGTTTTCGTAGAACTGCTAGTTTTTCCTCGGTTGTTTTGCCTTTCGGGTCGTATCCGAGTTTTTCCTTGAGTTGTTTGTCGTAGCGTTCTGCGCGGGATTCGTACTCTTCTTTAGTTACAGGGCCTACTGCACGGTACGGTATAGCATCATGTTCACGGGTGCCGAAGCCCATGCGTAGATTGAAGATGCGTTGAAAGTTGTAGACTCTTTCGCTCATGAGGATTATGTCGTCCACCGTGACCTTCTTGCCAGTGACGGCATAAAAATATTTAGCGTAGTTTTCGACGTGCGAGATTACTTTTGCTGGTTCTTTCGTGTTTTTGTTCTCTGGAGGAACAACGTCGTTCCACGGGAGTTTACACAAACCGTTGAGTCCAAACCATGTGCGGAACATAGGGAACCAGTGAAGGTTTTCGGCTTTTTGCTCAAAGGTGGGCATCAAATTGTGTACCATGTCGAGGAAAATTAGCCATGCTTCGTCATGCTGAGGTCCTTTCAACGCAAGTCCGTAACCGCCTTGTTGTGCCAGCGATTCCTTAGTTACGTACTCAGAAAACTCCAGTCCCTTGGCTTCCATTCCGATATCCTGCATGATTTTTTGGTCTGCACCGTGTTTTTCTGCAAAAATCTTCTTCATCCGTCTTACGCCTTGACCTACTGTGACACCGAAGCCTTCTCCTCTCGCCATCTGGTGAATCAGTTCAAGCGCGGCTTCTTTGTTGCCGAATCTTAAATCCAGCCCGCCTGTTATCTTTTTGTTTATCAAGCCCATTTCGTAGCATTCCATGGCGAAGGCAATTGCGGTGCCAACCGAGATTGTGTCCAAGCCGTAAATGTCACAGTAATAGTTTATTTCAATAACACAGTCAGCATCAAAAATGCCACAATTGCTTCCCACCCCCGCGATGGTTTCGTACTCTGGACCGTTAACGAAGACTCTTTGGCCTTTGTACGGATCTGTTTTGAGTTCAAAGTCTTTAACCCCGTGAGCACATGCTAAGGCGCATCCTAACCAGCATCCGTCATAGCCCTTGTGGAATTTTTTTCTGTAAACTTCTTTGCCAAGATTCGGTCCGTCGGGGTGACTGCCGAACTTGAAGTTTTTCACTGGGAGAAGGTCGAATTCGTTCATTATCGTCACGAGGTGGGTGGTTCCTATAGTTGCCATCTCGTTTTGCTTTGGGTCGAGTGTTCGAATTTCTTGATTATACGCCGTGCCGACTTGCTTGAGCAGTTCTGCGTCTGCTGGGCCGTTCGTGTCTACGGTGATTTTCCCGGAATACTTGACTACGATTGCCTTTACTTTCTTGTCGCGGAGGACTGTGCCAATTCCGCCTCTTCCAGCTTGCTTATAACGGTGAATCTTACGTGCAGCGTCGTACCAAGAAAAGTTGAGACACCCGAAAAACGTGTGCTCAGCACCTGGACCCGATGAAACTACAGAAACGCTTTGAGGTTTCTCGCCACCGTATTTCTTTGCTAAAATATCTACGATTAAGTGTGTTTCTGAAGGCAATTTAGAAGCGTCTTCAATTTGCACTTTTCCCTCGTCTCCGTCGATAAAGATGACGACTTCAGTCTTTGCTTTGCCTTGGATCTCCAACGCGTCCCAACCAGCAAACTTCAGATACGCGCCAAAATAACCGCCCACATTCGAGTCAATAACCATGCCAGTCAAGGGCGAGATCGAAGCCACTATGCTTTTCCCACTGCCCGGAAAAACTGGTGTTCCGCCTAAAGGTCCACAAGCAATGCAGATTTCGTTTTCTGGGTCGTTCCATTTGATGATGCGGTTTTTAGGTAAAGCATTCCAGAGAAGCCACAAATCGAAGCCGCGTCCACCAATGAACTTTTCTTTCATTGTTTTAGAGACGGGTTTGCTGAGGATTTTCATGTCAGAAAGATTCACGTACAGGGTTCTGTTGTTGTAGCCTTTTTCAATCCTACCCAAATCATACTTAAATTCTGTGATTGGCAACCTTGTCACCTTCCCGAAAGCTTGGAGCAAGAAACATAGCAAAGCATACAAATAGGTTTTTTGGCAGCGAGACGTTAATGGCTTAATAAGGTATGAACACGTTTTAAGCATTCTTGACAGAAATCTGGGCATTTTCTGTCTACGTCTAAAATGGAGTTCGAGAAGAACATGACGCAAAATGGGTCGGAGCAGTGCGTCAAGCCAAAAGTGTGTCCAATTTCATGCGTCGCCTCCTTTAACGTCCGCTCTAAGAACAATGTTTGATCTGCGGGTTTGCCATAGAATTCTTGGTGAAACCTGCATAACGAAATAATTGCAAGTTCTCCGTTAAGTTCTGCTTCTCCAAAAACAAAATTCAAAGGGGGCGCATAAAGGTCAACGGTGGTTATTCCTAAAATTTTGTCCGCGTCTGTTTTTTCCAAATAATCTCGAAGGAGAGAAAGCAAAAAACTAGAAATATACTGTTTTCTTTCGCTGTTGTACGCTTCTTGTGGAACCGTCGTAAAACCTTTCAAGGTCACAAATTTCACATGCAGAAAAATTTTGGTAAGGTTTTCTTGGACTTGCTCAAGAACGGCAGGCTCGACTTGTTCGATAGACAGAACAATGATTTTCATTGTTTATCCTTTAAACCTTGAAAACGTCTCCTGCTTTAGGTGCAACAGCATTAAAGCCAGTTTCTTTTTGAACCCATTTTGCGAATTTTTCGCAGTTGCCCTCTGCGCCGTGTACAACGTATACGGTGGGGTTGCCCTTCAGACTCTTTACGACTGACTGAAGTTCGCTTGCTCCGCAGTGTGAGGAAAAATCGAAGTGTTTGACTTTAGCTTTAACTTTCCGCATTTTCCCGTCAATTACGCATCTCCCTTTTTCCATAAGCTCGCGACCAGGCGTGCCGGGAATCTGATAACTTACCAAAAAAACACCGTTGTGCGTTTTCTTCCCTATCTTTGAAACGTAAAACATTGCCGGTCCACCTTTCAGCATACCCGCAGGCGAGATTATTACCCCAGGCTTTTTGGTCGCCAACCTTCGATCTCGCCATCCGTCTGCCCAGTTGCTTGCTTGTACGGCGTTTTGAAAGAGTCTGAAATCCTTGACATAATCTGGATAGTTTAGCATGATTCTGTTCGCTTCCCGCGCCATGCCATCGATTGTAACTGGATACTCGAAATGGTACGCGGCTAGGATGCAAGCGATTTCTTGTGAGCGCCCAACACTGAAGGCGGGCACGAGGACGGTTCCGCCGTTTTCCACGATATCCATGATTTCTTCCATGAACTCTTTCTCCAACGCCTTTCTTTCAGGGTGATCTTCGTTGGCGTACGTGCTTTCCATAATTATTGCATCGAGCTCTCCATAATTCATATTCGCCGTTGAAAGAAGCCGTGTTTCCGTCGTGTTAAAATCTCCAGTGAAAAGGACACGTTTCCCCTGTGTTTCAATAAGCACTTGGGCGCTTCCCGGAATATGTCCCGCGTCTAAAAGTTGAAAATTTATGTCGCCGACGGTTTTTGGTTCGCCATAACCCGTGTGAACGGCGCTTCTCATCATACTTCTTAACTCGAGAAACTCGAAAGAAAGATAATAAGAAGACAAATGAATAAAATCGGAAATCAAAATCTGGCTAAGGTCAAAAGTCAACGGCGTCCCGTACACAGGCTTTCTTTCTCCGATATGGAAAACCGGAATCGCGCCAGAATGATCAAGGTGGCTATGAGTTAATATTATCGCGTCTAATTCTTTAGGCGGCACGTGCATCGGAAACCCCGGTTCGTGATCCATCATAATGCCATAGTCAAGGAGCACCTGGGTTTTTTCGGTCTTTGCGGCTATTCCTATTCTGCCGATTTCTCTGGTGCCGCCGAGAAATCTAAATTCTAACGGAATTCTGTTCACCTTCTGTTAACATTGACGTTTAAAGTCATAAACTTTGTTTTTTGTATTTGTGAAGATTGTAATTTCCTAAAAAGGTTCATCATTGCTTAAAAACTTTCGCTATTTCTTCAATTTCATCCGCCGTGGGCATGTAGGGGTAGTTGTAGATGGGACCGCCTGGTTTTTCGTTATAGTATGGACGGTTGCAGTCTGGGCAGCCGGAGGTCAGGAATGGCACACCGCTTGACACGGCCGTGTTCAACGTGTCAGGAGAAACCCCAAAATCCACAATCTTGCCATCTCCGTTGAACTGCATGTTTTCGATTCTCGATTTTCCTTCAACTATGAGGTACCGTGCCAACTGGATTCGCCTATATCGCGCCAAGGACGGAGGCAAACAACGCTCCAACGTGGTTCCAGAAATGGGCGTAAAAGCGAACAAACTTGGAAATACACCCATGTCCACGCAACGCTGAATGATTTCAGCCATTTCTTTTTCTGTCTCGCCTAAACCGACGATGAGGTGCGTACTCACGTTGTTTTTGCCAAAAATTTTCACGGCGTTTCCCAAAGTCTCTAATTGTTTCTCCCAGACGTAAGGTCCCCTCGCAGCTTTACCTTTTATTTTTTCAAAAATTTCTCTGGTAGCAGCGTCCAGCGGAATGCCGATTCTGTCGACACCGGCTGTGGCCAATTTTTTCATCGTATCATCGTTTATTGGTTGGCAAGATATGGAGATGGGTACGTGGCATTTTGAACGAATGTTAGAGACTATGCATAGTACGTCGTCAAAAACTGTTGGGTAATTGAGGGCTTGTATGCAAACACGCTTGATTCTGTCCTGCTCTACGGCTTTCGCTATTCCTTCGATAACTTGTAAGGTTAGGAAAGCAGGCCAAGTAACTCTCGAAAGCATATCTGCGCGGCTTTTGCTGTTTCTGGCTTGGGGGCAAAAACCGCAATTCGCTGTACATTTCCCCGTTCTGTACGTTAGAAGATATGCGGTTGTGGGAAAAGCATCGAGGTTACCTTGGACTAATCCCAACACGATTGCCGAGCCTATGGACACTCGAATTAGTTCGGGAACATTGTTATTGTTCATCATAAGCACTTTTGCTAGCCTAATTCTAGAAAAACAAGACGATTAACAAAGTATATATCCTTATACCTTTCGTGTTAGAGAAGAACGAGCGAAGGGATACGCCATAGGCTATGAAACTCTATTAAACGCGGACAAAAAATCCTTCAACAACGCCCTACTCAAGGCGCAAAAGGTCAACTGGGCCAATTTTGGCAAGAAAATCCGTTTTTACGCACCCAGCTTCGTTTACTACAAAACCGAGCATTATTGTTCCTCGCCAAACACTTTTCCGTCGATTTCTGTGACAGGATCTTCATGCGCTTTAAAGTGTAAACATTGCGGGGGAATAGTGTTAAACACCATGTACCCCGCGACTACCCCACAACGCCTAGTGGCTTTGTGCCGGGAATTGAAGGAAAACGGGGCGGTTGGTTGCCTCATAAGTGGCGGATGCTTGCCTGATGGCTCTGTGCCTCTTGAGAAATTCGTCGACGCCATTGCACGGATAAAGAAAGATTTGGGGCTAACCGTTGTGGCGCACACAGGAGTGATCAGCAGAGAAATGGCTGAACAGCTAAAAAACGCCGAGGTTGACGCTGCGTTAATTGACATTATTGGCTCTGACGAGACGCTACGTGAGATTTATCATCTTGATGCAAAGATTGCCGATTATGAGCAGTCTTTGGCGAATCTTGCCAGCGTTGGCATTCCCTTTGTCCCCCATGTGCTGGTGGGATTGCATTATGGAAAATTGAAGGGTGAACTGGAAGCGTTAAGGATTATTTCAAAATACGCGCCATCTGCAGTCATAATCATCGCCTTTATGCCGATACGTGGCACGATCATGGAAAACGTTACGCCGCCAACACCCTTAGACATAGGCAAAATCATCTTGCTCGCTAGGTTGATGATGCCGAAAACCCCGCTCGTGTTGGGCTGCATGAGGCCTAAAGGCAAACACAAAAATGAAACCGACAAACTAGCCGTCAAAGCCGGCGTAAACGCAATAGCCTTCCCCGCTGAAGAAGCAATAAAACTTGCAGTCCAAATGGGGTATCAGATCAGTTTTTCATCGCTTTGCTGCTCACAGATATACGCGGACATTAAGCAGGGTTTCTAAAAACTCTGGCATGACCGAGCAATCGAGGTTTATTTTTGATAAGTATTGTTCGTTCATAAATGAATTATAATGTAAAAGTTTCATGCTTACTTGACTGCATCACTGGAGGTTGAAATCCATTTCAGAATCCATTTCCAAAGTCGACATAGTCGAGGACATACAACAAAAGTTCCCATCAAAACGTATCCGCACAGGCATTGAAGGGTTAGATGGATTAATCGAAGGAGGGTTCTTGAAAGGCGAAGTTATCCTCCTCGCGGGTAACACTGGTAGCGGCAAAACAATTTTCTCTATAGAATTCATATACAACGGTGCTGTCCAGTTCGGAGAAAAAGGCGTGTATGCGACTTTTGAGGAAGACGAACGGACGTTAAAGCGAAACATGGCAAAATTCGGCTTTGACCTTGACAAACTTGAACGGGATGGCATGATAAAAGTTGTTAGTTTAGAGTCTATGAAAGGAGCCGGCTTGAACGCTAACATCGATTTCATATTGAGCGCTATTAAAAACTTGCAGGCAGAACGTCTCGTCATAGACTCGTTAACTGCCTTTCTCAGCGCCAACCAAGAAAAATTCGAATACCGAACGCTTATGCATATTTTTTACAAAGTTTTGAAAAATCTCAACTGCACCACTATAATGACTTGCAGCGTACCGACGGGTTACAAAACATTAGGGTTGGGAATCGAGGAGTTCATAGCCGACGCTGTGCTTACGCTTGAAAGTATCACTCGTAAGGAAGAGTTGAAAACACGTTTTCTCATAAGAAAAATGAGAGGCACCAACCACAGCAAGAAATACCACGAAGTTATCATCGACGAAAAAATCGGCTTAAAAATAGTACCGTTCTCTATGGTTTAAAAAATCTCAGTGAAACACATGATCGACTCAGTGTTGTACGTCGTCTATTTCTCGATCATTAGCCTACTGATATTTCTATTTCTAAGACAGAGGGGCTCCTACTTTAAATCAGTCCAGATGTTTTTCATCTTAGCCTTCGTTTCTTTCGCTGTTGTAATATTCTGCGACTTCATAAAGAATCACGTGATCCAAGAAAGTTGGGTGGTCTACTACACCACTGCAGGCGGGATTACGGCAGTTTTAGTCACGGCGGGTTCAGTAGAACGCACAGCACGCGTATTATATCAAAAAGGAAACAACATCGACCAGAAACATTCTTCAACATTAAACTTACTCTCGTTATTCTTCAAGGGCTACGCGGCCGTTTTGTTCGTAATCACGTGGACGCTTATTCCATGGTCGCCAGAACTGGTCACAATGTTGTGGGGCGGAGTTGTTTATGCGCCAGTTTATGAGCCATGGTTCTTGGGCATACTTGCCGTTTTTCTTGGATTCGTCGCAGTATACCCATGCGGTTTGTTCATGCTGTCTAGTCTTCGAAGCAAAGAAAAAGTCGTTTCCAGAGCCCTTGCGTGGACAGGTGCAAGCTGGATAGGAACTGGGTTTTCTCTTATTTTTTTCAATGTTTACGTGCGTTTATTGGGGTACGAGATGATTGAGATTGGCTACGTGCTGAACATGTTCTTTTTCACCGGGATAGCCTACCACTTCAAGAAGGCTACGATTCTTGAAGAGTTGTTTGAGATGCCGCGTCAAGTGCTTCAAGTTAAAGAAGGAGAGCACATCGTGGTTTTCTACAGTTCAAACGTCGATAAAATGAAAATATTCGCTAATTACATTAATGAAGGTCTCCAGCGAAACGACCGCGTTGTCTATGCTTTTCCGGACGAAGAAGGCACAGTGGTGCGGTTAAAACTCAAAGAGATGGGTATAAACGTTGAGAAACATGAAAAAGACGGTTCCCTATTCCTCACGGGGCTTTCTGGAGCATACTTGTCAAACGGGCGCTTCGACAAACAAAAAATAATCGAATTTTGGAGAAACTTCAAGGAAGAATCAAAAAGAAAAGGCTTCAAACATGAAAGAGACTTGTTCGATTTGGGCAACCTAAGTTTCCTCGACGGAGATGAAGAAGAATACCTTGACTACCTACGAGAAGCAAACAGTCAAATCATGGACAAATACCTAACGGAGCTCAGAGCAATAAACGTAGGAAAAATTAACCCAAAAATAGCGGAAGAATTCAAATTCCTCACCACGAAATCTATGGATCTGCTGGAACACACAAACAGCTTCTCTAAACAACTAGGCCTAACCCACCAACAGTTGGGGGGAAGGAATCTTTTACTTGAGATCGACCCAGCCTCGAATTATGAAAACTTGATTCAAGACTTCGCTTTAGAAGCAGCCGCCAACATAGAGCCAATAACAGTTTTCACGACAAAAGGAAGCGCGGCATACTCGGCGTTGAGCAAAAAGGAGAACGTGCGATTTTTCTTACTTACCCAGCTTGTTTCGGCTCCTCAACCGAACAGTGTGCAAGAGGTGATCTTGTTGCCGTCGAATAATACTTCATTGTTGTTGGATGCGCTTGACAAGACGTTGAGAGCATACCCATACAGTAACCAGAACATAATTTTTGACAGTCTATCCACTTTGGTGCTTTCGGTCGGGTTCGAGAAAACTTACAATTTCGTTCGTTACGCGTTAGATTTGTTGTCCTCAAAGAAAACTACTGCTCTGTTCTTGTTTAGTCCTTCTGCGCATGATTCGAAGGTTGCCTCTGGATTGCGAAGTTTGTTTAACGACCAACTGGCCTATGACAAAAACGGGCTAGAAATCGTAAAACTCTACGGATCAGAAGACGTGAACGTCAACGTAGGGTTGGAAAGGGAGGTCAGAAGATGAGAAAAGAAAACAATTTTGACAAACTCTTGTTAAAAACCATAGACACCTCGTTGAAAGAAATATTCACGGAAAACGCTGCCTCAGCCATTTACGCGTTTCTGGAAAGTAATTATACGCTTAACCGTGAGGAACTACCTGAAAAAATAGACGTTTTCGAAGAGGGGTTACGGAAGTTCCTCAGCACGGGCGCTTTTACGGTGGAAAAAGTAATTCTCGAGAAACTATGTTCCGCCTTAGAATGTAAGTACAAGCCTGATGAAGAAACGGATTTTAAGAGTTCTATCATGCAGTTGAGAAACAGTTTCAGAATAAGTTGATTCTCAGAAGAACGTGCTTTCTGCCCAGTTTTTCAATTTTTCTTCGCAACGTTTTCTGACGTTGTCGTTTTCGGCTCGCCTCTTCAATGCTTCCAAAAATTCTAAACGCGTCTTGACGGCGCATGTTTCGCCTTGCCCATAATAAAGTCGCCCTTCAAGAAAATCCTTCATTTGTTGGGCTTTTTGAATAAAAAGACTCGCCGCGTCTATAACGTCTGATAAAGTTACCTTGTCAACCCATATCGCCACTTCTGCCTCTCGGAGTTGACTGAAGCCCTCGATCTCCACTATTTCCCGTATGTAGGTTCTAAGGAAATCATAGTACCCTGCGGTCTCGATTAAAGCCAACGCTTCTTTCACTTTATGCTTGAATTCACTACTTCCCTTTATTTGTAAGCGGTGCTTCCAACCTTTTTCAATCAGCGCACGGGCTTTTTGCACTTCATCTACGGTGTAGACTCTTTTCGGGAAACTCATCGCGATTTTCCTTCTTTGTCTTCGCAGAGTTGATGCATAACTGCGTTGTTAAACTCAAAAACTAGTCTAAGGATTTGTATATGGTGACGTTTCTGCTTCTCGAGACCATGCGTATGGCGCCTTTCTTTTCCAGTTCTTCCAAAAAATCCTTCGCAACACTAAGACGCAGGTTGAAACGTGACGCCACAGTGTAGGGCGTAAGTACCTTCAACCTTTTGACTTCCTCGACGATTTTCTCGCTTTTCAAGTCGGGTACGACTACGGCCGGCGCCTTCTTTTCCGTGCCCATTCCGGCTGATTTTGTTTCTTTCTTTTTCTCTGGTTTTTTCTCTTGAGCCTTTTCTATCTGCGAAAGAGTTTGTTTCTTTTTTCCACCGCCCATAGTTGTTGCCTCTTTAGGCTAAAAAGAATAGTGGAGTGTTTATAGTTTTTCTTTTTTTATATTACACTGCAACGGTTATGGCTTTGTGTTTCTTTTGCCATTCTTTTACGGGTGTTCCGAGTTGTTTCTCGATTTTTTCTCTGTGAAGCGAATTCATGGTGCAGAAAGGTATAATTCTGCCATCCGGTATCGCATAATGTATACAGCACCTTTGGATTCTTTCAAGGTCGAAGTTATATGGATCCATAAAATGCATGGACGAAAGCAGTATGGATTTTCTCTGTAAATCGCCCAAGGCTTCATATGTTCCCTTTGTTAAAACTGGCCAAAGATACTTTCTGAGTAAACTAAATTTTACATGGCGAACGGCGCCGAGTAGGCGAAGTTTTGCGCGTTTGGTGTGCCCTTTTGATGCTTCTCGGTACACTTTATCCATGGCTTTCATGAATTTTTCAACGTCGCCGTACCGAGTGATGGGAACTATCTGGCCATCCTCGATAAAAAGGTACGTCGCCATGCCACAGTGCGGATGCGTCGTGAATTCCACGTACCGTTTGTGTTTCAACGCACCGACTGCTTGCGAAATCGGAACCACGGTGGGCACTGGGTAAAAGTCGGAAACTTTGACTTTACCATCGGTTTGTTCCTCGCAGAGTTTCATAAAGTCGGGAATTGTTATGCGCATTTTTTCTCTTTCTTCCTCGGGGATTCGCCCGCATATTGAAACAGGCTGGACGTTGATGCATCTTACCACGTCAAAATTCTGCACCGCAAAACGGATAATGTCGCCGATCTGATGGTCGTTAACACCCTTAATAAGCGTCACAACGAGCACTATGCTGTCCAAACCCGCTTTTCGGCAGTTTTCGATAGCCTTCATTTTCACGTCGAGCAAGTCTCTTCCACGAGTAAACTTGTAAATGTTGGAGGTTAAACCGTCAAACTGCAAATAGATTGTACTCACTCCAGCATCAACAAGCGATTTACAGTAATCAACGCCTTTAGCCAACATGATCCCGTTGGTGTTGACCTCGACGTGACGAAAGCCAAGTTCCTTCGCCATGCGGACAAGTTCAGGCAAATCCTCCCTAATCGTCGGTTCCCCGCCGCTAAACTGCAACGCCGTGGCTGGAACCGGGTCGTTTCGCCTTAGGTTTTCCAGCATCGCTTTGACTTCTTCCTTAGAAGGCTCGTAAACTATGCCGCTGGCCGCGGCGTTAGCAAAGCACACTGGGCAGCGAAGGTTGCAACGGTTCGTTACGTCAATTATTGCCAGCGCCGTGTGACTCTTGTGGTTGGGGCAAATACCGCAGTCGTAGGGGCAGCCTTTTTCGGTTTTTGTGCGCGGGTTGTTTAGTCCTGCGCCGTCTCTGCGGTATTCTTCCGCTCGTTTGTATTGTTCGTAATCGCTCCAGTAAAGCTCGGTGTACTCACCGTGCTCGGGGCATTCTTTCTTTATGTACACCTTGCCGTCCTTTTCAAAGATCGTCGCGTCCAAGACCTTGTAGCATTCGGGACAGATGGATTGAGTTTGTTTTATTGTTTGCGTTTTATTCACCACTGCGAGTTGTAAGTTTATATTCTAAGGTGCTCATCTTTTGGGTATATGAAGGTTTCCAAACCTTTCCGAAGGTGAAAAGTGTGATTGTAGGCGATGCTGCACGTCGCGTGTTGCGCGAATTGGGATTGACAGAATACGAAACTGAAACCTACCTCGCCCTCTTACAAGGCGGAATGCTTACTGCCAGCGAAGTAAGCGAGCAATCAAACGTGCCTTACTCTAAAATCTACGAAACACTAAACGCGCTGGAAAAAAAAGGCTGGATAGAAGCCGAGCATGGTCGCCCAAGCAAATACTTTCCAAAATCACCCATCGAAGCCCTAGCCATGACAAAACTGCAGTTTGAAGAAAAACTCGGCAACTGGGAAAAAACCATCGCCACCGAACTGCAACCCCTCTTTGAAAAACGAGAAATCCGCGAAAAACCCGACATATGGATACTCCGCGGAGAATTGAATGTTCTGGCAAAATTGCAAGAAATGGTTAGCACCGTGAAAAACGAAATAATGATTGCAGCACCCCTCTTCGCAAAGCCCTTTTCAAGTGTTTTTGCAAATTTCTTGAAGGGACTACGCGAAAAAAACATCAGAGTTCTTTTCATGGCAGCAGGCACCGAAAAAGACTGGGATGTTGCGGAATTGAGTTATATCGCTGATGTGCGGGTCAGGAGTAGTATGTTTGGAGGCGGAGTAATATGCGATGGGAAAGAGGCTTTGTTGATGCTTGGCGAAGACAAGCCGAGTTTGGTGATTTGGAGCAACCATGTTGGATTGGTAAAATTTGCTCGAGACTACTTTCAATATTTGTGGGATTCCTCAAAGAAAATCAGCGTTGCCCAAAAGAGGCAATAAAGAGAGTGTCTTATGTTGCGCGTCGCGGCTTTAATAAGCGGTGGAAAAGATTCGGCGTTGGCGCTTCACCGTGCTTTGCGTGACGGTTATGACGTGAAATTCTTGGTCGCTATGGTTCCAAGACGCGAAGACAGTTGGATGTTTCATTATCCCAACATTCACGTGGTGGACTTGTTTGCTAAGGCGGCAGGGATTACTTTGGTGAAGTCTGAAACAAGCGGGCTTAGGGAATCTGAGTTGGAAGACCTGAAGCGTCTTTTGGAAAAACTTGACATAGATGGCGTAGTTACTGGCGCGGTTTCTTCAGAATACCAAAAAACGCGAATAGACAAAACCTGTAATGAATTGCACTTGGTGTCTATTAGTCCGCTTTGGCGCGAGGATTCGCTTGAACTGTTGCGGGAAATCATTAAGGAAAAATTCGAAGCCCTCATCGTGGGCGTGTATGCTTATGGTTTTGATTCATCGTGGTTGGGGAGGAGGTTCACGCAAGAAACCGTCGATGCTCTCATTCAGTTGAACAAGAAATATGGAATTTCCTTAGTGGGCGAGGGTGGAGAGTACGAATCACTGGTTCTGGATGCGCCGTTTTTTAAGAAGAAAATAAAACTGTTAGAAACTGAGAGAATCTGGAAAGGACAAAGCGGATATTTGCTTGTGAAAAAGGCTGAATTGGCAAGCAAATAACCACGAGCCTAAAGAGGTTACCTAGTTTTTCTACGAAAAAGATTTATTAGCCAATGAATGGTTGAATAGTGCGATTTGCGGGCGGAGACAATCCGCAGGGATGTGACCAGTAAATGGTTGAACCGCAAACAAGTGGAGAACTATCGAAATGAGCATGTACAAACATCTTTCAGAAGCATGGCAAAAGCCTGAATCCTCATTTGTGAAGGGGTTGATGCAGCAACGCCTCATTGAGTGGCGTAAACAACCGACGATTATGAGGATAGACAAGCCTACACGGATAGATCGTGCGCGTAAACTTGGATACAAGGCTAAGCAAGGGTTTGTTGTTGCTAGGGTGCGTGTACGCAGAGGCGGGATGAGGAAGACTAGGCCGAGAGCGGGAAGACGACAGAAACGGATGGGCGTCAAAAAATTCAAAGTAGCCAAGAGCCTACAACTTATCGCCGAGGAAAGAGCCGCACGGAAGTTCCCAAACTTAGAAGTGCTGAATTCCTATTGGGTTTGGCAAGACGGACGGCACAAATGGTACGAGGTTATCATGGTTGACACGGCAAGCCCAGTCATCAAAGCAGATGATGATATCAACTGGATATGTGAAAACCCTAACAAACGTCGAGTCTTCCGAGGCTTAACCAGCGCGGGCAAGGAGATGCGTGCTCTGAGGCGTAGAGGACGCGGAGCAGAAAAAGTAAGGCCGAGCCGCAAGGCGGTTTGGAGAAGAAAAGAGCGTAGAAAACAATAATCCCGTTGTCTTATGCTTTTCCGTTCTTAACGCGACGTACATGAGAAAGTAGATTTATTAATTGTAAGGGGTTCTAAGGAATGTTGTGGTGAATGCGGATGAGAGTTTATGCTGTTGTGTTTAAGAAAAACGGCAAGCCAAGGAAAGGGCGAGGCTTTAGCCGAGAAGAGTTAAGGAGAGTCGCGTTGGATTACGCGAAGGCTTCGCGGTTGAGGATTCCGGTTGATTTGCGCAGAAAAACATTACATGAAGAAAACGTTGAAAGACTCAAAGAATACTTGGAGACGGTCGAGAAACCTAAAAGAACCACAGAATAAACTACGGTTGTGGCGTGTTTGGGGCAAAATCTGATATCTTACATCGACATCCGCGTGTTCAGCCACGCAACAGAAGACGAAAACAAAGTGATGGAAGCAGTCAAAAAGATATTACCTTCCGAGTTCGCTGAGGAAATAGCCTTCGAAAAACACGACACGCGTGGTCACCATGGAAACCCTATAACTTTTTTTGAAACCCGCATAAAAGACAAGAAGATCCTGGGGAGAATTGTTGAAAAGTTTTCTTCTAACCTAAACACGTTGGATAAAGAAAATTTACGCAGAAGCATAACTACATATACTGAAAAGGGAAGCCTGTACGTTCGACTCGACAAGCAAGCCGCTTTCAATAACGAGTTCAAACTCGCCCAAGCTGACCCGATACACGTGCGCATACGCTTCAAAAAACAAGACATAACCGAAACATGCCGCGAACTTGGGATAATCTCATGAAAAAATTCTACGACCTTCACTTGCGCGTGCCGCTGGAAGATTTTGGTCTAGCCGAAAGAATAATCAATAGGGCTTCGAAACTGGGCTATTCAGGGGTGGGGGTTCCTTTGCCCCCACATACTTCTAACGAAACAGTTTCTAAACTGCAACACCTTTGCGACTCGGTTGACATCGATTTTGTGACTCGTGCGGACTTTGTCCCCAAAAGCGCAAATGAACTGCTTATGTTGCTTAGGCGTTTTCGTCGAAAGTTTGAAGTGATATCTGTCTTGTGTTTGTCCAAGGCCGTTGCAAGACAAGCAGCAAAGGACAGACGTGTGGACCTCATATCATTTCCTTCTATAGATGTTAAGAAACGGTTTTTCGACGCCGCCGAAGCGGAACTTGCAGCAAACGCGTTAGCTTCGTTCGAGGTTGACTTGTTCTCTATCATTTCGGCGTCGAGTTTTGAGCGAGTCCGTTTGTTGTCCAGTTTGCGAAGGGAAGTGGCGCTGGCTGATAAGTTTTCTGTGCCAGTGGTTTTTTCCAGCGGTGCTTCAGGAGAGTTTTCTATGCGGACACCTCGAGACTTTGCAGCAGTCGGTCTTCTTTTCGACATGCCTTTACCTAGGGCATTAGATGCTCTTTCAACGAACCCTTTAACTATAATTAAGCGAAACAGAGCAAAACTAAACCCAAAATTTGTAGCGCCGGGAATACGCATAATACAGAGGGGAAAAGATTGCGAAGAATGACTCGACAACGCTATCTAGCAATAAAAATCGAAAGCACACAGCCGATTGACGAGAAAGAATTCAAACAAACAGTCTGGAACACGATTTCACGACTCTTCGGCGAATACGGCGCTAGCAAAACAGGTCTTGTCGTGGTCGAGTACGACGCGAATAAAAACCGCGCCATATTAAGATGCGCAAACGTGGCAACAGAAATCATACGGGCATCCTTGACGTCTATAACAGAAATTGACACCAAACCAGCAGCAGTGCATGTAATAAGAGCGTCGGGGACATTAAAATCATTACATAAAAACCTTCCTCACACAAACAAATAAACTTGAAAAACCATTTCACACCGCACAAAACCACCAAGAAACTATTCATGTTTGGAACCAATTTAGATCGTATAGTAGACGAGGAGAGAGAAGCGCTCAAACAGAAAAAACTATTCAAAACCTTCCAACTCAACATAGCCAATACTCCAAGAGGCAGAACGTTGAACACACCAATTGACAACGAGAAACTGTTCAAAACAAAAATAGTAAAACTAATTCTAAACAATCAAGCAGAAAAAGCCTTAGAACTGCTGTGCCAACACTACCATGTTTCCACAGTGAAACTTGAAATCGGCATGCCAAAACGCGACACAAAACACCAAGCCTGCTACGTTCCTAAAAACAAAACCATCCACATCGCTCATCACGACATCCTCAACAACCCCTACATAATCCTTCACGAATTCTACCATCACCTCAGAACAACCAACGCCAAGCACCGAGGCACCGAGAAAAACGCAAACGAATTCGCAAAAGAATACCTAATCACCTACCAAAACCATTCAGACACCGCGACTTTCAGTTCTTAGCGTTACTTATATAACACAGCGAAAACTCTCCTAACTAGGCGACAACGAATGACCATGAGCGCCCCACCCATCAACGGCAACCACTGGAAACACCTATACGTACTATACAAACTCGCAGAAATGGGCGCCCACCAAAGAACCATAAAAACCAGCACGGAATACCTCGCCCAAAAAATGAACACCAGCCAACAAACCGCCAGCCGCTACCTCATACAACTTGAACGCAAAGGATGGATAAAACGCACCATCACACCCGAAGGATGCCTAATCAAAATCTCAGAAACAGGCATCGCTCAACTTGGCGCACTGCACGCAAACTTGAAAATGTTAATGGAAGCCAAGTACCCAGCGTCCGTCACGCTTGAAGGCACGGTGTTCACGGGCATCGGTGAAGGCGCATATTACGTCACGAAAGACAAATACCGCAAACAATTCATCGAAAAACTCGGTTACGACCCTTACCCTGGCACACTTAATGTCAAACTCACCAGCGATTACGACATAAAAGCCCGCCATGAACTCGAAGCCTACCCCGCCATCGAAATCCAAGGATTCCAAAATGAAAACCGCACTTATGGACCAGTGAAATGCTACCCTATTATTATAAATAATAAGGCTAAAGGTGCCATTTTGTTCGCTATGCGTACTCATTACGACGATTCTGTCGTAGAAATTATTGCCCCAAATTTTCTAAGACAGCAACTTAAACTAAAAGACGGTTACAAAGTCAAAATAGAAGCATTCACGTTGCCCTAACCTCGTACTTAACTCTGAAGAATTTTCTTGTTCCTGCAAACACGTAACCAAGCCCCAAACCTGCTACTAACCCACCTAAATGCGCAAGAAAATTGGTACCAGGCGATAAACTGCTCAGGATAAAAAACATGAATGCATACATCAATGAAATAATAATGGGCTGTCTAACCGCCCTTCGCAAAAAAATAATGTTTGCGCCAAAAACTCCAAAAATTGCCCCGGACGCCCCGGCGGACAAAAACTCGGGCCCCGCAACCAAACTCAACAGATTACCAGCCAACCCCGACGCAAAATAAATCGAATAATACTCAACCGTGGAAAACAGTTCTTCTGCCCTTAAGCCGAAAATGAAAAGGAAAAGCATGTTGCTGGCAAGATGTACGATGTTGACATGAACGAACATCGCCGTTAGAAGTTGCCAGTAAAAGCCGTTGAATACGAGTGCATTGTATTGCCCGTAGAATGCAAGTACTGTGATGTCTGTAGTTACGAAATTGCCGCTTAGCACTGACGTGTACAGGTACATCGCAATGTTCGTGATTATGAGAATTATGGTGGGTGCGGTTTTAAACGTGCATTCCTCCGAACTTTTGTAAAGTTTGTATTTTCATGTATTAGTTTGAATGGGTTTTAATGAAGTTTTTCAATTCGTTCAGTGTTGGGTGTGCTGCTTTCGGGCTTGAGATGTAGTATGCCGCAACCGCGTTGGCAATTGTCAAACGTGCCTTGTCGGGCAAACTCTGCGCGTCGCCGTATATGTTTCCTGCGTTCCAAGCGTCGCCTGCGCCAGTTGCTCGGAGAACCCGCACCTTGAACGAGGGTGTTATCTGAGGTTTTTTGTTTTTGTTGAACGTGGCGGAATAGGCAGTGGTGTGAAGGTCTATGCGTGATGTGAAGTGCTGAGCAAGGGTGGCGGCGCATTCTAGGGCGAGGTTCTCGGGTTTTTTGTGCTGTTTTCTTAGGTTTTCTGTTTGTTTTGGGCTGATGTACGTCGCGTATTGAATTGCCTCGTTCTCGTTGAGGCTGAGAATGTCGACGTAGTCTTTGTAGAGAACTCTTTTGATAAGTGTTGGAACTCTGCTTTTGTTCGGCGTCGGGTCTGCGGTGTCGTAGTATGTTTTGCCTTTTCCGTCAGACTTTACGTAGCGGAAAACAGTTTCAGCCAACTCGGTGCCATGCTCTCGTGTGCCAGCCCAGTTGAAAACGCAAACGTAATCAGCCGTGGCTAAGAGTTGATAATCTTTTTCTGTAAGGTTTTCTGGTCCAAACCGCGCCAAAGAACCCAAATCACGTAGCATTAGGTTAACTTTGCCACCATTTTGGTGGAATTCTAAAGCAGTCGTAATGGCGGTTTTCCCTTTTGTCTTAACGTGGGTCATGTCCACGCCGTAAGGTTCGAGAAAACGTTTCAGTAGAGAAAACCCGAAATCATCGGTTTCGATAATCGGAGTTACCGTGGCTCCTAATCGAGCGAGAGCGGCGGCCGTGTTTGCGGCGTTTCCGCCTCTAAAGTCGACTTGTTTGACGTTGTCGATGCTTCCGCCCTTGCGACGTACAACTTTATGAGCCTCGTTTGCGAATTGGCTAAAATCTTTCTCGTAGAGGACGAAACGGTCGAAGAAAAAATCGGGCATAACAACAGCCTTGAACTCTTTGGCTTTATGTGTTTCCAGCCGATTTAGAAGATGAGGAACCAGTGTGCGTGATGTTTGTGGCTTTTGCATGTTCTAGAGGTTTTGTGGTTTCAGCCTTAATTCTTTTTAGGCTCTTTTGAAATACCCTTTATCTGCATTTGGTGAAATGAGATGCCCGATGGAAGATTGGCTGAAATCAAGTCAAGGAAGGAAAAGTGGGAGAAAGAAACCTTAACAAAGAGTCTCGCCAGCCTACCTGAAAACAAAAAAGAATTCAAAACCACCTCAAACATCCCTATCCACCGACTTTACACGCCCCTTGACTTGGAAGATTTTGATTATATCCGTGATTTAGGTTTCCCGGGAGAGTACCCTTACACGCGTGGTGTTTATCCGACCATGTATCGTGCCCGCTTGTGGACGATGCGGCAATATGCTGGCTTCGGCACCGCAGAGCAAACCAACCAACGTTTCAAGTATCTACTCCAAGCGGGTCAAACTGGCTTGAGCGTGGCGTTCGATTTTCCAACCCAAATCGGCTACGACTGCAACCACAGTTTGTCCAAAGGCGAAGTTGGCAAAGTGGGCGTGAGTGTTTGTAGTTTACAGGATATGGAGACCCTTTTCGACGGCATCCCATTGGGCAAAGTTACAACCAGCATGACGATAAACGCGCCCGCAACAGTGCTCCTTGCAATGTACGTCGCCGTGGCAGAAAAACAAGGCGTACCGCAAGCCCAGCTGGGCGGTACGGTGCAAAACGATATTCTAAAGGAATACGTTGCAAGGGGAATGTACATTTATCCGCCGAAACCCTCCATGAAACTCGTCACCGACATATTCGAATACTGCTCCAAAAACATGCCCCGATGGAACACCATAAGCATAAGCGGCTACCACATCCGCGAAGCCGGCGCCACAGCGGTGCAAGAAGTCGCCTTCACGCTCGCCAACGGAATAGCCTATATAAACGCGGCGCTAGAAAGAGGCCTAAACCTCGACCAGTTCGCCAGCCGACTCTCCTTCTTCTTCGATGCTACAAGTAACCTCTTCGAAGAAATCGCCAAGTTCCGCGCCGCCCGCAGACTGTGGGCACGAATCATGCGGGAAAGATTCAAAGCCAAAGACCCAAACTCATGGATGCTGCGTTTTCACACTCAAACCAGCGGTGTGGCTTTAACCGCGCAACAACCGCACAACAACATCGTCCGCGTAGCAATTCAGACACTTGCAGCCGCGCTCGGCGGCACACAATCACTTCACACTAACAGTTTTGACGAAGCCTACGCATTGCCAAGCGCAGAAGCGGTACGAATAGCGTTGCGTACCCAACAAATTGTCGCTTACGAAAGCGGGATAGACAACACCGTTGACCCCGTTGCGGGTTCTTACTTTGTCGAAACGTTAACCAATGAAATCGAAGCACTCGCCATGGAATACATCGAAAAAATCGACAACATGGGCGGCGCAACAGCCGCGATAGAGAAAGGTTTCATGCAACGGGAAATCGTCGAAAGCGCCTACACGCTCCAGCGCGAGATAGAAAAGAAAGAAAGGATAATCGTAGGCGTCAACGAATTCAAGGTTAACGAAGAAATCCCCATCAAAACCTTGCGAGTCGACCCAATCGTGGAGAAGAAACAAATCGAACGATTAAACGCTTTAAAAAACAATCGAGACAACCGAAAAGTCAAAACAGCACTCGACCAACTGCGAGACGCCGCAGCGAAAGAAGAAAACTTGATGCCACCAATCCTTAACGCAGTAAAAGCATACGCAACGCTTGAAGAAATCTGCAACGTCCTAAGAGAAACATACGGAGAATACAAAGCCCCGTCAATCTTCTAAAAAACAAGCCCCGCAAAACACCTAGCAAACAAGTTACTCCGCCAACAGAAAAAAAAGTTCAACTACACGTTCTCTGTTCATATTTGCGGTATATTTGGAGCCTAATAGGATCATATATGGAAGAGGGGAAAGAGAAGCGCTGCACAGCCACAAAAAGCAAACACAACCACCCGTAAAGTAAACCTTAAGAGAACCAAAAACGCTTCTACATGTTTCAAAACAGAGCGAAAAAAATTGCCAACACCCATAATCCGCATACAAAACCTAACCAAAAAATTCGGCAACCTCTACGCCGTTGACCACTTAAACCTCGACATATACGACGGCGAAATCCTAGGCTTACTGGGACCCAACGGCGCAGGAAAAACCACCACCCTACTTATGCTCACAACCGTAATCAAACCCACCGAAGGAACAGCATACATAGGCCCATACGACATCACGCACCAAACCGACAAATCCCGCACACTAATAGGCATGGCATTCCAAGAACCCAAACTCCTATGGGTCAGCACACCGTGGGCCATTTTAGACTGGCACGCAAAAATCTGCGGCCTACCAACAAACGAACGGAAAAAACGCGTAAAATGGGCACTAGAAGAACTTGAATTATGGAACGACCGACACAAAACAGTACACGTGTTCTCAGGCGGCATGAGAAAAAGAGTAGAAATCGCAAAAATCCTAATCCAACGCCCAAAAATCGCCATCGTAGACGAACCCACCGCACAAATCGACATCGTAGGCAAACACAAAATCTGGAACATGCTACGCGACCTCAGAGACGAAGGCTCAACCATCCTACTCGCCACAAACGAACTCTACGAAGCCGACGTACTTTCCGACCGCGTGGCAATCATACACAAAGGCAAACTACTCGTATGTGACGAACCGAAGAAACTCAAAGACACAATCCCAGGTGGCGACGTAATCGAAGTCGTTCTAAAAGAAAACATTACCCAAGAACACTTAGCAGAACTGAAAAATACAAAACGCGTAGTAAACATCCTCACAATAAAACCAAACCACCTAAAAATCTACCTAAACCAAGCCGAAGAAATCCTGCCACAAATCACAGAATTCTTTATGAAAGCCCAAATTCCCATAGCCACGATCCAAATGAACGAACCCAGCCTCGACGACGTATTTGCACACTACACAGGCCTAACAATAGAAGAGGCACAAACGAAATGATCAGCCTCCGCAAGGTTTGGATAGTAGCAGAACGCGACTTACGAATCTTCTTACAATACAAATTTCTCTTAATAATGCGAGCAGCATGGTTCCTCGCCCAAATAGCCCTCTTCGGATTAGTCGTAAACAAAATGCTTACCCCCGAAGTCCAACAAACAGTAGGCGGCAACTACTACAACTTCTACGCCGCAGGCCTAATAATCGCCATGCTATACTCCACATCAGTTTTCATCGGCTACGACATCTACGAAGAAGCAGACCACGGCGTAATAGAATACCTGCTCAGCGTTCCCGTTACACGCAAAGAACTCGTACTCGGCAGATCAATAGGAGGAGGCTTGAGAAGCTTCATCTACGTCAGCCCCATGCTACTTTTCGTCCTGTACATAATCGGCGTCACACATCCATTGCAGTTTTTAGTGGCGTTCATATCACTCTTTCTATTCGCATTCGGTGTAGCCGGCTTCAGCATAACATTAGCCGTAAGCATAAAATCCTCCGACGGCTTCGACATTCTGCTCGGCGTTCTGGACGCACTCATAGTAAGACTAAGCACCACATTATACCCCATAGCCTACATGCCCTCTTACTACGCCAGCATCGCAAGATTTAACCCCTTAACATTCGCCGCCGACCTTTTCCGTTGGGGCGCCGGAATAGAATCCGCACTTTTGACGCCCCCCGCTGTAGCAGTTTTCGGTATTGTTCTGTTCTTCTCAGTTTTCACGTTTTTAGGCATCATTCTGCACGAGAAAAGGCTTGAAGGAGGCAGTTGGCAATGAAGACAATTTTGTACGTCGTCGAGCGAGATTTCAAGTATTTCTTTCGTTATAAATGGTGGATCGCCGGCATGATCAGCATGAACCTTGCCGATTTATTAATCATGGCAGTGGTATACACGGGCATGGTTTCGCAGGAAATCACGCAACAATACGTCTCGTACTTCGTATTTTTTGCTCCAGGCTTAACTATCACAGCACTCTTCGCAGCAGCGTTCATGATTGGGCGAGAAATAAACATGGAAGTACGACGCGAAATTTCACATTATATGCTGAGTTTGCCCATCAAAAGGTGGGAACTTGCGATTGGAAGAGTTTTGGCTGGAGGGTTCAGAGGGCTGGTTTACATGACACCCTTGCTTATTACAACCATCACAATAACACACGTGTTCACAAACGTGGTTCCGTCCCCACTGCAACTTCTATCGATTGTTGCTGCATTACTTTTCATTTCCATAGGCACCTCAGGACTCAGCATCTCGCTTGCGATTTCAACCACAAGCTTCGAAAAGTACATCACCGCGAGAAGCGTAGTGTATTATGTACTTTTCTTTTGTAGCACGGTTTTCTACCCTATAGACCTTATACAAAGCGCGTTGCCACAAACGCTTGCTTTAGTGGCACAGTATAATCCCTTAAGCGCAGGGGCGGATTTGTCGAGAGCGTTCCTTCTTGGGTATCCGCCTTTTAGCGCCTTCATGTTTCTGGACGTTGTAGCCTTTGGGCTAGTTTTCGCCTTAGTTGCGATGCTGGCGTACATGAAAGTAACACAAAAATAGTTTTCAAAATTTGAGAATTTTAACTGTATTCTCTAAAGGTATAGTTGCACTTTGTGCATCGAAAGAATTGCGTTGAAGATTCGTCGCTTCCTCGCGTTTGCACTTGCCAAACATAAGCCAAATTATTCCCACATTTTGGGCATTCAACACGCATTGTAGGCAAAACCCTAAGTTTCTGCTCTTCTTTCCCAATCACGGCTATGGATTCCTTCTGGGGTTGCTCAATAATTTTCGGGATGGTTGCCACTTTTACATCTGAACTGGTTTTTGTGTACTTACACTTTGGACAAGAAAGCACAAGCACGTTTTTCCCGCCACGTTTCTTTTTAGTTGGAACTAGCCGCGTTCCACACTTTGGACAAAACTCCATTACGATTTCACGCTTCCGATTCCCTTTTCCATGAGTTCGAGACTTTTAAATCTTTTCTTGTTTGAATCGATATTCAGACTCCGATTTTGCAATACCTAATTTTTCAACCTTTGCTTTGTCAATCCTGATGCGATAATGTGCGCCACCCGCAAGGGTTCGGGAATGTTGCTTCGAGTAGAAGATTCCTTGACAATTTTTTCAGCATCCTCTCGCGATATTCCTGCAATTTGCATGTATACTGGTTCTTGGCCACGTCTAGTTTTTATTTTTATTAGTTGTTGGGAATCCTTAACGATACTCCATCGTTTTTCGCTTTCAGGCAGATGCATCAACGCTTTATGTATATCATCAAAATCTGGTTTTTCTCGAGTAATGGCGATTATTGGCAATCTAATAAGTTCGGAAAGTTTTTTGATGTCCACGATGTTAAAACCTGCAAAAGTTATGCCATTTAACATAACCACTCGAAGTTGAGCGTAATGGGGCGAGGTTGTTATCATTTCTGCAATCTTATCTGTGGCATCCATTCCGTCAATCGCCACCTCGGTTTTCATAACACCGTCTAACCAATATCCACCCCGAAACACAACGCCCACGACATCTGTCCAACCTTGGGTGTGCGGTACAAAGACGCCGTCATCAATGCCTACTATTCTGATTTCTGGTTTTATTGCACGAAATTTTCCAGAAGGCAAACTTGCACTCCTCGTGAAAGCGTGTAAAGAACATATAAGAGGCATTATTATTAAGTTTGACGAGCGTATGAAGTACCCTGTCATGCGGAGGGCGAGTATGAAGGCAGAGTTTTTCTCTTTTATGCGTGACTATGGAAGTTTAAAAGAAATTCTAACTGATCATAAACTCGCAAGTCTCGGAGACGCTTACGTGAACCTTATTTACTCTATCGCATTGTCGAAAAAGAAAAATGAGCCAACAAGCACTAAAGTGAGCAGTCAAATTCTGTCTCAAGCCTTAAAAAAAGCCAAATTACGAGAGTTTTTGCCAAAAAGAATGGATAGACATGCGCTCGCAGATTCCGCTGAAGCATTGATTGTTTATGCATGGATAAAAAACGCAATTTCTTTAGAAGAAAGCGTCACCGCCTTAACGTTTTCAGATGACGTCGTGAAATCTTTCACTTCGCTTCTTCTTTTGGCTAAAGAAAGGCTAAAACTCTAATTGAAGTTACTTTTGTTGCCACTCTTTAAGCGCCTTTTCGAAGGCTTCGTTAAACTGTTTATTTTTTTTCTGCAACTTCTCTGCAGCATTTCTAAGTGCTGTTTCGGGTCTGCCCTTAAGCGTACGAACAAAAACAACAGGATTCGCTGTCAAAGGATGCGGCAAGTTGTAGCCAGCGATGTCGATTACTTCTTCTTCTAGCAGAACCTTTTGTAGTGCATTGCAGAACGAGTGCCCTTCACCTTCAATTTCTATTTTTATCTCGTTACCGGTTTTTTTCAAAACCTTCAATTTCAAGGTTAATCCTCCTAGATTTCTCCTTTACCGTAATCAGAAGCAACTTTGCGGTTCTCGATTCTGCCACAGTTCGGACAACGCATTTTTGTCCGTCGCCACTGAAGCATGTGACCACAATTGGAGCAGAACGCGTAAATTACGCCTAGCATTCTATCGAGCGCGGTGGAAAGGTGGAAAGTCCGATTTGCTTCTGAAACCACTTTGGCGCGCACTATGTCGCCTGTTTTGCAAACGTCAAACATCGATTCTTGATAAACCGGGCTGGCGTCAGAAATATGCAGAACTCCCGTAAATTCGCCATTTAACGCTCTTTTACCTATCTTTGTTATGCTTATGTTGGCCGTTTGGTTTTGTGTCTGTGCTACTTGACCAATAACAATGCTTCCAGTGCGGGGTACCACGGCGGTGCGAATGACAGGGTACACAGAAACTTCCTTGTTAAGCAAATCTATCAGTGATCGCCCAGTGATCTTGGCGTAAATTGTTCCTTGTCTAACGTAAGTGCCCGGGCCAGGTGAAAATTCTTCGATCACGCCTAATCGGTCTCCAGGTGTGACGAAAACGCCGCTTTTTCGTTTAGGTTTGCTCATTCTTCATCACTAAGTTGCGTAACTCAAAGGCCAAGTGTACTCGATACTTTTCGTTCATGCTGCTCAATAAACCTTTTCTTTTTTCAACTAGGCATCTTTCTTTTCTATAATGTACAGATTAACTGCAAATGTGTGTTTCGGTTTTTGGTGAAAGTGGAACATGTATGGAATACTCATTTTAAGCGTGTAAACTGCTTTAATTTCTCCACCGTTGTCTTGAATAAATTTCTTCAAGAAATCTCCTTTCTCTTTTATTGTGTCGACGGCTTTGTGAAGTGAGTAAACGTGTCTTCCTATCTGCAAGGCTTTTTTCAAGAATTTTCTGTCTGCTCGTTTTTTCTGCACTCCGAAGGGCGGGTTCTGTAGCACGGTGTCGAAACTCCCACGAATCGCTTCGATGTCCCCTATGATCCAATCTGTTTTTGTTTTTACGCCCAATCTTTCAGCATTTCTTGTGGCTTCTTTAATTGCTATTTTGTCAATCTCTATGCCCAGTGTCTTTCTTGCGCCTAATAATGCCGCGGCGATGGCAAGCCTTCCTGTACCGCAACCCAAGTCAATTACGGTTTTTTCAATGATATCATTGTAGGTGTACGCTGCTAAGTAGAGAATTTCAGCCGCAATTTCGGGAGGGATTGTATATTGTTCGAGATAGGTTTTAGGCGACGGGTGTGCTGTGATACGCGAGATTGCCTGCTCTAGGTCTCGTTTCCGAACCAACCTTTTCTGTGGAAAGTCTCCCAATCTATTTCCTCAATTAAATAGAGCGTTTCGTTTATGGTTAGTATAGGTTTTTTGAACATCAACGCGTCGTCCAGAACCAACCTTGGACACGCGGTGTTAACAAAAGCATCCACTGTAGGGAACTGCATTAGTGCGTCGGGAACAATTTCTTTCAAAACGAACAGCCAAGCATTCTTTCCTTTATCTTCCAACTTTTTTTTAATTTCGACGGCTTGTTGAAGGCGGTTTTGTCCGTGTTTTAGCCCTATTAAAACGCCGAAAGTTTCGGCTTTCTTTGCTTCGCTTATCTGCGTCATTCGTTGTTTTATGATTTTTTGTGCTTCAGTTTCTATGTTGTAGGCTCGTTTTTCATAAGGGTCGGCGACTATAGTCGGTTTGGATGTTACCAACGACACGCCAAGAGCATGGAACCTTCCACCGCCAACAAACAAAAAAGCATCAACTTGCGACTCTATTGCCTTTGCGTTGGAGTAATCGCAGCCAATCACTTGTCCCGCATATTTGAGATGCCTCGCGTCGCCGATCATTACTGTTTTGTTTGCCTTAATCAAAACATCCTTGGCAGCATCAAGTTTGTGTGCATGCTGAACTGTGGTGACGAGACCGATGTTTTTCCATGGTTTTAGCCAAGGTAACGCTTTTTTCACGGCAGCCTCTACATTCACGCTTGCTCGTGCTTCCAAATAAGCCACTGGAACAACGGCTTGTTTTACCATTTGAGTGTGTCCATAATGCACTATGAGGTCGGCTGAGATTTGTTGCGCGTCGTATGTTGCCAAGTCGCATGCGCCATAGCACGGATCTGCTGATATGAAGGCTTGAGCGCCAGCGTTTTCTACTACGGCGGCAATCTTTGGAGCGTTGGGTTTAAGTCCTTCTGGGAGTTGTATGAGAACTCGTTTGGCTCCGTGTTTCCGTATTTCGTCTGCCAAGTGTTTTTCTTCTAGATTAAACAGAGAATTTACCATTGCCGAGCCACAATGTGAGGCTTGAAAACTGAGCCTTGCTTACCAGCGGAAAGACCACGCAGGCCCATGTTTCAATTTGCTTGTTTGATTACTTAAGTTGTATTCGCGGTTTTCTGCTGATTGCTCAAGCAGCATTTTTCGTTCTATGCTGGCAACAAGCTGGCGCGTTGCTATGACGGCGTCGTTGTTCACTGAGATGCTGTCGATACCGCTTCTTACTAGGAATTCGGCAAAATCTGGCAGGTTTGATGGTCCTTCGCCGCAGATGGAAACGGTTACGCCGTTTTCGTGTGCTACTTTTATGAGGTGAGCTATGATGCGTTCAACTGCTGGGTCGCGTTCGTCGAAGTAGCCCATTTGTCCGAGTCGCTCAGAGTCGCGATCAATCATGAGTACGCCTTGTGTCATGTCGTTTGAGCCTATGGAGAAGCCGTCGCATAGTTTTGAAAATTCGTCAGCCATTATTGCAATCGACGGGGTTTCCGCCATAAACAACACTTTAAAGTCTCTCGAGCGTTCTAAGCCTTCTTGACGCATGATTTCGAGAACCTTTTCAGCTTCCCAAACCGTTCTTATAACCGGAAGCATAACCCAAACATTCTTCAATCCCCATTCTTTACGGCACTTCACGATAGCCTTGCATTCCAGCCTAAACGCTTTTTCGTACCATTGGCTAATGTAGCGGCTGGCGCCCCGCCAACCAAGCATAGGGTTGTCTTCCATTATTTCGTATTTAACTCCGCCTTTCAATTCGCGGTACTCGTTAGTTTTGAAATCACTAAACCTTACGACAACGGGCCTTGGCTGAATTGCACGAGCAACGGTGGCTATGCCTTCCGCTAGCTTGTTAACAAATTCTTCGCCGCGGCCTGTTTCAAGCATGTAAAGTGGGTGCTCTTTGATGTAGCTGGCGAGAATGAATTCGATTCTCATGAGTCCAATGCCGTCGAAGGGCAGATGTTTGTATTCTTCGATTTTTTCAGGTACGCCTAAATTGAGGTAGATTTTAGTTGCTGTTACGGGGGCTGATGGCATCATAACTGCTCCTTGGGGGTTCATCATCGTCATTATTGAGGTTGCTGGCGCTTCTGGCGCGCAAGCGGTTATGCCTTCGTAAACTACGCCGCTTCTTGCGTCAACTGTGTATTCTTTTCCGGTAATCATGGTTTTAGTTGCCGTGTCCGTGCCTACGACGCATGGTATGCCTAATTCGCGACTGACGATTGCTGCGTGGCATGTGACGCCGCCTTTGTCGGTTACTATGGCGTTTGCCAAGCGCATGTAGGGCACGAAGTCGGGATTTGTCATGGGGGTTACGAGGATGTCGCCTTTTTTGATGAGTTTTTCTGCGTCCTCTGGAGAGAATACGACTTTTGCCGTTCCGATGCCGATGCTTCTTTTTCCAGCGGCGATGCCTTTCGCAATGACTTTTAAATCTGACAGTTGTTTAGCAGATTTTTCTTCGATTTTTGCTGTTTCCTCGACTTTGACGCTCCAAACGGTTTCCGGTCTGGATTGTACGATGAATACGTTTTCTGGGAATTTCATGTCCCGGTCGATTGCCCATTCGATGTCTTGGGGTTTTCCGTAATGTTGTTCTATTCGTTTGGCGAGTTCTGCAAGTTTCGTGACTTCCTCATCCGTGATACATGGCACATCTTGACGGTCGGCAGGTACTTTTGCATGGATTGTCTTGCCTGTTTTGGTGTCTCGGATGTATTCGATTGTTTTTTTGTTGATATTTTTGGCGGTTATTTTCAGGGTGTTTTTGTCTACTTCGAAGTGATCTGGGGTCACGGAGCCTGATACAACGGCTTCGCCTAGTCCCCAGTTGCCTTCTATGGTGATTTGGTCTTGTTGCCCTGTGACTGGGTTGATGGTGAACATGACGCCGGCTGATTTGGAGTTGACCATTTTTTGAACGCCGACGCTGATTAGGACGTTTTCATGTTTGAAGCCTTTTTCTGTGCGGTAGAAGATTGCTCGGGGTGTGAAGAGGCTGGACCAGCATTTGACGGTTTTCTCGAGTAATTCTTTGGTTCCGCGGACGTTCAAGTAGGTTTCTTGTTGGCCGGCGAATGAGGCATCCGGCAGGTCTTCTGCGGTTGCGCTGGAGCGTACGGCGACGAAGGCGTTTGTTTGTTTTGTTTTTTGGCTTAATGTTTTGTAGGCGTTTTGGATTTCTTTTTCTATTTCTTTGGGCATTTTGGTGGATTCGATTAGTTTGCGGATTTTTCTTGAGGCTTCTTGGTATTCTGCGGGGTTGTTTACGTCTTTTACAGTGTCTTTTATTATTTTGTAGATTTTTTCGGCGATGCCTGTTTTTGTGATGAAGTAGTTGTATGCGTAGGCGGTGATTGCGAAGCCTGGCGGTACTGGGATTTGTGCGTTTAGCATTTCGCCGAGGTTAGCGTTTTTTCCGCCAACCAAGGGTATGTCATTCTTGTTTAGTTCTTCAAACCAAAGGATGAATTTCTCTTTTTTTTGTTGTTTTGCCAATTGTGTTTTCCACCTTTAATTCGGGGTTTTTTCGATGATTATTCGACAGGTTATTGGGAGTTTGATGCTTCCACGTTTGAGGGCATCTTTTGCGATGTCCACTGCTTCTGGTGTGACTTTTATTTTCATGATTTCTTGGTTGGGTTTTACGCGTGCTGCTGCGCCTATTGGTTTGCCGAATGCTCGTGACATGCCGTCTTGCAGTCGGTCGGCGTGTGCGCCGAAGATCATCTTGTTTTCTCTGAGCACGACGTGTGGGTAGGGTATTATTTGGAGGAGGTAGTTGTTGCCTAGTTTTTCCATTAGCACTCGGTTGGTTGCTACGCGTGCGGCTTCTAGTGCGTTGGTGCGGATTTGGGCGGCTTCTTGGGCGATTAATGATGCAGTGTGGGTGTAGTTGCCGTGTGGGTCGCCCATGGTGAATTTTGTGATTTTGCTTTGGGGTGAGCTTTTCATGTATTCTTTTCTTGTGTAGGGTTGGCCTTTGACTTCACGGTAGTTTTTTGCTCTCATTCGTAATTCCCTCTTCAGCATAGCCTCTAACGAATATTTAAATGTTGACTGGAAGAGGTTTTTGGATTAGAGACATGTATTCTGAGTAGTTATTTTTGGTTGTTGTTTGATGTTGAGGTGGCTGTTGTGTGAATCTGTGCGCCGCTTCTCTCCCCCCTCTTCCATATATGATCCTATTAGGCTCCAAATACACCGCAAATATGAAGGTGTAATGTTGTGACGGGCTTCTTCGAGTACCTTTTTAAGGTCTGCGGGGACTCGCATGTCTTTTTTCGGGTATAAGGTCTGTGTAGCATGCTGTTTGTGGTGGCGTTTTGGATGTTGAGGCTGTAGTTTGCGTATGTTGCTGTTGAATTTATGAGGTTATAAAAACATATGGGCTACGCTATGAAAGTGATTTGCAAGCCTTTTTTCTCATTAAACGCCTTCATCATCAACTGTTTCCTTAGTCTTTTATGGCTTCCAGGAGGCTCATGATGTTCCAAAGTTTTACCCTGGTGTACGGTGGCATATTGGGATCTTGCAGAATGTCGTCGAGAACTGAGATCGCGTTTGATGCTCTGACGCCGTGCGTGAATGCTTTGTTTTGTAGTGCTTCTGAGGATTCTTTTGCGGCGCGCCTTATGTTTCGCGGCGTGGTGTTGTCCTCTGAGACTTGCTCTAGAACCATTAAGGCTTGTTGAATTCTTTCGTCGTACTCTTGCACTTTCTTTTTGCCAACCATTCTAACCACGCTCGGTCAACACGTTTCAGCAACATTCAAATTATTTAACTCTTATTTATTGTATTTCTTGAGGCTTTAAACTTGTCCTCCAATAAGCCAGAAAAGATTCATGACATGGTAAACCTGCTGAAACAAGGTGCAACATTAACTGAACTCGCTTGCCCAGCATGTGCGACGCCGCTTTTCAAATTAAAAAACGGGCAACTTTATTGTGCGCAGTGTGAAAAACGTGTAATAGTGGTGAAAGAAGGCGAAACTCCTGCCGAACTTACGAGTGCAACGACGATAAGCAATTTAGAGGCAACCTTGCTGTCTAAGATTGAGGAAATTGAAAAAAGAATAAAAAAAGAAAAAGATGTGGAGCAACTTCAAAAACTGAGCGACACGCTGAATACGCTACTCGAAAACCTAGAAAAAACCAGAAAAACAAAGAAGCGATAAAACTTGCTTGGATTCTACGAAAACTTTCCAGAAATCCCCCACGCAAAAGCGATTTTTCACAGCCCGGCTTCAACCGAAAACTTGCATCAAGCCATTCTAAAAACGTTTGTTCTATTAAACAGCCGAGAGTATGAACAGAACGAGATTTCATCAGAATTCACCAATTGTAAAGTCAGCTTCGAATTCGGCATAGCAGAGGGCACAGCGTTTAACTATTTGGACCAAGACGAAACTGAACGGTTCCAAAAAAGCTTGTCTAAAAGAAAATTAGCAAGTTTGGATTTCTTCTGCGTCGTAAAATACTATTTATCTCGTGCTAAAGAGAAGCGTAAAGCGTTAAAGTTTGACTATTACTTGCTCCGCTTCGTTTTCAGAAAACCAAGCATTATATTAACAGTTTTTCACGAAAGAGGTACACGACGTCTGTCGATAGAGGAGCTAATAAAATTCTTAACTACCCAAATAAACGCCCAACTTGCAAAAACAAAATCGGAACCGATAAAATTAAGGATGATCATATGCCCGGTCCCGATAGAAGATTTGTAACCATGTTCAAGATTTCTTTTGCAACGGCCTTTTTGGGCTTGTTTCCTTCCACTAGTTTGAGCACGCCGGTTTTCACGAGTTTAAGGTAGATTTCTCGAACGTTTTTTTGATTTTTCAGGTTTTCCATCACTGATTTTTTTCGTTTCAATCGTCTTAGCACAATTTCTGGTGGTATGTCGATGTAAATGGCTAAATCTGGTTTTTTTGCCCATCTATTGATTTCTTCAATCCATTTTAGTTCAAGACCAGTAGCGCCTTGATATGCAAGCGATGAGTACAAATAACGGTCGGAAACAACGATTTTTCCCTCATCTAGCAACGGCTTAACTTCATTTTCAATATGGCTAATTCTGTCAGCGGCAAACAATAAAGCCTCTAAAACCGCTGATGAACGGTTTTTACCGTAAAGAACATGCCTTCTAATTAATCTGCCCACTTGACCCTTACTTGGCTCTGTGGTATAAACGGCGTTAAAGCCTCTTTTTCGAAGGTTTTTAACCAAAAGTTTTGACTGTGTAGTTTTCCCGCTGGCGTCCAACCCTTCGATACAAATGAACACGCCATGTTTTTTCATCTGCTTGCACCAAATTTTACTTTAGTATGTGGTATATTTTCGATTACCTTAAAAACACTGCCTACCACTCAATCATAAAGAGGAGCATCATAACATGCGACAATACTGGGGCGAAATAAAAGACCCGATCTATGGCTACGTCTACGTCACAAAGTCAGACAAAGAAATAATCGACTCCTTCCCATTGCAACGGCTCCGCATGCTACGGCAACTGGCCGGCGCCGAATACGTTTACCCTGCCGCCAACCACACAAGATTTGAACATTCGCTCGGTGTGATGTACCTTGCTGGGGTTCTGTGCGAAAACTCGGGCATCTCGGAGTATTTGAAAAAAGACGAAATCCAGATTGTCCGCCTCGCCGCCTTACTTCATGACGTGGGGCATGGACCATTCTCCCACATTTATGAACAGTTACTGAGAAAAATCGACAAAACACACGAAGACATGACACAGTGGATAATAGAAAAATCCGAACTAAAAGATCAACTGCAAAAAATCGGGCACAACCCAAAAACCATCGCAAAACTCGCCGTGGGAAAACTGGGATTAGAGGGAAAAAATTTTATCGACCAAATAATTCAAAGCGCCGTGGACGTTGACAAACTAGACTTTATCGTCCGCGACACTTACCACACGGGCGCAAAGTACGGCTACGTGGACGTTTTCCGCTTAATTCACAACATAGACGTCTTGAACGGAGGCCTAGCGGTTGACCTCGGCGCCCTCTCCACCTTGGAATCGTTCATCCTAGCACGCATCGAATCGTTCAAAAGCATATACTTCCACCGTGTCGGCAGAGCGGTGCAGATCATGTTGGCCATGGCGATGGAAAACGCGAAGGACGAACTCGGCTTGACCGACTTCAAAACTCCAGAAGAATACCTAGCCCTAAACGACTTCACCGTGTGGACGATGCTGAAAAACTGCGAAAAATCAAAAGAAATTATAAGCAACTTGGAAAGACGCCGATTGCTGAAATGCGCTTACGAGCAAACGTTTTACGCGAAAGACAAGACAGTCTCCAGCATTTTTGACGTGGAGGAAATCAGGAACCAAATACGAGACAAAATCGCAGATGAAGCAAAAGTGCAGCCGGACAACGTGGTAATCGACGTGCCCACACTACCATCCGTGCCGTATCATCATTCAATACTTACCGAACCCATGGAAATACCAGTGTTCTACAAAACCCGCGAAGACGAAAAAATTCCCCAAAGACTAAGTGACATCTCGGGAATCTTCGACGTGCTGAAGGGGTTTATTAACATCCTAAGAGTTTACACGGATCAAAAGAACCGCGAAAAAGTTGGAACCGCCGCCGAAAAAATCTTGGGCGGAATCCCGTCATCCGCAAAAATCTCATACTAGAGGCGAAAACAATTGAAAACCTTGAAAGGCCGAACCATCGTTCCAGGTAAGCGAAGAGGAAAGGCGTTGGTCTCGACGAAGCCTATCAGTTTTCTCGGCGGAATTGATCCAGATTCAGGCAAGGTAATCGAAAAAAATCACGATTTAGCAGGAGAAAACATTAAGGACAAGATTTTATGTTTCCCATGTGGGCACGGTTCGACTGTTGGGAGTTATGTGCTTTACTCACTCGCGAGCAAAGGGTTTGCGCCGAGGGCGATTGTAAATCAAATCGCTGATCCCGTCGTCGTCGTGGGCGCGATAATTGCAGAGATTCCTATGGTGGATAAGATCGACGTTCAGAAGATTCCGAACGGCACAGAAATCGAAGTGGACGCGGACAAGGGTTTAGTTAGGTTGTTGGAAGATTCATAACATGTATTTGACACGGAAAGAAGAGAAAATCTACGACGGAGAATTCGGTTGGGCTTATCAAACAGCCATGAAAATCCTCGTTCGGTTAGGCGACCTTTTCGGCGCGTCAAAACTTATACCCATCAAATCCGCGCATATTTCTGGCGTTTCTTACAAGACCTTAGGCGATGCGCCGATTGATTTTCTCAAGGCGACGGCGGAAACGTGTCCAAGGGTTCGTGTGCCTTCCACGTTGAACCCCTGCGGTTTTGATTCTGATTATTTGGTGACAAAGTTTCCTGAAAAGCTAAGGAAAAAGCAAGCTTTGATTCTTAACCTTTATACGCAGATAGGGGTTGTCCCAGCTTTAACGTGTACGCCTTACTACTTGAAGACGCCCAAGAATGGTTGGCATCTCGCTTCTGCCGAGTCGTCAGCTGTTGTTTATACGAACTCTGTGCTCGGCGCATGGACGAATCGTGAAGGTAGCCCAAGCGCGCTTGCCGCTGCTCTGGTTGGGAAGGTTCCTGATTACGGTGTACATCGACCAGAAAATCGTCAACCGAGTATAGTGGTTAAAGTTGAAACCGAGCTGGCGAACGAAGCCGAGTTTGGGGCGCTTGGTGTTTGTGTGGGGAAGATGTTGAAGGATGAGGTCCCGGTTTTTCAAGGATTACCAGCAAATGTTAAGGGTGATGAGTTAAAGCAGCTTGGTGCGGGGCTTGCCTCAAGTGGAATGATCAGTATTTTTCATTACAAGCCTAGTCCGACTAAGGGTTTAGAAAGGGTTGCCGTGACAAAATCTGATGTTAGGAATGCCATGGAAAATCTTTCCGCGAACGTTGGGACGCCTGATTTGGTTTTTGTTGGGTGCCCTCATTGTTCGCTTGGTGAGGTTAAGGCTGTTGCTGATCTGGTTAGAGACAAAAAGGTGCGTAGGGAGTTTTGGGTTTGTACGTCGCGGTTTGTCAAGGAAAAGGCGATGGAGCATGTAAGGGTGATTGAAAAGGCGGGGGGGCATGTTCTTTGCGACACGTGCGCCATTGTTACGTGGCTAAAAGAATTGGGCGTGAAAGTCATGTTGACAAATTCAGCCAAGGCAGCGTATTATTCACCTACGATGAACCGTGTGGATGCCGTTTTAGCGCCTTTAAACGAGTGTGTAGAAACGGCCTTGAAACTTCAGCGCTGAAGATGATTGTTTAATCAGAAAACTTAAATTCAGAGGTAACGTTCTGCATGATGCTCCGAAAATGGCTCCGGTAGAAGAGACAATTAAGACGTGCTCTCTGCCGAGTATAGCCAGGTTAAGTATTCCGGCCTTTCGAGCCGGAGACCCGGGTCCGAATCCCGGCCGGAGCACCACTATTCCAAATAGGTATTTTGGTGTGAGAGAGTCTGCGAGTGCCTATCTAATCTAGGTATTTCTTGCATGGCGGAATGAAAGAAAATATAAGCGAAACGGCAGCATAAATTCGCGTTGGGAGGTGAGATGGGTTGCCACCGCATTGTGACACGATGGATGGTCCCGTTGTTGTGGCGGCGAAGAAGGCGTTAGAAAAAGAAAACGTTAACTTGATTCTTCCTTGGGTGCCGAAAAAAGCCGAGGCAGAGTTGAAGAAGGCTTTTGAAAAGACTCTTCGAGCAAGAAAGATGGGCAAAGAAGCGGCTGAAGTTGCGGATTACTGGTTCTTCGAAACCGCCGTGCGGCTTCACCGAGAAGGCGAAGGCGCGCCGTATACCGGACTGAAACCGGCGGGGCTTGATTGGGGACCCGTGGTGCCGAAGGCGGAGAGAGCAATAAAGAAGGGAGAACCAAGTGCGGTAATTAAGTTGATCCAACGCGCTGTCGAGAATGAACTGCAGAAAAGGTTCAAACATGTTATGGCTAAGAAGAAGTACGACGTGAACGACGTACCCGCAGCGAGAGAATACTTACAAGCGAACTTGGGCTTTGTTCTTTATGCTCATCATTTGTACGCGAACATAACGGGTGGCGGAGAACACGCTGGCGAAGAAGCAAGAGCCATGGGCGGACACGAACATAAGGGGCAGGACACTTGAATGACTGAGTACGCCACAGAGATACGTGGAATAAAAATAGCCTTGATAAGTTGGCGCTGGTCATTATACAGTTAACTGCCTATCTTTTTACGAACGTTCTGGTATTGTTGGCGCAAGCCTTAGAAATGCTAAGCGACATCTTAGTCTCCACTTTTCTTTTAATATCCACCTATTGGTCGCATAAACCAGCGGACGAGTTCCACATGTTCGGTCACGGACGAGGACAAAACGTCGCCGCGTTAGTCTCAGCCACAATTTTGATCTCTTTCATGAGTCTTGAAACTTTTCGAGAAGCCATCCCCCAAACTCTTCCAAACTGCCGAGACAAGCGAATTTCAAAACCTACCCCTCGCATTGGCGGTCATCATAGTAGGCATGTTTGTAATCGCGATTCCCACTTTCTACATTTTGAGGACTAAGACAAAAGGGGTATCGGTGAAAGCGCAGTTGATCGCGCTTCTAAAGGACGAGTTTTCTTACATCGCCGCACTGATTGCAGTGATCCTCGTTGGACAAGGATATTACTTAGCTGACCCAGCGGCTTCCATAATAGTAGCCGCAGTAATTGTGTTCAGCGGTATTTACCTCTTTAAAGACAACGTTCACTGCTTGGTGGGTAGAACACCAAGCAAAGAGTTTATGGAGAAAATAGAATCAACGGCCAAATCCGTGGAAGGCGTATTGGGAGTTCATGATTTGAGAGCCGAATACGTTGGACCAAATGTAATTCACACAGGTTTTCACATAGAAGTCGCCAAGAACACACCTATAGAAGAAGCAGACCACATTGCAGAAGAGGTCAAGGAAAAAATCAGCCACGAAACAGGCTGCCAACACTGCGTAATTCACGTCGACCCCGCGGAACGTTCAACTTAGATCGCAAGTCGTTTATACAAGCTTTTTTAGAGTTCTTTAGTATGTTAAAAACGAAAAGAGTGTATGATTTACCCGACGAAAACGATGGTTTCAGAATCCTCGTCGACCGGCTCTGGCCAAGAGGTTTAAGCAAAGAGAAGGCTTTGGTCGATTTGTGGCTAAAAGACATAGCGCCCAGCAACGAACTGCGAAGATGGTACGGTCATGACCCTGAAAAATGGAAGGAATTCAAGCGACGGTATTTTGAAGAATTGAAGCAAAAAAGGGAATTGGTTGACCAGATCGTCGAAAAAGCCAAGAAAGACGTGGTTATTCTTCTCTACAGCGCAAAGGAGACAAAATTTAACAATGCCACCGCTTTGAAGGAATACATTGAAACTTTAAACACATAATCAAACGGACGGATTCCAAAACCGACTTCAGTAATTGTTTGATTTTGATTCCGAATTAACAAGTCTTAAATATTGTACCAAATGAAACTGAAGAAAAAGGTGAAAAAATGAAAAAGAAAATCACTTTAGCCATTGTTCTGCTTGCTTTTATGATGACTATTCCTGTAAGCCGTGCTGCTTTCACTCCTAACGCTTTGAACCTATATTTGTGGGTGGATAAACCGCAGTATAACCCAGGCGAAACCGTTACTCTTTACATTACTTTTGTGAACGCCAAAAACGCCGACGTTGTGGTTAACGAAACAAAAATTGAGTGCCCGTGGTACATGTACGTAAGAGACCATTGGGAAGGTAACTACACGTTCAACATCAACCGTGTGATAAAAGCCAACGAAACTCATTCCACTTCCACAACATTCAGTATACCGAACGACGGGCGCGTGTCTGCTTTAACTTCTGTTCCGATAAGCGTGGCAATTAGAATCGATGGGTCATTCACCTATCGAACCGTGTACCTTCATCTTGAAAGCTCACCTACCGTGGTGAGTAACATGGACACGCTGATTTTGCTAATGGCGGTTCTTATAATTCTCATCGTTGTCTGTACTGCCTTAATTGCCGGAGCAATTTTCCTTTCCGCCAGAAAACCTCAAGAAGCATGCCCGTCGCCACAGCCGCCACAGTCACCGCCGCCACAACAATAGGGTAGCTAAAAAGAACTCTTTGTTTTCTTGTAAAACTTTCCTCTCCGTTGCGTTTAAGTACTTGAGCAGTTAACAAACTATAGGCTCATTAATTGGAGGTGCACTGCGCTCGTTAAGGTTTTGGTTGCCTCTGCTTGGCCGTACATTTACCGTGTTCCGCACCTAGGCAACATCGTTGGTTCTATTCTTTCAGCGGATGTTGTGGCAAGGTATTATCGTTTAAAAGGAGAGGACGTTCTTTACGTTACGGGTTCGGATGAGCATGGAACCCCCATAGAAGTAGAAGCAGTTCGCAGAGGAATTCCGCCGAAGCAGCTCACTGATGAAAACCACAAACTAATCGTCGACCTGTTCGAAAAATGGGGCATAAAATTCGATAATTACACCCGCACAGAAAGTCCAACGCATGTTAAATTTGTGCAAGAAGCCTTCCTCAAAATCTACGAAAATGGCTACGTTTTCACCGAAGAGACAACCCTTCCTTATTGCCCAAAATGTAAGAGATATTTGCCCGACAGGTTCATAGAAGGCATCTGTCCATTCTGCGGCTACAAAAGCGCCCGCGGGGACCAATGCGAGCAATGTGGGCGACTGCTTGAACCAGCAAAACTCATCGATTCCTACTGTGTAATTTGCAAGTCAACTCCAATTCAAAAAAAGACAAAACACTGGTATTTTGACCTACCAAAGTTTGCCGAGCCGCTTCGAGAGTTCATCGAAACTAACAAGCAATTGCCTGACAACGCAAGAAAATTCAGCCTTAACGTGATTAAGGAAGGCTTGAAGCCACGAGCCATAACACGAGACAACAAATGGGGAATCCCTGCTCCGTTCCCCGGCGCTGGCGACAAGACGATTTATGTTTGGCTTGAGGCAGTTTTAGGCTACGTTTCGGCTACAGTTGAATATTTTGAGAAGAAAGGAGACAGGGAAGGCTGGAAACAATACTGGCTCGACAAAGACGCTAAAACCATTTACTTCATCGGCAAAGACAACATACCCTTCCATACAATAATTCTTTCCGCCCTGCTTCTTGCGACGAAAGAGGGCTACAATCTGCCTTGGAACGTATCATCCACCGAGTTTCTACAATTTCAAGGCTTGAAGTTCTCAAAAAGCCAACGCGTCGGAGTATGGATCGACGAAGCATTACAGCTTTTTCCAGCTGACTATTGGCGCTATTATTTGTTGGCGTCGAGACCAGAAACGAAGGACACTAACTTCAGCTGGGAACAGTTCAAAGAAAAAATAAACGCCGATCTTAACGACACCTTTGGCAACTTTGTTCATCGCACGTTAACATTTATCAACCAACACTACAACAGTGAAATTCCGACGCCCACAAAACTCGGAGCAGACGAAAAGCGGATCTTAAAAAGCGTAGAGAAAAAAGTCGAGAACGCAGCAAAGCTTCTAGAAGAATGCAAGATTCAAGCCGCCTTGAAGAACGTGATAGACATCAGCCGAACGGGAAACCAGTACCTCAACAAGAAGGAACCATGGAAACTGCTTAAGACCAACCCGCAAAAAGCCGCAAACGTGTTTTATGTGGCTGTGTGGATTACGAAAACACTGGCGGTGGTTCTTGAACCGTTTACCCCGTTCACCGCAGAAGAACTGAGGAAACTCTTAAACATACCGAAAGATCCCCAAACGCTCAGGTGGAGCGAGGCAACAAAACCGTTACCATCTGGGCACAAGATAAACAAGGCAAAACCTTTATTCCAAAAAATAGAAGCAAAAGAAGAAGAATTGCAGAAAAACTTGGAGCAGATGAGAATGAGCAAGACAAAGGTTAGTTTTGAAGACTTCTCTAAGCTGGATTTACGAGTTGGCAGAATAGTCAAAGCCGAAAGTGTGCCCAAGTCAAGTAATCTCGTAAAACTGTCCATAGACATAGGCGGCGGAGAGATTAGACAAGCAGTCGCAGGAATCGCCAAGCATTACGACCCTCAGCAGTTGGAAGGAAAGAATTTGGCCGTCGTGGTGAACTTGGAGCCTCGGCAAATCTTTGGGTTAGACTCTCAAGTGATGATTTTAGCGGCGCAAGACGGCGATGTTGTCTCCGTTCTCCAACCTGACCGCGCAGTAAAAGCGGGTAGCAAGATAAAGTGAAGTCGTTGCCGCTCAAAATTGACCTTCACGTCCACACGTGCTATTCTTATGATTCTACTATAACACCCAAAGAACTGGTGACTTACGCTAGAAAGAACGGGTTAGACGCGGTTGCCGTAACTGACCATGACTGTATCGAAGCCGCGTTAAAGCTGAGCAGACACAAAGATTTCTTAATCATTCCAGGCATCGAGGTAAGCACTATTCATGGGCATGTGTTGGCGCTTGGTGTCACGGAGAAATTTCCGCCCAAACAAGATGCGTCGACTACTATTAAAGAAATTCATCAAGCTGGTGGCATCGCCGTCGCCGCTCATCCTACTGCTTTATACCGAGGGAAAATGCGGATGCACGTGACGAAAAAGTTTGACGCCATAGAAGTGATAAACGCCTCTTCGATTCCTTTTAGTTTCTCAAACTACATCAATCACAAACTCGCCGAAGCGTTTAATCTTCCAAAAACTGGAGGAAGCGATGCTCACTATGCACCCGAGATCGGGATGGCTTACAGTCTGGTGAAGGCAGATTTGGAAAAAGACGAAATAATCCTCGCCATAAAAAAGGGCCGAGTCGTTGCTTGTGGGAAAGCGATTCCTTGGCAGATGCGGTTGAAAAGAGAGGGGTTGAATCTTAAAAAAAGAGTGTTGAGGATTTAAGCGTCGAAATTTTCTAGTTGATATAGGTTTTTGAATTCGATGTTTAATGGTTTTTCTGGTTCGCTAGTGTAGGGCTCGAGGTTGTAGAGTTTTGGCGATATTGTCCCATATCCGCTGAACAGGTAGGGCGAGTTTACGCCGGTCATGACGAGGGTTACTTTGAGCACACCGTTTACTTCAGGGTTCACTCTGGCGCCCCATATCACTAGGGCGTCGTTATGCATCATCTCAGTCACTATTTCACCGACTCTGTTTGCTTCTTCAATGGTCATGTGACTATCACCCGTGACATGTATCAAAGCACCAGTCGCGCCTGCATAGTCAATATCAAGCAACGGACTGCACAAGGCTTTTTTGACCGCCTCTTCTGCACGGTTTGGAGCGTCTGACTCACCGATGCCAACAACCGCGATGCCGCCGCGTTTGACTATCGTTGTGAAATCTGCAAAGTCGAGGTTGATGAGGCTAGGCGCTGAGATCGTCTCTATGATACCCTTGATCATGTTGGCTAACACTTGGTCTGCTACTTTAAACGCCTCGTTTATGGGCATTTGGGGCACTAAGTGCATGAGTTTATTGTTATCGATGACCACGACGGTGTGACATTCACGTCTGAGTTCAGTCAACGCGTGGACAGCGTTTTTCATACGTCCCTTCTCAATCCTGAAAGGGGTAGTGACTACGCCGATGGTTATCGCGCCGTTTCTTCTCGCAATTTCAGCGACCACAGGCGCTGCACCGGTTCCTGTGCCTCCGCCAAGTCCCGCCGCGACAAATACTATATCGGCTCCTGAGAGCAAATCTTCAATCTTTTTGCGTGATTCTTCTACCGCTGCTCTGCCAAGTTTTGGGTTGCCGCCGACGCCTAAGCCTCGCGTTAGTTTCTCGCCGATGAGCAACTTGTGTCTAGCTTTTGAAATTCGTAGGTGAAGCGCATCTGTGTTTATGGCTATGGTTTCTGCGCTCGTGATTCCCATTTCAGTTAGCCTTGTAACCATGTTGTTCCCTGCACCGCCGACGCCAGCAACCAAGATTCGGCAGTTTCCGGGCTGTTGGGCATCCTGGTCGGTTGCGTCCTGCCAAGCGTATTGAAGCGCTTTGCTCAAGGGTTTGGAAGTTTTAGTCGCCATTAGGCTTTCTCCCCCAGACCTCGATGCTGATTAAGTCACGAATAGCGACGCGAATCGCTTCTGCTCGGTTGGGATAAAATCGTTCGTTCACCAGTTTGTCTAGCGCGGTAATGTAGGGCTCGGGAAGATAAAGTGTTATTAACTTCATACCACAATCCTCCTTTCGGTAAAGCCTAACACATATACTGCAGAATATAGCAGTTCATATTATGATACAAATATGATTTAAACATGTTTGAACCATTAATTTATAAGTCTTTTTATTATTCCATGGCTTTTTCATGTAAAATTCTTGCAAAAACGAGAACATTTATGTCTTGGTTTTATTGTTAAACTTGTGTCCTTGCAACGGTGGGCTTAGTGAAAGTTTTCGTTCAGGGTTTTGGCTGTTCCTCAAGCATCGCAGACGCTGAGGTTATGGCAGGTTGTTTACGCGATGCTGGGTTTGAACTTGTTGACTGTGTTGAAGAGGCTGATGTTGTCGTTTACAATACTTGCGGGGTCAAGATGCCTACGGAAAATAAGATGTTCCACTTGCTCAAAGCCGTGCCGGCGGAGAAACGTTTAGTGGTGGCGGGTTGTTTGCCCCTCATCAACTACCCTCGACTAATGCGTGATGCACGGTTTGACGCGGTTGTGGGACCCGCTTTCGGTGACAGAATAGTTGAAGTTGTTAAACGGGTTTTGAACGACGAAAAAGTTGTCTTTCTAAACGATTCTTTGAGGAGCAAGCCGCGTCTGAATTTGCCGCGTGCCCGTGTCAACTCAATAATAGGCATCACGCCCGTTGCTTACGGTTGCGTAGGCGAATGCAGTTATTGTTGTGTCAAGTTTGCGCGAGGCGCGTTGCGGAGTTTTAGAATCGACGAGATTGCCGATTATGTCGAGAAGAGTTTGAAGGCTGGCGTCAAAGAATTCTGGTTCACTGGACAAGACGTGGCATATTATGGGCAGGACATAGGTGTTGACTTTGTGGATTTGTTGAAACATGTCTGTAACGTCGACGCCAAAGAGAATTTTTGGATTCGAGTAGGCATGATGACGCCAAACGGCCTCAAGCCTTTTCTGGAAAGTTTTACCAGTTTCCTTTCTAGCCCTGAAGGTAAATCGCACGTTTTCAAGTTTTTTCATGTGCCAGTGCAGAGTGGGGATGATGAGGTGTTAAAGTTAATGAACAGGAAGTATACGATTGACGATTTTAGGCGCGTTATATCTACACTTAAACAAACGTTTCCACAAGCCACTATCGCCACAGACGTGATCGTCGGTTTTCCCGGAGAAAGCGAAGAAGCCTTTGAACACACGATACAACTTGTAGAGAAAGTCAAACCTGACATCGTGAATGTAAGCAAATTTTTCGCTAGGCCAAACACTCCCGCCGAGAGAATGGAGAAAAAAGTCGACGTTGCGGAGATAAAACGGCGAAGTGAAGAGATGGCAAAAATAGTCAGGCAAATCGCATTACAAAAAAACAAGGCTTGGGTTGGCTGGAGCGGTTCCGTGCTGATAGATGAAAAGGGGAAAAACCCCAACTCGTGGATTGGACGAAACTTCGCCTACAAACCAATCGTGATACAATGTGAAGATAATTTGCTTGGAAAAACCTTGAATGTGCATGTGGTTGACGCTTTTCAATCTCATTTGAAGGGAGAGATTGTTTAGCCTCCGCCTACTGGAGGAAGAATTGCAACAGTGTCGCCGTCCTTGAGTCGGGTTTTTAACCCTTGAAAGGTCTCGACGCTTTTTCCGTTGACGAGGAACTGTAGAAAGCCCTTCACGTTGCCGTTTTCATCATACACGTACTCCCTGAATTCTTCGCCGTAGCGCTCTTCTAGTTTCCGCAAAAGAGTGGCCACGGTTAATTTGTTGTTTGTTTCCACCGTAACTTCGCCTTTGCCTGCAAGTTCTCTAAGAGTCGTAAACAGTTTTACAGTGACTTTCAAGGCTCATTCACTCTCATTGAAAAAACTAAAACAAAACATATAGAGGTTACTCTGCAAGACTGAATTGAGACACAGCAAATCTTAATAAACAGAACCCTAATTTTTATGCTGGCAAACAGGCAAAATGATACCCAAATACTTCTTCCTAACAAAAGGAGTCGGCAAACACAAAGATTATCTCCAATCCTTTGAGTTAGCGTTGAGAAGCGCAGGCATCCAAAAATGCAACATAGTAAACGTGTCCAGCATCATACCACCCGGCTGCAAACTCATAACTCGCGAGAAAGGCTTGGAAATGCTGAGCCCCGGTGAAATCACGTTTGTTGTAATGGCAAAGAACTCGACCAACGAACCGCACAGACTAGTCGCAGCGTCTATTGGCGTTGCGATTCCGCATGGAAGAGAAACTTACGGTTACCTTTCGGAGCACCACTCTTTCGGCCAGACAGACGAAGTTGCAGGCGATTACGCTGAAGATTTGGCCGCCACGATGTTGGCGACAACCATGGGCATCCAGTTTGACCCAGAGACAGCGTGGGACGAAAGAAAGCAACTTTTCAAAACCAGCGGGTTCATCATCAAAACAACAAACATAACACAATCAGCCACTGGTGACAAGGGCGGTTTATGGACAACAGCGATTGCAGCGGCAGTCTTCGTACACGACAAAAACAGCGAAAACCCGTGACTTGAAGAACGCGCAACCTTCTCTTTTATTTTTTTTTAAAAAAAAATCGTTTTGGTTATTCTATTTTTTTCAAGGATGGATTCGCCGTGATGCTTAGAATCTTACTTTTCTTTGCCGTTTCTAACTTCCGTAGCTACTTTTTTGCAGAGGTTTTTCTTATGAGACCCTTGCTGCTGCACAAAAACGTTAAAAGAACATGAAAATTAATTAGTCTAAGCTTGTTTGCGTTAAATCAAACGGGTTGAAGCGCACAGGAAGCGAAAAGTAATGCTCGAAGTCTTGGGGAAAGAAAACAACTACATCAAGGTCAGAGACTCGGAAAGTGGGAACATATGCAAAATAGAAGACACTTTCGCTGAAATGTTTTCGATGTGGGTAGGCCGCGTGCTAATCACCGCGGACAACGAAAAATGGGCACTCACCGCGGCGAGAGTTGCAACCGGCTTCGCCTCATCTATTATTATGTCGCCGGCAGAAGCGGGTATAGAAGGCGCCGTTTCTGCGGAGAAGACTCCAGACAAACGTGTGGGCGTGCTTGTACAGTTTTTTCATAGAACAAGACCCGATTTAAAGGCACAGATGATACTGCGCATCGGACAGTGCATAATGACTTGCCCCACAACTGCAGCGTTTGATGCGTTGCCCGACGCGAAACGAAGGTTGAAGGTTGGAAGAAGCATTCGACTCTTCGGCGACGGCTTTCAAAGAAGAGACACGGTTGCTGATAGGAAGGTGTGGCGTATTCCAGTGATGGAGGGAGAATTTGTAATCGAAGACTTGTTCGGCGCAGCAAAGGCCATCGCTGGCGGAAATTTTCTCATTCTTGCCGAGAACCGGAACGCCGGACTCAAAGCAGCAGAAAATGCTGTGGATGCAATTTACGGCAAAGTTGAAGGCGTAGTGATGCCTTTTCCAGGCGGCGTTTGTAGGGCCGGCTCGAAAGCGGGTTCGCAAAAGTACAAGTTAACCGCTTCGACAAATCATCCCTACTGTCCTAGGCTAAGAAAACTTGTGCCCGACACAAAGGTTCCAGAAGGCGTGCACTCCGTTTATGAAATCGTCATCAACGGCTTGAACATTGAATCCGTAAAAAAGGCGATGGAAGAAGGAATAAAAGCCGCGGTTAAGGTGCCAGGTGTGATTATGATTTCTGCGGGAAATTACGGCGGCAAGCTCGGGCCATACCAAGCCAATTTAAGAGAAGTCTTAAAAATATAGCGGCTCGTTTAGAACTGTAAATGAGCATTTAGCGCTTTGCAAGAGAAAAAAATAGTCGTGACACGTTCAAAAAAGAGAAGAGAGATTGATTGTTTCTCTTGTTTTATGGGTCTTTTAGCCAGTTGCTTAGGATTAGGTTTACGTCTTTAATGTTGATTAGGTTGTCGCCGTTTATGTCTACGTTTGAGGGTGCGGGTGGGACTCTTTGTTGCCACCAGATGAGCATTAGGTTAACGTCTTTAATGTTGACGAAAAAGTCGCCAGTAATATCACCAGGAATCGTAACCTTGACCGTATAGGCGCTGATGCAGTTGTTGTTTGCGATATTGGTCTCGTATGGTACTGGCGTAGCGCTGACATTAAGATAATAAACGCCTTTGAACATAAAGCCAGTTGTATCCCAAGTGAAAGTTATGATTTTAGATTCTCCGATTGCTAGGCTTACGGTCTTTGTTTCGATCGCTGTTTTGTTGGCATACGCAGTGAGATTAAAGATCTCAGCGAAATCGCCTACATTTGCCACTGTGGCATTTATAGGAGTGACGTAGCCGTTGCCTACGACTGTTTTCTTGGGTGTGACGTTTGTTACTGCAACATCATGGTTTCCAGCTGGTACAACATTGATGAAGCCTGTTATCCATAATCTATCGAAACAAAAGTACTGAAGCGACACCGGTTCGTTGAACGCCCATGACCATGATGCAGTGGGTAGGATGGGGTCGGAGAGGAGATACGTTGAACTGTCACTGGTGTTTACGAACCACAAGGTGTAAATTAAAGGATCGTTGTTTTGCCATTGAATCGTGTCGCCGACGTTGATGGTAAGACTTGGCGGGTTGAAAGCCAAATCAAATATAATTACGGTATGCGTCGCCATGATGGTTGACTGGCCAGCCAACGAATTTGCCATAGCCAAGGCTATAGTAAACAGTAAGGCTATTGCGGGGAATGTTTTTCGAAGTGCTGGTTTCATGCATAGTCCTCCTTTTTAGGAGCAGCGTCTGCGCCGTTTAGTTATGGATCGTAGGGGAAGTATGTTGACCACCAATGCCAATGTTGCCAGTATACCCAGTGCCACCACCAGCCCCACCAAGGTTGCCAGTATGCCCAGTTTATGTCGATTGGAGGCCAGTAGCCCAGATAGTAGGCTTTTGTGTAGGTTCGCCACCACCAGTAGACGCCCCAGAACCAGTTGGGATGGTTGTGGGAGTCGTGCCACCAGTATGACCAAGTGACGATTTTGTTGATTGGGTTCCATGACCACCAGTAGAATTGGATGAAGAAGTATGGTTCGGCGTTCCATATTATGTAAGGGTCTACGTCAGGCATCTGTTCAGGCGGTAGCACATTAGTGATGAAGCCCATAGCCATACTGGTTCCGTCCGACATTTCCGCTGATAGCAAACAAGCCTTTGTACCGTCCTCGAGCATGTTGCTGGACCACCAAGATGTGACTGTTCCGTCGAGTTCTTCCATGGGGTGTGCTTCAGTATAGACATCGAAGAACGATTCTACACGGTATTTGGATCCTTTTTCGTCGATGTCAAACGAGTATCCTTTGCTTTCGAACAGACTCTTGATCTCAGCGTAGCCTGCAGGCGAGCCGTGCGGGACGAAAGGCAAGTCCACTAGAGCATATGGATAGGGCAATTCGACAATGTTCTGTAGTTTTATCGGTTCCCAGTACGTATACTGGTTGATTGTGCCACCTGTAGTCGTCGTGGGTATGTTGAAACCGTTTGGATCAGAATAAACCGCACTAGTAACTGTTAAGCCGCTTTGGCCTGACGCTGTGCAGTGGAATGTTATTGTTGCGAGCGTTCCGTCGCCTGAGGTTCCCTCTGGAATTCCGGCTTGCACGTCGAAGTTGATCGTTCCCGTAGCGTCGTCGATGTTTTTTAGGAGCACTGTTGGTGATGGAAGGAAACTGCCAGGGACGATGTCGACTGCATCGATGTAAGCAGTGTTATAATTCAGCACAAGTTGGAACATCCACAAGTTAGTGACACCTTGGACATTCACGTTAGCGGTAATTGGCGACGAATAAGGCGCTGTGATTGTGGAAGGCTGAATGCTTGTGTTGGCTGTTGGATATACCTGATACACTTGCCCATTATAGAAAAATACCGAATGCACGCCGCCCCATATATCCCAAAATCTTGAATTGGAGGGGATTGTAACATAAGATTCTCCTACGCTTAAGCAGTGGAAATGGATTATAGCGATAACTAAACCCACCTGCGCGCGCGCAGTGGTATACCGTTAGGTGGCAAATCTTCGATAAGTATGCCCGTCGATGTCTGAGTATAATGAAATAGGCTAATGTCACCACCTGGTACAACTGGTCCAGGTGAGACTCCCGTGACTTCCATAAGGCTCTTGTCGAAATTTACATAAATCTGGAAAGCATCTAAGGGCTGAGAGGGATAGTCTTCGAACACGATGTAGATGTCGAAGAAGGAGTTGATTTGGCGAGTGGACGTTGAAGGTTGGACGCTTACGACTACAGGCTCTTGACCGCTAGAGTAAAGTTTTAGGGCAGTGAAGGCAGCGAGAAATGTGACAAGCGATAATGTTAGTGCTATTAAGATTCTTTTTCGCGCTCTAGTCATTCTCATTCCTCCTTAAAGTTGGAAATTTGTTTCATCACGCCACACACTCAGCTCTCTGAAGGCGAACCAAGAAGCAAACCAAAAGAAACAGCTAAAAAACTAAGGTAATGACGCAAGCGCGCAAGTCTCCTTCGTGGAAGCCTTTATTGTTAATGTAATTTAACGTTTGTGCAACAAAGTTCTATGCAAAACAACAAGAAAATAGTCATTTATTTAGCAAATTTAATATACTCTTTGCCTTTTCCTTCTGGCGAACCGACTAGGACGCGGTAATAGTTTCTGCTTTTCCTATGGTCGTGTACGTGTTCCAGTTTTCCCTTTACGAGTATTTCTTCGCCTGTTTCCGCCATGCTGTCATAGAGGCTCTCGTAACTTACGACTTCCTCGATTTCTGTGCGGGGTTGTTTGCCGTCAATTATTTTTACATCGCCAATTCTGTATACACATGGCAGAAACATGCTTTCGCCGTTGTCGATTACCGTGGCTTTTATCGTCACTTCGCCTTCGGGACGATAGACTTTGTCGCCATATTTTTCGGCTATTTCTGATTCAACTTTTGCCGGGTGAACTGAAAACAACGTGCCCTCAAAAACTCCAAGGTTCCATTTCCGCTCAATTATGCGCTTAGCGTCTTGAAGCGTTAATGGATAGCGCCGAGTTTTCTTTCTACACCAATCTTCAAGCAAGGTACCTGCGAACCGTTTTATTGGCGAGTCAGAATTTGCGGCGATTCTGTTTATTGTTTCTTTTAGTTTTTGGCTGTTTCTTTGTCCGTAAATCGTTAGGTCGATGTCTGAAAATTTCGGGTTATGAATGCCGAGGAGAATTGAGCCAGTCACGCCGAAACCGCTGGCGGGAATGCTGCTTTTTTCAGAAAGAAAGTTTACAAGTTTTACAAGTTTCTCTTGCAACAAGTCCCGTTTTGTTGTTTTAAGCAGTTCATCGAGTTTATGTTCCGGTTGGAAGTGTTGCTTGACAAGATTAAGCGGTACGGCGGTCATGTCTATACTGAAAATGTCCGAGTGAAACACGTACTGTGGATACTTTGTTCTAAGTAAACGAAAGGTTTCAAGAAGGCTAGGGATTGTGTAGTCCCGCATTACACGTTCATAGTTAGCACGTTCGTCTTGCCACTTGCCAGTCTTGGCGGGCACATATTTTACGTAAGCAATCACACGGTCAAAGGGATGAGTCGGTCCCACCACACAGAAGAAGAATCCCTCTGGCGTTTGAAGAAAGTCCCTATCTCTGAAACCCCGACTTGGATTTTGCATAAACTTATCCATGTAAACATTGCTAATATTAATGTTAACGGAGGCAACTGTTTGACTAGTGGCGAATGGGTCCCACGCGACGGCGACACATTCATCACACGAGACAACTTCATCTTTTACGTGTTCGGCTACGAACATCCAAAAGATCGCGTCATAGCATTCTTGAAGTATATCCCAGCGGAGTACGAAGAGATTTTCAACGTAAAAACGCTCAAAAGAGTATGGAAGAAAGGAAAACTGAAATTCGTAAGAGCAGAGAAACTTTACACCGCGAACAATTATAGAGTTTTTCTCGAGACCTTCCGTGAACACTTCCCCAGTTACGTGTGGCATAATCCGTATCTTCAGAAGGACATAATCAGCGCTCCAAAAAAACAGATAAAGAAAGTCTACGCGCCAAACGAGAGTCTACAGAGTCTCTTAAAGAAAAAACGAAGAAACAAACTGGAAAAAATCGCAGTCAAACTCGTCACACTGCTTTCTAAAAAGGCCAAAGTAAAACTCGGAGATTTCGGATTACACGGCTCTCTTGCGTTGAACATGCATAAGACAGACTCGGACATAGATCTCGTGATTTACGGCGCACAAAATTTCAGGCGCATAGAGAAAACCGTGGAGCGTTTGGCGAAAAAGGGCATCGTGGAATACGTGTTTACTAAACGCTTGGACATGGTGCGAAGATACAGAGGACGCTACAAAAACACGTTGTTTGTCTTCAACGCAACAAGAAAACCAGAAGAGATCAAAACAAAATATGGCACGTTCAAATGTTTCCCAATCAAACCAGTCAAGTTTTACTGCGACATAACCGACGACCGCGAAGCAATGTTTAGATCAGCAATCTACAGCATAAAGAATTACGTGCCGATCGATAAAGACTCGATACTGGCTGAAAACACGGTACCAACGAAGGTGATTTCCATGATCGGATACTACCGAAACGTTGCACGAAAAGGCGAACGAATCCGCGTTTCCGGGCTACTGGAACGAGCGGAACACACCAAAACAAAAAAGACAAAATTTCAAGTAGTCATAGGCACAGCAACAAACGAAGACGAATACATCTGGCCACTCTAACCAAAACACATCACACAACGCCCACTCCCAACCTACAAAAACCCCAAACGCTTAGACTATAAACCCAAAAACAAACAAAAACTTCTGAACCCTAAAAGTGAACCCGTGGTTCTCCCATCATATTTGCGGCATATTTGGAGCCTAATAGGATCATATATGGAAGAGGGCCTAGCCCAGCGTCGAGCACACGTTTATAAGCAAAATCTTTTCCCGAGAACCCGCATCATTTCTTCTCTCTATTCACACTGTCCAACAATTGTTGATAAAGATCCAAAGTATTCTTCGCAACAACATCCCACGTAAACTGCTCCAGAACGCGCTTCCTTCCATTCTTTCCCAACTCTGCTCTCCTTTTCGGATCCTTCAACGAATTAATAATTCCCCAAGCAATATCCTTGGGATCATTCGGGTTAATATGAAACCCACATTGATTTGGTCCATTAGCAACAACGATTTCTCTCATGCCGCTGATGCCCGCCGCGCCGACAACAACGGGTTTCTCCATGGCCATGGCTTCCAAAGCCACGATGCCAAACGGTTCATACAAACTCGGAAAAACCGCCACATCGCACGCGGCATAATGGGCAATGCGCTCTTCTTCGGGCATGAACTCAAAACGAAACTTCACGTGATCATGCAGTTTAAGACTTTGAACCGACTTCTCAATGTGCTCCCGCATCTCACCAAGTCCAACAATCACTAACTTCGCGTTCGGAATTTCCTTCAAAATCTGCGGCATTGCAAGAACAAGCTTGTCGGCACCTTTAATCCACACCAAACGACCAATAAAAAGAATCATCAACTCATCATCTTTAACCCCGTACAAATCACGAACCTTTCTAATCGTTTCAGGTTTCACCTTAGAAAGGTCATATTTTTGCGGATCAACACCATTATAACTAACCTGAATTTTTTCCTTCGGAAAACCCAAGCTGATAAGCTCATCTTTCATAGCGTTAGAGACCGTAATAATCATATCCGCCATCTGCGCCGCACGTTGCTCAATGTTGCTCACAACCTCGGAACCGTTACCCAGCGTGCGACCTTTCTCGGTTGAATGCACGTGGAACACGAGAGGCAAGCCAAGATCACGTTTCACCGTAATACCCGCGATAGCACTGAGCCAATCATGCGCAATGACAATGTCGTACTGAAAACCCTCCTTCGCAACAAGCTCGTTAATAATCTTCGAGGCAGCAAGGTAATTGTACACGAGAACCTTGGAAAACATCTGAATGCCCCTGCCCCATTTCCTAACATCCTCAGCAATGACGTCGGGAAGCGAATCCGAAACATCAATGTGCTGTGGACGGTGAATCTCGATACCACGCCATAATTCTCTGGTGGGCAAGCTGCCCTCATCATCGTTCATGGTGAACACTGAAACATCCTGTTCCATTAGAACAAACTTCCGAGTGATCTCGGCAGCGTAAGTGCCTAGCCCACCGACGATTTTCGGTGGATACTCGTAGACCAACACAGCCATCTTCATGTATTCTTTCTCCAAGCTTGTATCTCAATAGTTTCTGAGGCGGAATAAAAGCAGTATGAAGGCTTGCTCTATTAATTTTTCTCCCAAAACAGATATATCTGCGGCTGGTTTGATGCAAAAATTGAAAAGCAGAACCGCTCTTATTGTATGCTATAGCGAATTGATGCGGGGGACACGCAAAATGAGTTTGAATCCAACCAAGAAGAAGATTCTGGAGAAATTGTGGCAGAATGGCAAGCCATCGAAACCGCTTGAAGTCGCAAAACAATTGGGCATTACTCGCCCCCAGGCTATGATGCACCTTCTCGGATTGAAGCAAATGGGCTACGTGTCGTCACCCGAAAGAAATACTTACAAAATCACTGAAGCAGGGAAAGAAGCTATAGGTTTACCAAAACTTTCGAAGACACGGGCTTCTCAAATTCTCCAGCCAGTACCGCCAGAAAAAGGGTTTAACTTTTTTACACGAGTTGGCCATTCTTTGGGCATTCATGCGAATAGCCTACAGGATTTTTGTGACAAGCTTTTGAAAGTGGATTTACAAGCTATCGAATTCCATGTGCCTCGTAAGGATTTTGAGGCGTGGCTTCAGTTTTTGGGCGACGCAGAATTAGCTAAACGATTAGCGCTCATTCGGGAAGAAGGAGTGACGGGTGAAGAATTGCGCAAGCGAGTTTACGAAGCAGTAAAGTTTCGCTGCGAGGAATTAGAAAAACAAGCTTGCAGCTAAATCTTCCTCTTTTTTTTTGGTTTAGCTTTTTCAAGAGGGTTTATGTTTTTATTGTCTTGAACGGATTAAATAGTGGCGATTACTGTGACGGCACGGTTAGTTGTAGTTTCAGCCAAGATTCCAGAGGACGTTTACAAGGAACTCTTGCTTCGAATCCCTGAACGAGAAAGAAGCGATTTTATTCGTGAGGCGATTTTGGAGAAATTAGAGAAAACGCCGAGAGCCGACAAAGTTCTGGAGTTAGAAAACCGCATGGCGAAAGTCGAGGCAGACGTGGCAGAGATTAAGAAATCCCTAACAGACTTGGAAGTATTAACATTTGAGCACGGCAAAGTGAACCCGCACACGTTCTGCATCGACGAAATCGATCATAAAATCATAGATTACCTATTGCATTACAGAATCGCCACCACCCCAGAACTCGCTGAATACACCAAAACCAACCGTTGGCTCGTGCTTAACAGATTACGAAAAATGCAGAAAACCTCCAAAAAACAACTCGGCCACCCCATTCTAACCTACTATCCAGGCGAGAAACAAGGCAAACGTAAAGCATGGTCACTAACCGAGGAGCTAATCGAAACATAGACAACAAATAAATCCTCTACCCCTTGATTCTGTAAAAGAGGGCCCGTGGCCCAGTCCGGATCAAGGCGCCGAATGCCCATCGCAAAATGATGGCATGCGCAAGCCTCCGGAGCCGGTGAACCGGGGTTCAAACTTGGAAAACGCTGGTCTTCCAAGGAATAAATCCCCGCGGGCCCGCCAATAATTGCAGTATTTTTTTGGGCTAAGGGTTTATTTTGTATGAGTTGTTTATGATTGTTTTGAGAAGGTTGTGGTGTCTGTCTTCGTCTTCGAGTATATGCTGAAGCAACAGTTTTATGCCGTCGTCATCTGTGTGGTTTATTTGTTCTTTCGCAAGGTTCAGAGTTTCTTGTTCAATCTTAACATGTTTTTCCAGTTCTTTTTTCACCATTTGCCTGTCCACATAGGACTGTATTCTGTGATCCCACAAACTTACGTCATTGTGTGAGATTACATCCAGTATTCCCTGCAGAATGGTTTCATGTTTTCTTGCGTCGAACTTCATTTCTGTCAACAATAATTTTGCCGCTATGTCGTGTACCATTTCTAACTGTTTATCGACGCTTTTACCTACTTGACGCTCTATATCTATCTGTTTTTTTATTAGTTCAATCAATTTCTTCTTTGATCTCATCACGTCTCACCTCCCATGTTGTTATTGACGAGCGAGGTACAACGGCGCCGAAGCGGTTCTTTTCCTTTGTTGCCTAAGCCCTTGCTGAGTTAGGCATTTTCCTTTTTTGGGGCAGTATTTTTTGGCGTGGTACCCGAATATTTTTAACAGTGGTTCGATGGTTTCTTTGTTCAATGTGTAAAACCGTTCCTTCTTTCTTCTTTCAGAAAACACGAATCGGCATCTTTCGAGAAGCCTAAGATTATGGGAAATCAGACTTTGTTCTTGTTTCAATGTTTTGGCGATTTCGGTAACGTTTTTGGGTCCTTCGTAGAGAAGTTCCAGAATGGAGAGGCGTGTCGGGTTTGCCAGAGTTGAGAAAAACGTCGAACACGTTTCGCTTAGGTTACGTCTCATCTGTCCACCTCACATGAAACATTATTCATATGAAATATTATTCATATTAACTATTTAAAACTTGAGGTAATCAACATGGATTCTTACAGGTTGATGGATAGGGAAATGGGGTTAAAGTTTAAAAAGCGGGGCTTATCTTTTGTGAAAAGGTTGCTATTGTTGTATTTGTTCTGCCTGTCCTTCCGGGGTTCTCTCGGCTGCAGGCTTTACGCCCATTTCCTCTTCTTTCAAATTCAGCGTACCCTTCACTGTGCCATCTTCCAAATACTGGATAGTAAAGCCCATCTTCTTCATAAGCCGAATCGCTTGGTAATTGTCTGGCAACATCACGCCATAAACAGTTTCGAGCTTCTTATCCTTACAAATTTCAATCATAAAATCCACCATTTTAGACCCTAAACCCAAGCCTTGCCACGGGTCGGCGACGATGAACGCGATTTCGCCAGTTTTGCCGTCGGGTTCGGTAATTAACCTCACGACGCCCAGAATTCTTCTACGCCCACCTTCATTCAATTCTGCCACGATACCGATTTCACGGTCATAGTCGATGTTGCAGTACCGTACACGAGTTTCATGCGGTGTATCCTTAATTATCTGAAAGAACCTATAGCGGATGGATTGCTCTGAGAAGTTTTGGAACATTTCCAGCCACAACGGTTCGTCTTCGGGTTTGATTGGTCTTAGAATGACCATACGACCGTCACGCATTCTCCATGTTGTCTCATACTTGGTCGGGTAGGGACTAATTACCAGATGCTTGTGCGGCTCGAATTTTTCGAACACCCGTTCTTTGTCGATCACTACCCTCGCGTCCAGAGCCAACGCTTCCTTGTCATTGATGAACAGCGGGTTGATGTCCACCTCTTTTAACTGCGGAAAATCTACCAGCATCTGCGAGAACCGCACCAGAATCTCCTCTAAAAGCGGTATATTCGCTGGCGGCATGTTGCGGTAGCCCTTTAACAAATTATACACTTTCGTCTCTTCCATGAGCCGTCTAGCCAACGTCTGATTTAGCGGAGGCAACCCGATGGAAACATCTCGGAAAAACTCCACGCCCACCCCGCCCATGCCGAACAAAATCACTGGGCCGAAAAGCGGATCAGTCTTTGCGCCGAGAATGATTTCTGTGCCTTGGCTTTTTATCATGGGTTGAATGGTGACGCCTTGAATTTCTGCGTTGGGATTGTAATCTTTCGCCCTCCGCATGATGGTGTCGTAGGCTTCTCTTAGTTGAGCTTCGGAACCGATGTCAAGTATTACTCCGCCCGCATTGGTTTTATGCACAATTTGGGGTGATAAAATCTTGAGCACAACGGGGTAGCCGATCTGCGAGGCGTAATTAGCAGCTTCATCCGCTGAGGAAGCGACGAATGTTTTGACGACTGGGATGTTATAGTATTCCAGCAGTTGCTTGGCTTCCATTTCGTTCAAGATTTCGCGGTTTTCTAACGCTGCGTTTCGCATTATCACCGTAAGCGGGCGCTTTGGCGGTGCGCTGTCCACGGGCAACTCGGCTGGCGTTTCGTAAAGCAGTTCCAAATTGCGCTTGTATTGGTACATGTACATGTACGTTTTTACGGCTTGTTCTGGGGTGGAGTATGTGGGTATGTTGTTCTCGTTGAAGATTCGGTTTGCTTCCTCTACTTCTTGTTTTCCCATGAACGATGTTAAAATAGTCTTGTAACGGTACTTTACGTTCTTGCACAACTCAACGATGCTTTTTGCGATTTCAGTGGGATTCGCCACGGCTTGGGTGGTGTAGATGATAAGTAGTCCATCAACGTTGTCGTCGTTAAGGCAAGCCTCAATCACCGCCCTATACCTATCTGCTTTGGCATCTCCCAAAATGTCAACTGGGTTTCCACGGCTCCAATAGGGCGGCAAGACACTGTTGAGCGTCTCCAAAGTTGAGGGGCTCAAGCTGGCTAATTTACCCCCTCTTGCAATGAGCGCGTCCGTAGCCATCACACCTGGTCCTCCAGCGTTCGTGATAATGGCCAACCGTGGTCCTCTGGGTAAGGGTTGAGTACCCAAAACTTCAGCGCTGTTGAATAAATCGGCTATTTCGTCTACTCGCACTATGCCGGCGCGCTTGAAGGCAGCATCGTAAATCATGTCCTCGCCTGTCAGTGATCCTGTGTGAGAAGCAGCTGCCTTTGCGCTTTCGCCAAATTTTCCAGCCTTCACGACGATGAGGGGTTTGGTTCTTGCAAAGTGTCTTGCGGCGCTCATGAATTTTCGAGCGTTGGTTATCCCCTCAATGTACATCAAAATACTTCTCGTGTTTGGGTCGGTGCCAAAATAGTCAATCAAATCGCCGAACGCCACGTCTATCATCGAACCCACCGAAACGAAGTTGCTAAAACCGATGTTCTCACTTATCGCCCAATCCAGAATCGCCGCGCCCAACGCGCCACTCTGGGAAATAAACGCGATGTTGCCGGGTTTAGGCATTTTGTTTGTAAAAGTTGCGTTTAGTCGGATGCTTGGGCGAATGATACCCAAGCAGTTTGGACCGATGATGCGGAGGTTGTATTTCTTTTTCAATTCGAGAATCTTGTCTTCTAAGGCTTTGCCCTCGGCGCCGATTTCTTTGAAACCTGCAGAGATTATGATTAATCCGATTATTCCCGCTTTTCCACATTGTTCCACCAAGTCGGGAACTGTTTTTGCTGGAGTGGCGATGACGGCGAGGTCGACGGTTTCGGGTAGTTGGTCGATGGATTGGTACGCTTTTAAACCGAGAATTTCTTTTTTGCGAATGTTAATGGGGTAAACTTTGCCTTGAAATCCAAGTTCAGTCAAGTTCTTCATCAACGCGTACCCAACCGTGCCTTCCTCGTCGCTTGCCCCTATCACGGCGATGCTTTTTGGGTTGAAAATTTTATCAAGATTTATTGTAACCATGATTCTTGCCCCTTGGATTAAGAGAGAGTTGTATGAGTAGGGGCAAAAATTAAACGTTCTGTTCTACCAGTCCATTTTTTTACTCCCGCAAGAGTTAATCTTTAAAACTAAGAAGCATGTAGAATATGGCTAATATCTAAGAGGTGAAAAAACAACATGGTTAAAGTAAACGGCTACGATGTTCCCGAAGGGCTTTACTACAGCAAAGACTACGAATGGGCAAAGGTTGAAGGCGACAAAGTCAGAGTGGGAATCACTGACTACGCGCAAAAACAACTCAGAGAAATTGTCTACGTCGAAATCCCATCAGCCGGAACTTCTGTTAAGCAAAACGAACCATACGGCACAGTTGAATCAGTAAAATCAGTGTCAGACCTTGTAGCCCCAATTAGCGGCACCGTGGAACAAGTGAACGAAGAAGTAAGCAGTAAACCAGAACTACTAAACCAAGACCCATACAATAAGGGCTGGCTACTCCTAATAAAACCAAGCAACATGGATGAACTCAAAAATCTCATGAACGCCCAACAGTCGGTTGAGTGGCACAAGAGCATGCTGAAAGAATGTTAAACGTGATGCCACGACGAATCATCATCATAGGCGCACACGCTGCAGGAGTAGACGCTGCGGCTGCTGCACGCAAGACTGACAGAACTGCGGAAATAACTTTAATCAGCAAAGAACGCCGCGTAGGTTATTCGCGTTGCGGGATACCCTTCGTCATCGGTGGACACATTCCACGATTTGACGACTTAATCGTGTATCCACCCACGTTTTATAAGATGATGAAGCTCAACCTAAAAACTGAGACCACAGTTACGCACATCAATAAAGACGCTAAAACCGTAGAAACAATCGACAAAAACGGAAAAACCGAAACACTTCCATACGACAGCCTAATCCTCGCCACGGGTGCTTCGCCTTTCGTGCCACCGATAAAGGGCAAAGAAAAACAAGGCGTATTCGTTGTCCGTTCCCTAGAAGACGGCGAGATGATCGACGCCGCGATAAAGGCTGGTGCAAAAAACGCCGTCGTCATCGGCGCAGGCTTAATCGGCTTGGAGATGGGTGTGGCGTTTGTGGAACGCGGGTTGAAAGCCACAGTAGTAGAACTCTTGCCACAGACGCTTCCGGCAATGCTAGACGCAGACATGGCAAATATCGTTCAAGCGAAACTTGAAGAGAAAGGACTAAGAATAATCGTTGGCAAAGGCGTCAGCGAAGTCCTCGGCGACGAAAAAGTTACAGGCGTAGTTGTTGGCGACGAACAGATTCCTGCCGACATCCTAGTTGTAGCAACAGGAATTCGGATTAACAGTCAACTGGCTCAAGACGCTGGAATCGCTTTAGGCTATTACAAGGGCATATTGACGAACATGCGGATGGAAACAAACGTCAAAGACATATACGCCGCTGGAGACTGCGCAGAAACCGTAAGCATAATCACTCACCGCCCAGTTCTATATCAACTCGGAACAATCGCAGTTAGACACGGAAAAGTCGCAGGCACCAACGCCGCAGGCGGATATTCAGTATTTCCAGGAGCACTCGGCTCATGCACATCAAGAATGTTTGACCTAGAAAGCGGCGCTACAGGCCTAACCGAGGCAATGGCGAGCAAGAATGGAATCACACCGCTTGTTGGAACAGTCACATCGAAAACAAGGGCTGACTATTACCCTGGCGCTTTACCGATCAAAATTAAACTAGTGTTTGACAAGGAATCGGAAATGCTTATCGGCGGCCAAATCGTCGGCGGCGAAGACGTCACACAACGAATCAACGCCCTATCGTTCGCGATTCAAAAACAAATGACACTAAGAGAACTGGTAAAAGCCGACACTGCCTATACGCCACCACTATGTGAAACATGGGAACCCATGGTATTCGCAGCCGAGACAGCCCTAAGAAAAGTACGATAAACCAAACCCCCCTTTTAATTTTTTAGACAAGTTTCCTTTGTTACACGCTACACGAAATTTACAACGTAAGACTTCACATGCTATTCTCTAAAAATCATTTTGATCGCAAGAACTACCTAGCCAACGAAAACATGCCAAACATACCCAAAAAAAGTCAACCCGCAGTTCTCTGTTCATATTTGCCGTATATTTGGAGCCTAATAGGATCATATATGGAAGAGGGGCCTAGAACAGCGCCGAAAAACAGAAACCTTCGCATCACACACATCAAACCAAAAGATACATTTAAAAGACAAGCACTCAAAACACTATACCAAACACCACGGAGAAACAAATCCTTGACGACCAAAAAAGGCATCTCCACCATAAGCCACCGCCTACAAAAAACCTACAGAAAAATAACAACCTACAAACCCTCCACATACACAATAGGCCTAATCGCCATAGCAATCGCAATCTTCCTCCTCGGCGGAGGCATCTACGACCTACTAGAACAAGGCACGGTACCCGTAGCCGCGTTCACCGAAATCGGAGGCCAAGGCAGATTACTATTCTTCTACCCATACCCCAGCCTCAACGACCAATTCATAGCCGAAAGCGCATTCATCATGATCCTCTACGCATTAGGCACCGCAGGATTACTACTCACCTACCAAAGCACAAAATACGCCTACAAACCCCGCCAAGCATACATCACACTAATCGCAGGCCTAGTGTTCCTAACTCTATCATTCATGTTCCTAGAAATAATCTTCAACAGCCGCATCGGCTAAACAACACGAATCTTCCCATCCTTCATCAACAAAACCTCATCAACCATCACCGTGGGCGCCAAGAGAATGCCGTCCATGTGAATGTTGCTCTTGCTATGCCCGCCCGGATAAGAACTATTATCACCTAACGCAACGTGAACCGTACCCAAAACCTTCTCATCCTCCAACACCGCCCCACTCAAACGCGCCTTCTCATTTGTCCCAACACCAAGCTCGCCCACATTAAACGCGTTTTCATCGCCTTGACGCAACAAGTTCTCCAATCGTTTGGCATCCACGCCTTCAAACTTCACCGCTCGCCCATGCTTTATGGTTACCCGCACCGGCTGCGAAACCAATTTCCCCATACTGTCAATAACCAAAACTCCCTCCGTTGTACCCTCAACCGGCGCTAAACAAGCCTCGCCCGCAGGCAAATTCCCCCACGTGTTCGGAGGTCCATGATAAATTCCAGTATCTCTCAGGCATAATCGCCCCTCAATCGACATTGTTAAATCCGTTCCCGAAGGCGATGTGATTTTCACGGTTTTACCTTTATCCAGAATGTCCGACACGACATTTGTCAACCGTTCGACTTCACGATAATCCGCAGTCAACCCACCCACACTCATCATCTCCTCCGTGATACCCGGCATACTAGCAATTCGCGCGCCACTCTTCGACGCTTCCCTTCGCGCATCCGTATGAGAAAACGATGTACTGGTGGGAATCAACACCACATCAGCAGCCTTCATAGCTTCGGCAATAGGTTTAGGCGGTTCTAAACCACTCCTCTTTAACGGCGCCATCACACTAACCACAGTCGTCGCACCCAAAGAAGAAGACGCGTAGGCAAAAGCCTCTGCAAGTTTAACTTTACCCGTGTCCGTCATAACCAGAACAGTTTCTTCAGGTTTAACATTCATACAAACCTCAACCGCAATTCGAGCACCTCTCATCAAAGGAAGACTTCGAAACATTTTATCACCAAGGCTCCTTCTTAACACCAACAACATATGCTAACAGGTTGGTTAAAAGGTGTATGGGTGGAGTAATAACAAGCACTATCAAAGCAACCAACAACGTCGGCGGAGAAACAAACAAAGAAAAAACAAGCGCACCAACAACAAAATCCAACTGATCCGCCACTGGAAAAGACGCGCCGGGTGCAAACCCAAGTCTTCGCTTGAAAAAAGCCTCGGCCAAATCGCCGAGTAACGCACCTAAAGAAATAACAAACCCAAGCAACACGCTATATTCAATCAGTAAACTCAACCCAAACCCCACAAGCGTTCCGACAACCAAGCCAGAAACAAGCCCTCTCCAAGTTTTATGCGCTCCGAAAATAGGCTTACCATCCCTAAAAAGTCTGCCGCCATCAATAGGCAAACCACCACCAAAAATAACGGGTACTGCATTAGCGCAGTAAGCTGGAAAAATGAACACCAAAGCGTCCAAAAGAGGATTCCCAAACATGCCAATTCAACCTACGTATTTGTAATCTACGATCCCTTCTTGCCCGATCCTTAAAAAGCAACTCTGCGGCAGTAACCTTCGCGGATGTTTTTCCAAAACTGCCCGAACTACACCGCTTTGCGAAGTAAACCTTAAACTAATCACGACGTCCGACCAAAAATCCAGAACCCTTCGGGCAGGAGGTTCAACACTTATTTCATCGGCAATGAACACGCTTCTAACTTGGCTCGTAATCAACGCTGGCACCTTGTGACCTTTTATAATCTGCGCCAAATAGGCCATCTGCCTACTTAATTCTCGATTAAGTTTGAAGGTTTTCTTTTTTTCTCCACCAAGTTCCGAACTATAAAGAGCCGTGACAGTGTCAACTACTATTAATCCGACCTTTTCTGTTACGTATTCGTCGAGCTTGTCTAAAATAGCGCCTTGCTCCCTAAACGTTGACGGCCTCGCCAAAATTATGCATGACGCAATCTCTTCCACATTTTCTGAAGCAATTTGCGCCAGCCTTTTTGGAGAAAACGTGCCCTCGGTATCTATGTATATAGTTTTATAGCCTATTCTAGCGCAATTTACTGCGCATTGTATGGCTAAGGTTGTTTTTCCGCTTTCTGCCTCACCGAAGACAAGGTGCATGTTTTCTGCTAAAAGACCACCATTAAGCAGTTCATCCAGCCCACCTGCACCAGTTGAAATCATTGGACGCAAACTTTTCACATCAAAGCAAATATAAGTCTCAAAATTAATAACTTTGGCTCATATTAACGTATAAGGAACTGATGATGAGAGCAAAAATCGCGGTAGCTACGGTGTCAGGGAAGGCTTACTATTTTCTTGTGAACGAGCTTAAACGGAAAAATCTACCCTTCCTTAGCCTAAAACCTACCGACGCCGTCCCTTTTGACATAAAAGTTGTCATCACAACAGAGAAGGAACGACATCAAATCACTCATCCTAACATACTCGTTTACAGGGAAAACGAGAACCCGCTGGAAATCGTTGCAGAAGCAGCAAGAATAGCGCAAGGAAAAGAAGGTTACGAGAAAATAGTCGTAGGCGTGGACCCGGGCAAAACTTTTGGGATTGCGGTGCTAGGTGATGGTAAGGTCGTAGAAACCGCAAACGGTACAAGTGTGGAAGAAACCGTTGCAATAATAGAGAGCATTATAAAACGGCTCCCAGCTAAAATTTTCACGGTGAGAATAGGAGACGGTGCGCCGTCTTATACTGAAAACTTGCTGCAGTTATTGGATGAAAATTTGCCGGAAAAAGTAACGATTGAGATGGTTAGCGAAACGGGGACAACGCGTTTAAGTACAGAATCCACTCATAGAAAGCAGGCAAGAGATGTCATTTCCGCTATAAAAATTGCAGGAAGATTTGGCCACCCAATTAAAAGGAGAGAAAAACATGAATAAAACAGTTGACGCAGGCAAAACGCTTCTCATCGATGGCCCAGCATCCATAAATTTCACCTCTGGATACGCAGAAATTCTCGGTGCGCCCGTTAAAGCACCCGCGAGAATAGTTGTTCGTGATGCAAAACGTGTGCCCATTGAAGTGAAGAAAAAAGCCGAATTTAACGTCATGCTGGGCGAAGGTGCTGGCGCGGAAGAGGTTGAAGGTAGCACGATTCCTCAATCATGGAAATCCGCCGCAGAAAAACTGTTGACCACGGAGGAAAAACCCTTAACTGTCATGGTTATCGGAAAGGTTGATTCTGGCAAATCAGGGTTCTGCACGTTTCTTGCGAACATGGCGTTAAGGAGAAAAATGAAAGTCGCAATAGTCGATGGTGATTTAGGGCAATCTGACGTTGGACCGCCATGTTCAATCGGGTTTGGTCGCATCACAAAGCCAATAAAAGACCTTTTCGACGTGAGCGCCGAAAACATTTATTTTACAGGAGTAACAACGCCGAGCGGAGTGATGGACAAGATCATAGACGGTTTAATGCGAATGAAAAATGAGGCCCGAGAACAGACCAACGCGGATTTTTTGATTGTCAACACGGATGGTTGGGTTGAAGATGAAGAAGCCGTTGCGTATAAACTGCGTTTAATAGAGCAAATCAACCCAAATATCGTTGTCGGCATACAACAACAAGACGAACTCGTCCCCATTCTTAACAACGTAAAAATCGAAAAAATATCCATCGACACACCCGCAGTTGTAAAGCAACGAGACAGAGAAAAACGAAAGATTCTCCGAGAACTTGGCTACAAAAAATATCTGAAAGACGCAAAAGTGTTGGCTTTTCCTTTGAATTGGATCCGCATCCAAGGAGTACCACTCGGAGCCGGAGCACCTCCGAGAAAACAGCAGATGGCGAAGATTCAAGAATTGCTCGGTTTAACGCCGCTTCACTGCGAAGAAACTGCAAATGCTATTTTGTTGGTTTTAGGTGCCATGCAGTGGATACACAGGGATAGGATAAAGGCTATTGAAGAAAATCTCGGAAAGAAAGTGCAGGTGATGCGAGAGGGCGATGAGGAAGGATTGCTAGTGTCGCTACACGACGCTGACGAACACTTCTTGGGAATAGGCATCCTTCACGGAATAGACTATAGAAGAAAAACAATGAAAGTGTTCACGCCCGTAAAGGGCAAAGTCGCCGCCGTCAACGTAGGACAAATAAAACTTGACAAAAGCTGCAAAGAATTAGGCATCAACCCCATCACAACTACCATTTAAACCCGCGTGCCGAAAAACATCCTTAATTCTTGTGAGATGAGCCCGTTTTCGTTTGGAAGCGTCTTCATATCTCTTCTAATCCATAGAGGCAGAAACTTTTGACAATAAGACGTCGCATAGCGGTGATCCAAGAAAACCAATGCACCTCGGTCTTCAAGTGTGCGGATGGGTCTGCCTGCGGCTTGGGCAGCTTTCTTCAACGCAGGTAACACGTAACCGTACTCGCGTCCCAGTTTCGGAAACCGTTTCTCATAATAATCAATTTGCGCTTTAACTTTGGGTGTTGGTTCTGCATAAGGCACACCGACGATGGCGACCGAGTTCATTTGATCGCCTGGATAATCTGTGCCTTCCGAAGATCTTCCGCCTTGTACGCCCAATAAAACGGCGCCACCTTTTTTTGCGTAAGATTTGAAGCGGTTGATGAGAAGCTCGTTTTCTTTTGATTTCATGCCTCTTTCTTCGTGAAATAATGGCTTGTTGATAGCATCTTCTATCCCTATGTTAAGCAATGCTTCTAGAACATCATAAGATGCTGCGAATATACCTACGTTTGCAGGCGTGCTCTCTGTCACCTCGATTATTCGTTCAACAATTTTCTTGTACATGCCCGGGTTTCTCTGTTCCATGGCGGTGGTAACGCCGCAACATATTAGAGTAAGGATGTGTTCTCTCGGAAACGGTGACGGAATGGCTTTCTGTACAGTTTCTTTGGGCATATCAGTTATTTTTGCAAACGAATCCAAAGGCTCAAGCGTACCAGACATTACGATGCTAGAATAAACAGCAGAGAAAATGGGTTTGGTGATTTTTGATGGGTCTAGCGCTACAATTTCAAGCCTTGCGGAGCGTGTTCCCCTGTGCGTAAAGTATTTGCTGAGAGTGTGAACGTAGGCTTCGTCTTCGGTGGTCTTGACCCACCGGGCGAAAAACTCGCCCATGCGGTGAACGTATGACTGGGGAAACTTTCCTTCTGAGAGCATTCGGCGTCTAATAGTGTTCCCGCAGTTGTGGAGATGGTCAACAAACGATGTTAAATCACCAATTTCGGTTTCTCGCTCAATCATTTCACAGAACAATTTTGGTTCAACGAGGGTTTCTTTTTCTGTTTTTGATGTCATTTTCTCAACTATCAATCGCAGTTTGGACGTAAACGCTGTAATGTCGCGGTAACTGAATTGTTTCGCTTCTTGTTCGGCTTGGCGTATCGAAAAAAGTGAAAGGCTGTCGCTAGCGATGTCAATGGCGGTGTCAGGCAAATTATGTGCTTCGTCGATGACCAAAATAAGCTTACTCAACGGCCTCTCCAACTGCTTGAGGAACACCGTTCGCACTGGCGGGTCAAAAAGGTAAAGATAGCTAAGCGCAATTACATCAACTTGGCTCAAAATCAGCTTCGTAATTTCATATGGACAGAATTTCTCTTTTCGACAAATTTCTTGAATTTCGGTTGCAGTGAAGGCATTTGAGGCTAGATGTAATTGTAGGTCGATGCTTGCTTCTGTTTTTTCTTCAATGTTTGTGTGGTATGGGCATTGGTGTCTCTTTTTCAGGAGTTCGCAGATTTCCATGGCTGACTTTGCGTCGGCGGCATGGCGGGTTATGAATGGATGAAAGCACATCTCACTTCTTCCACGAAGCGACACGCCTGAGACTTTTTGACGTTTCGAGATGGCTTTCAGCTCTTCTATGACTCTATCATGCTGTCGGTGGGTTTTCGCCAGGTAAATCAACTGCATGTCATTATTCTTGACGGTGGGCAAACAAGCAGAAAGCGCGGAAATTGTTTTTCCTAACCCGTTACTTCCTTCAATGACGGCATGCTTCCGCTCTTTTATTGTCGCATGCAAGGCGTGGATAAATTCGTCTTGGTATGGTCTAATGCTTCTGTAAGGAAAATATTCTTCAACCTCTTCAGGAAGCCTCTGCATGCACTCTAATCCTCAATTCTCTTAGATGGACATAAGCCGCTTACTGGGCATTGTTTACACAGCGGCTTTAAAGCTTTGCAGTAACTTCGCCCCAACGAGATGAATAACAGATGCACATCTAGATAATCATCTGGTAGATAAAGTGTCTGTAAAGCGGTTCGAATATCCTCGTAATTTGCTTTTTCAGGCACAAGTCCGAGTCTTTTTGAAACTCTTTCCACGTGCGTGTCAACGGGAATCGTTGGTCTCTTTGCACTAAAAAGTAGCACTACGTCGGCGGTTTTAGGGCCGACTCCAGGCAGAGACAAAAGGGTTTCTCTCGTTTTCTCAAAGGGCATTGAATAAATCCAGTCTAATGAACCATGAAACCTTTCAATAATGATTTGGGAGACTTTCTTAATGACTCTTGCTTTATTTCGAAATAAACCCGCAACATGCAGAGAGGCTTCAATCTCCTTTAGATCTGCCTTTGCCAATGCTTCTGGAGTTATTGGGAGTCTGTTGGAGAGTGCTTCGAAGGCTCTGATGGTATTTTTGCCCGCTGTGTTTTGTGAAATAATCGTTACAACAAGTGTCTGAAACGGGTTTCGTTCCGTAGAGACCCATTTTGGCAAAGAAAAATTGTTTTTCAGGATTTTTAGAATTTTTTCTGCATTGTTTTTGGGCATTGCGTCGTCGCCTTTGTTGAAAATAATAAATAGGTATAGAGGGTGCTATAAATAGCGTGGCGAATTTGAATGGATCGCGCAACTATGTATGAAGACGAGATTAAAGAGGGCGAAAGGCGTTTTCTTGCGATTTATCTGGAAGCTAAAAATGCATGTATGGTGCTCTTAAGCGAGGGCGAAGATAACTTGGGCACATTGGCGGTAGCAATTCCTTCCCAGTCTCAGATAACCGCGCCATTTTTGTCGTCGATACTGATGGGTGATCGAAACACAACGACCGCTCGAATCCTTGCCGAAAGATTAGCCTCAAAAATAAACAAGATAGGATTAGTGTCCATTTATCTCAAAACCGTAAGCGAAGCCGAAGCCTCACCTATTCTCATGCGGCTTTTCGAAAAGGTCACTCAGCCCAAACCCTCTATGCAAGGAGAGAGCGTTCAAATATGAGTCTTCGCAGTTTTCTGGAAGAAAAGGAAACCTTAAACCAAACACTTCATGTGACCGCCCCTGTTTCGCCCCGTTTTGAAATCTCGGCAATAATGAAACACTTCGACCAAAATGGCCCTGTTTTATTTTTTGAAAAAATAAAGGGATACAAGAACCGCGTTGTTGCAAATGTATGCGGAACACGAGAAAGATTATCCACGGCGCTGGGCGTCAAACCCGAAAGTTTGTATCAACGGCTTATTGAAGCGTGGAAAAACCCGTCTAAACCAAACATCGCAAAAAATGGGGCAGTCAAGGAAAATATCGTTGAAAAACCAAAACTTTCCAAATTGCCTATTCTGACACATTTCGAGAAAGATGCTGCTCCATACGTTACTTCCGCCATAATTCATGCAAAAAGCCCGAATAAAGGAGTGGACAACGTTTCTGTTCATCGTCTTGAAGTTTTAGATGATAAACATTTTGCCATTCGACTTGTTCCTCGTCACTTATTCAAACTTTGGACGATGACCAAAGAAGAAGGGAAAGATTTAGACGTAGCGATTTCGATCGGCTTGCATCCGGCTGTTTTGGTTGCAGCCACTTCTCCAGTGCCTTTTGGAGTTTGCGAATTTGACGTGGCAAATGCTTTGCTGAAGAACAAATTCAGCCTAGTTAAGTGTGCACATGTGGACGCAGTAGCACCAGCAGAAGCGGAGATCGTATTCGAAGGACATTTGTGCGTAAATAAGGAAGTAGTTGAAGGACCTTTGGTTGACATTACAGGCACTTATGACGTAAAACGCAATCAGCCAGTCATAGAAGTTGTAGGCATGATGCACCGTGACGACTACATCTACCAAGCTCTATTGCCTTCAGGGAATGAACACAAACTGTTAATGGGGCTTCCTCACGAAATTAAAATCTGGGAAGCCGTCGCTAACGTAGTGCCAAAAGTCGGAGCCGTAAACCTTACTAGTGGCGGGTGCGGTTGGCTTCACGCGGTTGTTTCTATCGAGAAGCAGAAGGATGGCGATGCAAAAAATGCGCTAACTGCAATCTTCGGCGCACATCCGAGTCTAAAACATGCAATAGTTGTTGACATGGACATCGACGTTTACAACATGGAAGAAGTAGAATGGGCAATTGCTACACGATTTCAAGCAAACGAAGACTTGATACTCATCCAAAACGCTCGAGGTTCAACGCTTGACCCATCCGCAGACCAAGAAACAGGGTTGACCACAAAACTCGGCATCGACGCTACAAAACCTATTAGTAAGCCAAAAGAAAAATTCGCGCGGGCAAGAATCCCTTTCAGCCGAAACGCGGAGAAAGTCATTAAAAACTTACACGCTGTTTGGAAGTAGACAATTATAAATGATAGAAGAAGTAATGAAGTATTCGGTGGTATTAGTTGGGGTTTATTCCTGACGAACACAAACAGCACATAAAGGCTGGGTTGGAAAACAGCCTGAAAGACGAAGTTAAAATAATCGTTTTCACGCAAGAATTCGAGTGCCATTTTTGCAAGGAAACCCGCGAACTTGCACAAGAAGTAGGAGCCCTTTCCGAAAAAATAAAAGTTGAAATTTACGACTTTGTAAAAGACGCAGAGAAAGCCAAAACCCTCGGTATCGACAAGGTTCCAGCAATCGCCGTGATCGGCGCGAAGGATTATGGAGTACGATTTTTTGGTGTACCCTTGGGTTACGAGTTTAAATCGTTCTTTGACGCTGTAGTCAACGTTTCAAAGGGTGAAAGTGGACTTTCTGAAGAAACCAAACATAAACTTGCCTCAATAAACAAGCCCGTGCACATTCAAGTTTTCGTTACGTTAACATGTCCCTACTGTCCGTTGGCGGTGGAATTGGCGCATAAGTTTGCTATAGAAAGCGATTTTATCCGTGCTGACGGCGTAGAAATCGGCGAGTTTCCACATTTGGCACAAAAATACAGCGTCATGGGCGTGCCAAAACTGCTTGTTAACGAGAAAAAAGAACTGTTAGGCGTCGTTCCTGAAGCAGTGTTACTCGAAGAAGTTTTGCGTTCTGTTCAAGAACAAAGTCCATAACATTCTCGAGCTTTTCTTCTTACGTCTTTTTTTGTACAGACAAAACATATTAAATCATCTTGCTTATTAAAAAGAGTGGGAGTGAGTTTTGTGTCGTTAAAAATCGAAGATGTCATGGTGAAAGACGTTATAACAATAGACGCAGACCGAACAGCGAAAGACGCTGCGGACATGATGAATCGTTACGAAATCGGATGCCTTATCGTAGTAAAAAAAGGTAAAGCCATCGGCATACTAACCGAACGTGACATGCTAAAAAGAGTGATAAGCGAAGCAAAGGATCCCACAACAACAAAAGTGAAGGATATAATGTCGAAACCTTTGATAGTGGTAGAAGCAGAAACCGATTTAGAAGACGCTGCAAGAGTAATGTTCAAGATGAAAATCAAAAAACTGCCGATAATTAAACAAGGCAAACTTTCAGGACTTGTTACGCTTACGGACTTGGCACGTTTCCAACCGCAAATGATAAAGATCCTGAAGCAACTTTCGCAAATGGAGCACGCGCCGAAGCGGATGCAGAAGGTAGTCGACTATTATGTTGTCTAGAATATTTTGAAGCGCTCTGTCCTTGATTCACAGTTAGGGTAAACCTTAAGTTTTCTCAAGACTGCTCTCTGAAAAGTGAGAGTGTAGGATACATGTTTGAGTTTGGAGATGTAAAATTTCGGCCAGTCGAGAAAGAAGACTTGAAACTTATGCATCAATGGGAAAACGATTTCGAGTTAATAATGTATTCTCGAGCACAACCTATGAACCTTATGAACATGGCGCAAATAGAAAACAGTTCGAAGAAAGAACTAAAGAAGAAAAAATCTTTACTACATTGTAGAGACCGTTAACTCAAAAGAACCCATAGGAATCGCCACTATTCGAAGAGAAGAGTGGGCCAACGTGAAAACCGGAACCATCGGCACATACATCGGCAAAAAAGAACTCTGGGGTAAAGGCTACGGAAAACAAATCACCGTCGCCATGCTGGAAATGTCCTTTTTTCACTTGAACATGGAACGATGCGAAGCGTGGAGCGTCGAATTCAACGTCCGTGCGCACAAGACTTTGGAAGCATGTGGGTTTAAACGAAGCGGAGTTTTAAGAGAAACTTCGTTTGTCAACAATAAGCGATGGAACACTTATTATTTCGACATTTTGCGTGATGAGTATTTGGCGCAAAGAATGAACTTGCTGAAAAGCACGTTAGGCGAAAAATTTGATGAGTACCTAAAAAAGCACTGTCCTTTATCAACTTAGACATGGCTTCGTTTTCTGAATTCCCATTCGCACCACAGTTTTTCGCTATGCTTGTCAGGCGGGCAACGTCTGCAGATCACTTCAATTTCGGGGTTAAACTCTCCAGCAAAACTCTGCAAAAAACCATGCCTTACTAACTTGCATGGGAATACTCCTAAGCCTTTTTCTATTCTTGTTTTTTGTGTTCTGCAGTCAGTAACTCGGAAAATTCCTCTTTCTTCTGTAGCTTCGGATTCTTTGCCGACCTGATACAACGCCCAGCTGGTGTGTTTAAGGGTTTTAATTAATTCTGGGATGCCGTTACTTTTTATTCCAAGTAGCGTCTTCAGTTCTTTAGCTTCAATTCTTCCCATCGTCTTCCAACAATTAGCATCGATTTCCGTCGCCGCTTGCGTGCCAAAGCGGTCTTCTATGCCTAGAAAATATAGCCCGTCGACTCGCCAAAGGTTTCGAACGTGCAGAAAGAACAGTTCGAATAATTTCTCTTTTGATAATTTACTGAGCATCTTAATGTCTTCTTTTGTGGGCCAGCTCATGCGGAAACCTCTGTAGTTGAATAAATTCTGAAGCCTATAAGTTTTCTACGCGAATGCATCAAGCTGATATAGATTTCCAACGATGTTTCACACAAAGGCTTGAGGGAATACCTCTGTAGCAAAGATTCCTTTCCAACTCGTACAATGCGAAGGAACAATTAATTTCGGGTTTAGTTTTTAATTCGGCTACAGTTGAGGCGATTCGGGTTTCGCATTCTTTTCCTGCCAAGCCGCCGAGAATGGCGTGGATGCGGTTAACTTCGGTAAATTGTTGCACGTAATGTGCCGTGTTTATGATGCCAGCATTCGTTCACCCAGAGATAATAACCACGCCTTTTTTGGTTCTCCAATTTTTCATGCTACGAGGGAGAGTGGATTTCTGTTACTTGAGCTGAAACGTAAGCCCACCCCAGATTCAGCCAGTAGCTCAAGTCCTCACTTATCCATTTGATGTATGTTTGTAGTCCTTCTGCCGTAACTTCTGCGATTGTGATGTTTTCTGGTTTAAAGCGGAAACCCCACTTGTTGTCGTATGTTTCCACCATTCCTCCAATCCAACGTATGGTTTGATTCTGAAAAAGCGCTACAAGTTGAGACCACGCTTGACTGCTCGTAGGTTCGACTGCGATACGGTCGCCGTGAGAATCTTTTATGACTGCCCACCGATTAGTTTCATGTTTCAAGGTGTTATCCAAATTCGTATAATAAACCCAGAAAATAGTCAGCCAAACCACCACTAAAACGAGAATAACCACGAAGAATAGTCGCCATCGTCCCATGATCAATCGCTCTCAAAAAACCAAAAATAAAAAACCCTAATAACATTTTTGTCAGGTACCCGGCTAGGAAGTGCGCTCCACTCCGTTTAATCCTCTGCATGTGGCAAGGAAAAAAAGAAAAACTGGTTATTTGCTCAGAGAGTTTTAGCGTTATTGTTTCTTTGAATACGTAGTTTTCAGTTTGTCTAGCCAATCGACTAAATTGTTGTTTTCTTTATCCCGGCACTCGATTCCCAACTTTGCGAGTAAATCCTTCACTAACAATGCTTCGATTACTTCGGCGCCCCGTTCTCCGAACATCTCCTCCATCGCTTTGACGAAAACTTGAGGTTTTTCAGGGATTTCCTCAGGCTTTAGCAAATAACTTTTGTTAAGATGATAATAAACTGCCTTCGTCGCGCTTTTACCAAAAATGTTTTCCATACTCGCATCTAAAGCAACAACCAACGATTTATCTAACTCGCCTTTTTTGGCTTTCAAACAGTCACCCACGGATGACCAACCGCACGGAATTTCTTATTGCGCCTTAGGAGTAATATTTAACTTTTCTTGTGAGAATCAATATTTTTGTTACAAAAATGAAAGGAGGTGAAGGCTTTTGAACATGAAAAACTACCTGTTAGTGTTCGCAATTGCCATCATTTTGTTTTCTATAGGTTTTCAAGCGGCTATTCTGCTCCCCATCAGCACGGCGCTGGAGGCATTCGTAAACACCATGGTCTTCGATGTCTATGATGGCGGTAGCACTCCTAATGGAGGTGGCGGCGATCCTGTTCCTGGTCCAGGCATTCCGAAATAGAAAAATCTTTACGATGCTGCTGTGAAATAAACAGTGGTGCTAGTGATTGCATGAAGAAACAGTTAGACTTGCTTGACCTTCACATACTCGAAGCATTAGGAGCAGAAAGCCCTCGAAACCTGACTGCAGTGGCGAAAAAATTAGGAATCAAGGATGCTACGCTACGTGCTAGGTTAAGGCGTTTAAAGCCTCTTATTTTTTTGAACGTTAACGTTTACCATACTTTTATAGGCTTGAGAAAAACTTGTGTTTTCGCGAAGGCGGCGTTAGGAAAAGAGATGCTTCTTTTTGATTGTTTGAAGGCTAATGATTTTTGGCTTTACGTGTCTCGATGTTATGGAGAATTTGAGGGCTCCTTTGCGCTTTATGCTATACCGCCCAGAAACGAGGATGAATTTGGTTCTTTTCTTGAGACGCTTAGAGACAAGGGTGTTGCAGAAAACCTTGAATACTTCTGGTCAACATGCTTCCACACGGTTAACCCGACGACTAACTGGCTTGACAAGCAATCTCTCAAGTGGATTTTTTCGTGGGAAAAATGGGTTGAAGAGTTGCCGCTTCAGCCCGTTGAACTTCCTTACACGCTAAAGGATCCAGAAGCATTTCCGCAAAGAGCAGACTTCACTGACGTGTTTATCTTGAAGGAACTGGAGATCGACGCGACCAAAAGCTTCCGATCGATTGCTTCAAAGTTAGGCGTTTCTCTGCAAAGCATCAAGTATCATTTTGATAACCACATCATGAAACGTCAAATGTTAGAAAGCTATCAAGTGATTTCGTTTCCCTTTAACATGGATGAGTCTGACTTTTTCTTTTTCATTTTCATCTTTCCAAACCAAGAAAACATGGCAAAGTTTGCAGTTTCACTTTTTAACAAACCTTTCTCTAGGTCCATCGGCAAAATTTTCGGTGAAAACGGACTTTTTGTGCAAATGTATCTTCCAAGGAAAGAGTTTAGACGCCTCATCGACAGCCTTTCTTTACTGGTCAAGAGGGGATTTCTGAAAAGCTACAGGTATTTTATACAAGATTTGAGACATGTTTCGAGACAAACAATTCCTTACCGGTTGTTTGATGATGGAAACTGGAGATACGACCACGAGAAATACATGGAAGAACTCGAATCTCTCCTCAAAACACCACAGCGAGAAGAATCCTTGATTCACTAATGGGCCAGAAGACTTATGCCCCGTTTAAAAGCGGCCTTACTTTCCTAATGGATGCCACCGCTTTGTTAACGTGATTTGTGACTAATAACAACATGCTATATCGGACAAAAATTGTAAAATGGGACATTTTTTAAAATCCTCTAAGATATTTTCAGCTGTAAACTTTCTAAAAAACGCTGACTACTAAACGGGTGATAGAAACACTTTTTTCCAATATGCACATAAAAAATAACGAAATGAAATGCAAAGGAAAAATTTCTTACAATCTCCTGTTAAGCACATGAAAATTGACAGAGCCTTAACTGTGGACTCGTTGATTCAGCAATTTAGAAATGCGGGTTCTTTTGGCGCAGGCAGGCTTTCCACTGCATGCGATGTTTACGAACAAATGCTACGTGACAAAAAATGCACAATTTTTTTAGCATTGGCGGGCGCGGTGGTTCCAGCGGGTATGCGTTCGATAATTGCGGATTTAGTTCGTAAAAGATTTGTTGATGTCATTGTAAGTACTGGTGCCAACATGGTTCACGATGCGATAGAAGCTATTGGTGGGCATCACTATAAAGGGAACTGGTTTGTAGATGATTACACGTTATTCAAGTATCACATATTCCGCATTTATGACGTCTTTGTTCCAGAAGAAGACTATTCTAAACTTGACAATGTGCTTGTAGAAATATTCGACGAAATTGCCAAAGAGAATCGAGGAAAAAGCCTTTCTTCAAACGAATTTTCGCGAGAACTAGGCAAAAGACTTAAGGATCCCGACTCGATTTTACGTGCCGCTTACAAGGCCGACGTACCTATTTTTCTGCCAGCGCTTCGTGACTCAGAATTCGGCTATGCTTATTGGCTTCATGCTTCTCGTAATGCTTTTAAAAGCACCCTAATGGTAGATGCCTTCAAGGATGTAGCGCAGATTATTGACATTTGCGACCGTTCCCCTAGGAATGGCATGCTAGTTATTGGTGGTGGAGTGCCAAGGAACACGGTGCAATCGGCGACTTTGGCGGCTAAGAAGGGAATGGATTATGCCGTGGTTATAACGATGGACAGACCAGAATCTGGGGGATTATCAGGCTCAACGCTTAGAGAAACTGTAAGTTGGGGCAAAGTAAAGCGAAAAGCAAGTAAAATAATGGTTATAGGCGACGCTATGATAATTTTCCCAATAATCGTTGCTTCAGTCTTAGAAAGAGTTGGCGAAAACTTTAAACGAGTTCCATATTTAGCGCGGAAAAAAATTTGATGGTGTAGCAAATTTGAGAAGCAAATTAAAGAGGAAGTTTTGTGGCAACTGTGTCAGCCATACTCCTTATGATTATCCAAATCTAACTTTCTGCATGAGACGGTTACTGAATAACCAGAATCCGATAGTGGCTACTTTATGGCATTGCAAAGAATGGGCTCCAAACACGCAACCATGCTTCTGCGCAGAAGATGCGATGAAGAAACGGAAGGCCTAATGGTTCTTTTTTTAGGAAATGATTCCAATCGGTGTTACGGATAGTTTTCTTTTTTCGAGTTCACGAATAAACGGGTTTATGCCTACTGAATCGCTGGCGATGTGACCCGTGATTATTAGGTTTCCTTTTTCTTCGATTTTCAGTTTCTCCAAATCCCCTACGCTAATGTGAATGTATACGACTGTGCCGATGCCGTGTTGGAAGTAGGTTTTTGCGATTTCGTAGCCACCGTTGGTTCCTGCTCCATGTGACACTACGACTTTGCCCGCCGGGTTTTCTGGTTTTCCTAGTCGAATTTTGATTTTGGTGGTTGCTTTCTTGAACTCTGGTAACTCTTGCAACGCTAAAACGACATCTTGCACCGTTGAATCTTTGCGGAGTCTACTCATAATTTGTTTGCTCATTATGCTTCGACCGATCTCGTCTAAGGGGGTATGTATGTTCATGAAGGGTATTTTCAAAAACTTTGCTACATCGATTGTGTGTGCGTAGTTTCGTGTATGCGCATCTACTTCTAATTCATTCAGTTTCTTTCTAATCGCCATTTCTGCTTTAACTCTTGGAACCCCGGCGTCAACCATCTGCTGAACATGCCTTTGGAAAACCTTGTAAAAATCTATGGCTGCCGTTCCACCTACTGGATGGTGCGCTATTACTGCATCGTAACCGTGTTGTTTAGCCAGCAAAAGCTCTGAAACGCCAGCGTCTATGGAAAACAAGATTTTTCTTATGTTGTCGCCCTTCACGTAGATGACGCTGTCTTCTGGGGCATCTTTCATACCGGCAAGCCGCAAAGCCAACTGCATGATTTCGTCCGTATTCACTTTCTCGCTCGCCTCGTTGCTTGAAACATTTATTGTTTTAATGAAACAAGTAGGCATATAAACTTTGGAATACGATTGAGTTGAAAAAGGAAGACCACCCATGCCACAGCGGACAAGAAAACTGGCGCTAACAGAAGGTATAACTGCGGGCATACTCTTTGGCACCGCGGTCATCCTCATAAGGCTAAGCGGCCTCGACCCGTTTCCTGTAGCTTTTTGGCGTTTAATCGTTGCAAGCGCGGCACTGGCAGTCATTCTTTTGGTCTTGAGAAAGTCTTTTCATGCTACGCTTCTCAGAAAAAACTTTAGAGACCTATGCGTTTTAAGCGTGTTTTTGGGGCTTCATTTTATATTTTTTGCATCCGCAGCAAAAGACACAACTATTCTCAATGCCACGGTTCTTGTAAACACAACGCCCATTTTCACTGTTCTCATCTCAAGCTTTCTATTCCACATCAAACCTTCTCGTTTAGCTTTTTTTGGTCTAACGATCTCGTTCATCGGAGGCTGTATAATCGCAATCGCAGACGCGTATCCAGCAGGATTCTCGCTGAACTTAAAAGGCGATTTAGAAGCAATTTTAGCCGCCGTGGTCGAAGGGTTTTATTTAAATTTGGGCAGAAAAACCCGTAGCCAGATACCCATCCTTGCAACGATGCTTCCCATATATTTGTTAGCTGCACTGGTTGTCGGCGTTTTGAGCATCCCAACAAATAATTCTCTGATAATCCCACAAGATGCCGGAGTTCTTCTTTCAGTGATAGGCTTAGGTCTACTGCCTACCGCTGTTGCGCACACGCTTTATTTTTCGTCTCTTTCTAATCTTAAATCGTTCGAAACCGCTACCATGGCATTGCTGGAACCGATTGGCGCTACGGTATTGGGGGTGATTTTGTTTTTTGAGGTGCCAGCGCCTTTGTTTGTTTTTGGTGCGGTGCTTATTCTTCTTGGAATCACTTTCGTAGCAAGATAGCAAAAATGGGTAAAGCATTCTAAAGTCTTATAAATGCATACAAGGGAAAGAACATTGGGATTGAGATGTCGAAAGAAGACAAAATGTTAGAGGAACTGAAAAAAATTAGAGAACTGTTGACGCCCAAACCTGCTCCGCCAGCACCGGCTCCAAAAGGCATGTGGAAGGAATTCATGGATTTCTTATCCAAGTATAAAGTAATGGGACTTGCTGTGGCTTTCATCATGGGTCTTTACCTAGGCAATTTGGTGCAGTCGCTTGTCAGGGATTTGATATTGCCAGTAATCGGTCTTCTAATACCCGGTATCGGAAACCTGTCAACTTATCAGATCACGGTGCTAGACCAAGTGTTCGGTGTAGGCGCGTTCTTAGTGGCTTTAATTACTTTCATAATCGTAGTCTTTGTAATCTTCCTCATCGTCAAAATCACCAAGAAATGGGGCATCGAATAAACCTTCAACTTCGCTTTTCTTTTTTTAAAAAAAAACTAGCTAAAGTTTGTGACAAAAAACTAATGGTACTAGTTGATTAGGTAGGTTATGATTTTTGCGTACAAATCCCGGTCTCTGAGGTCTTCATAACCCGCATAAATGCTAGGGTTATCGTTCACTTCCACCACCACGTAATCGCCGTTGATTTCTTTAATGTCCACTCCGTACAATCCGTCGCCCACTATTTTGCATGCGTTCAAAGCCACTGTCTTAAACCTGGTTGGCACGTGTTCTCTCTTTAGTGATATGCTTCTGCCCCAAATGAATTTGCTCTTTCCTCTTAATTTGGCGCCATGTTTCCATTTTCCCTTCCGCATGGTGTACTTGCAAACGTATAGAATTTCGCCGTTCAAGACGCCAACTCGCCAATCGAAACTTGTGGGCATAAATTTTTGGACAACCAGCACGTCGGATCTCCTGAAAAATCTTCTTGCAACATTACGGAAACTCGTTTCGCAAGCCACCCGTTCCACATACTTGGAAAAACTTGTGTAGGGCGCTTTCAAAACGACTGGTCTTCCAAAGGCATCGAATACCTCTGAGATTTGTTTGTGATGAAAATCGTCCTTTGCCAGAAAAATCGTGGGAATGCGGGGGATGTTGTGTTTTTCGAAGAGGCTGTAAAGGTGGATTTTGTTTCCGCAAATCTGTATCGACTTTGGATCGTCGACAACTTTTATGCCTAATTCCCACGCGGTCTTGGACACTACGTAAGAAGTGTAAAGGGGATCAGTCGTGGCACGTATGAAAACTGCATCGTATTTAGGTATCTCAGAAATATCTTGCTTAAACAAGAAATCAAAACCGTGCCCCATTCCCTCGGCGGTTTGTTTGAATTTTTGAAGCGCTTCTGCTTCAGTGGGATCTAAGAAATTGTATTTTTCAACAAAACAAGCTATCTTAGCCAATATTTTTCCCCGATTCTTGAGATTTGAGCAATTTCTTCGGAAATCAGTTTTAGGTCTGCCGCTGTTAGTTCTTCGATTTCTATTTTCTGGATTCCGCACAAGTAGGCTTTTCCGTCGCATTCTTGGATATGCAGCCGGCAGATTGGAAGTTTGAAAACTTCATAAAATCTTCTCGATATTTCTTCGGAAAGCCCATGGCAACCGTTTTTGCCAAACACTGTTTTCACTGAAACCATTTTTCCGCGAAGTGGTTGTGCGCAAACCGTGAATTTGTGGTTCAAGCCGAAACTTCTCAGCGCCCTATAAAGCGCGGTTTCGTTATTTGCTATTCTATAGCCCCCGTTTGAGAAGGGATTGACCGCAAAAATAAGTATTGGAAAGCCAAATTTTTTGATTAGCTGCCGAGCCGAATCAGTCACCATGTATGGTAGGGTGGGGATTCCATGTTTTGCTGCTTTGATTAAGAGTATAGGGTGTCTGTAGGCATCGATGGCATTTTCGCTTCGTGGAACCACGGGGTTTCCTAAAACTTCAGCATGCAAAGATACATAATAGCCCATCTTCATGTAACGATAGTCATTATTTATGTTGAGAACATAATCTCTAACAGACGAGTTGAGGAACCTTGTCGGCTTCATCGCACCATCGTTTTCTGTCAAGTTAACGTTTGAAACTATCAGCACAGCATTATGGCACCAGGGCCAATTTTCCGTATTTACTGTTTCTACATTTAAAACTATCGAATACTCTGCACGCCATTTTGGCTTCCTTAAATAGAAGCGAAAAAGAACGCTTAAATATACGATTAATCGTAACTTATTTTTAGTATGCTCGGTGAAATTGATGGAACAAAACGTCACCTCCGTGATCGAGGAATATTTAGAAGCCATACATAGGCTTCAAGAAAAAAATAAGGCAGCAAGAACAAATGATTTAGTGAAAATGCTCAATGTAGCACCAGGGACTGTTACAAACACGGTTGAACGGTTGGAAAGAGAAGGTTACATAACGCATGTGCCCTACAAAGGCGTAAAACTTACTGAAAAAGGAAACACCATAGCACTTCAGGTTTTGAGGAGACATCGATTATCCGAACGCTTGCTGACCGATATTTTACACATAGACTGGGACAAAGTTCACGAAGCCGCATGCAGGCTTGAACACGGTATGACTGAGGAAATCCTCAACGCTATAGAAAAAACATTGAACCATCCAAAAACTTGTCCTCACGGAAACCCTATCCCTACCCAACAGGGAACCATTGTGGAGGAAGACTCTGAACCACTCACCCAACTTGATGTTCATGAAAGAAGCGCAATAGTTAAAATAGCTAATGAAAATCAAGAATTGCTTCATTATCTATGCACAATGGGGATTTCGCCTGGTGTTTCGGTTGAAATTGCCGAGAAGGCACCTTTCGGCGGGCCTATAACAATTAAGATTAACGAGGTCGCGCGTGCACTAAGTCCAGAAGTTGCGTCCGTCATTAAAGTCAAGAAAAAGAAGACGAAGAGATCAAAATGAAACTAACCTTACCTCAAGGCTATAGTCGAATACGCTTCAGAAGAAGACGTAGAGCCCACTATAAACACGGAAACCTCTTGCCAATCACTGAACTTGAACCTGGCGAAAGAGGCGAGATCACATGCATCAAAGGAAACCGAAAGATAATTCAAAGATTGGCAGACCTTGGACTAACCCCGAACACTTGCATTTCAATAGTGAAAACAGCACCCTTCAACGGTCCTGTCGAAATCGCCGTGAGAGGATGCAAATTAGCCATCGGACGAGACATCGCTGAAAACATCTTGGTGAAAATGAAGGAAAATTAGCAATGGTCTCTTCTTGCCATGTTGGCGCGTTAAAAAAGAAAGACATTGAAGAAAAGGCGGAGTTAACTATTGCGTTAGCGGGCAACGCCAATGTTGGAAAAAGTGCGATTTTTAATTGCTTGACGGGTTCACATCAGCATGTCGGTAATTGGCCTGGCAAGACGGTTGAGAGAGCCGAGGGCAGTTTAAAATTTAAGGAGTATAAGATCGACGTTATCGACTTACCAGGCATCTATTCCTTCTCAACGTTCTCTCTAGAGGAACTTGTCTCTCGAGAATACGTAGCCTTAGAAAAGCCTGACGTAGTGATAAACGTTATCGACGCATGTGCGTTAGAACGAAATCTCTTCTTTACACTGCAATTAATGGAATTGCAAGCACCTATTATTATCGCGTTGAATCAGATCGACTTGGCAAAAGCGAAGGGAATAAAAATCGACGAGAAGAAATTAAGCGATTTTCTCGGCGTGCCAGTCGTTGCCACCGTGGGGATTAGGGGAGTCGGCGTGTATGAACTTGTTGAGAAGGCGATTGAAATCGCAAAGGGAAAATTACAGGTTGCGCCTAAAGTAATCGAATATGGAAAGGAAGTGGAGGAAAGAGTTAAAAAATTAACACTACTTTTAGACAAGTTCAAGTTTTCTTATCCTTCACGTTTTGTAGCCTTAAAACTTCTAGAAGGAGACCAAGAAGTAAAAAAAGAAGTGCAAAAGAAAAGTGCCAAAATCATAGAAACTGCAGAAAAATACGCAAAGGAAATCGAGCAAATTCACGGCGAATCTTGCCCCGTGGTGATTTCTTCAGAAAGATACACGATTGCCAGTAGAATTACGAAAGAAGTTCAAGAAACCGCAGTTCTCAAAAAAACAACATTCGCGGACAAGTTTGACGAGTTAGCCACGCATAAGATTTTTGGCTATCTCCTTATGATTGCAGTTATGTTTTCTGTTTTTTACGTGATATTCACGTTCGGCAACTTTTTGTCTACAATGATTTCAAATTTCTTCCACATTTTCGAACCAAAAACTCTTGACATTGCTGAGAAAATCGTTTGGGAAGGCGTAGTCGGCGGGTTTATCGCGGCTGTGACATTAGTTTTGCCTTATGTTCTGCCTTTTTATCTTCTTCTCACGATTCTCGAGGATTCGGGATATTTGCCGAGAGTTGCGTTTCTACTTGACAATCTCATGCACAAAATAGGCCTGCACGGAAAAGCCATAATTCCCATAATATTAGGCTACGGCTGCAATGTACCAGCGTGTTATTCATGCAGAATCATGGAAACCCAACGAGACCGATTGATTGCGGCATTTGTTGTAACGTTTGTGCCCTGCACCGCCCGCATTATAGTCATCCTCGGGTTGGTCGCGGCTTTTGTGAACATAGAGTGGGCGTTTGCGCTTCTTCTAATAGACTTGGCATTAATTCTTGTCATGGGAAGAATCGCGTTTAAGGTTATTCCGGGCGAATCAATGGGAATGATAATGGAGTTGCCTTCTTTGAGAATGCCCTCAGGACATGTGGTTCTAGCGCAGACTTGGGCAAGAGTTAAATCGATAATTTACATGGTGTTCCCAATTTACGTGGCAGGTGGAGCGGTTCTGGCTGGCATGCATTTTGCCGGCACGCTTGTACCGATAGAAAATGCGCTTGTTCCCGTGACTGTTTACTGGCTTGGTTTGCCCTCGGTGGTCGGTGTTCTTCTTTTGTTCGGCGTCGTCCGCAAGGAATTGGTAGTCGTCATGCCAGCCATCCTTTTCGGCACAACCAACCTAGCGTCCATTTTTACTCCTGTACAGATGATAGTATTGGCTTTTGTTACGATGATTTACGTGCCATGCGTCGCGACTTTCGTAATGCTTAAACGAGAATTCGGATGGAAAACAGCCATTTACATAACCATCTTCGAACTCGCCTTCGGAATATTTCTAGGCGGACTCTTCTTCAGGATATTAAGTCTTTGAGAGTTTCGGTTTTTTTTAAAAAAAAGTGCGCAACTATTCGATTATTTCCCAGTGGCTTTGATATTTGTTTAGTTCAGCAATTGTATATTCATCGAGCGGATGCTCTCGAACGGGAATTTCTAACTCTTTCTTTTCCATGCAAAGCTCAGTCGAAAAATACCTTTGCCCCGAGTCATTAATCATTGTAACAATTGACCTAATTTCAGGATGCTCTTTTGCAACCTTTAATGCCGCCGCCACATTACAACCCGACGATATTCCACAAAATATTCCTTCTTCCAGAGCTAATCGTCTGGCGGTTTCAATTGCTTCATCCGATGTGACTGTGATAACGCCCGATAAAAGGCTAAGATCCAAGTTTTTAGGAACGAAACCGTCGCCTATTCCTTCGATCCTGTGAGAGCCCCAAGTCCTCTTTGAGAGCATAGGGGCCTCAGTAGGTTCGACGGCGTAAAGATGCACTTTCGGATTCTTTTCCTTCAAAAATCTGCCCACACCGGTTAAGGTGCCTCCGGTGCCCACAGATGCAAGAAAACAATCAACCTTTCCCTCGGTTTGTTCCCAGATTTCTGGCGCAGTTGTCTTGTAATGCGCGTTAGGGTTGTTTGGGTTGCTGTACTGATCAACCCACCAATATTTACCAGGGTTTTTGTCGAGAATTTCTTTGATTTTTTTAATATCGAGATCTACGTCGCTCTCTGCGCCTTCTGTAAATATTACGTTGCCTCCAAAGGCGCGTATCATTTTTACCCTTTCCATGCTCATGCCCTTCGGCATAACTATGGTTACTTTGTAGCCAAGCAAATGGCCAACAAATGAGCATGCAATTCCCGCGTTTCCCGTTGATGCTTCGATTAATTCCATGCCAGGCTTTAGTTCATTTGACTCTATGCCTTTGCTTATCATTTCGTAATAAATTCTGTCCTTTAGGCTTCCGGTAGGGTTGAAAAGTTCCAGTTTGCCAAAGATGTTGGTTGAAACTCTACTATTTCTTGTGATCCTATGTAATTTAGCCAGAGGGGTACGACCTATGATCTTGAAAACGTTGTCGTACGCTTTTCGGTTCATGTCCCAAGCGATTTTTTCGTTATTTTGTTTTGTCATTTTTTTCGCCTTTCCATCTTGGATGCTTACAGAGCCATGGGGGTTCAATTCGAAGAAATGAGTATCAGCGGCGGAGGTGCGGAAAGTATTCTGTGGAAGCAAATTGTTGTCGATGTTCTGGGATTAAAATGCTACGAGTTGACACAGCCCGAAGAAGCAAGCGCCCTCGGAGTTGCTCTTTACATAAACACAGCGCTTGGCAATAAAAAAATAACGCGTGATATGCAAGACAAATTTGTAAAGACGAAAGGATTACTGGTTCCTAACAAAAAGAACACAAACGCATACGATAAGTTTTACCGGATTTACAAAAAATGCTATCCTATGCTTGTTGATATAATGCATTCATTAGCAAGAGAAGCATCGGCTAATTAACATAGTCTCCATAAGATGACCCTGTAACTATACATTTCAAGAAAATATTCGAAAAGACCTTAAAATAAGATTTTGAAGTGGTAGCCCGGGATACGTGACTTATCTCGT